>CAZYSJ010000115.1:1506-13420 GCA_964649875.1 uncultured Caldilineaceae bacterium
GCTCGTAGCCGGCGGCATTTTTGTCGCCGGGACTACACCCACGGCGCGAGCGGCAGAAATGATTAGTCGTTTTCCGTCTATCCGACCAAGCGGGCGGCGACGCGCGCCATTACCGCTTCCGCCACGTCCGCCTTGCTCATCAGCGGCAGCGTCTCCACCGAGCCGTCGTCAGACAGCAGCGTGACGCGGTTAGTGTCGACGGCGAAGCCGGCGTCGGCCGCGCTGACGTCGTTGGCGACGATCAGCGACAGCCCCTTGCGCGCTAGTTTGGCCTGCGCGTTCTCCAGCAGATTTTCCGTCTCCGCTGCGAAGCCGGCCACTACCTGCGGGCGGCCGGTCGTTGCGCGCTGTTTCGCCACTTCGAGCAGAATATCCGGGTTGCGCTCCAACGTCACCACGGGCGGGCCTGCGTCCTTTTTGAGCTTTTGCGATGCGACTTCGGCGGGGCGGAAGTCGGCCACGGCCGCGGCCATGACCAGGGCGTCGGCCTCCGCGACGGCGTGCAGCACGGCAGCGGCCATCTCCTGCGCCGTCTCTACGGCGATGACCTGCGCGCCGGCAGGCGCGGGCAGGCCGCCCGCGCTGCTGATCAACGTCACCTCGGCCCCGGCATCCAGCGCGGCTTGGGCTACGGCATAGCCCTGCTTGCCCGACGAACGGTTGCCAAGAAAGCGCACCGGGTCCAGCGGCTCGCGCGTGCCGCCGGCGGTGACGACGACGCGCCGGCCTGCCAGCGGCCCCTGCCGCGAAAGCAGATAGCGCACCTGGCCCAAGATGGCGGCGGGTTCCGTCATCCTGCCCTTGGCGACCAGCCCAGAGGCGAGATGGCCTTCTTCCGGGCCGATGACGAGCGCGCCGCGCTCCTGCAGGATGCGCAGATTGGCCTGCGTCGCCGCGTGCGTGAACATGCCCGCGTCCATCGCGGGGGCGAGCGCCAGCGGGCAGGTCGCCGCCAGCGCGGTGACGCTGAGCAGGTCTTCGCCCAGGCCCTGAGCGAGTTTCGCCAAGGTATGTGCGGTGGCGGGCGCGATGAGCAGCAGGTTGGCGGAATGGGCCAGGCCGATGTGCAGCACATGCGCCTCATGGCCCCACAGGTCGTCGTCGGTGTAGGCGCGGCGTCCGGTGACGGACTGGAAGGTGAGCGGCGTAACAAACTCGGCGGCGGCGCGGGTGAGGATCACGTCGACGGCTGCGCCGGTCTGGGCGAGCTTGCTGGCGAGGTCCGCGGCCTTGTAGCAGGCGATGCTGCCGGTTACGCCGAGGACGATGCGCCGTCCGTGCAGAGGGTGGGCGGGCATGGCGAGTGTAGCCTCTTCCTTTCGCTATGCGTGATTCAGGTCGTAAAGCATGCGCAGCCCGTCCAGCGTGAGCCACGGCGCGATGATGTCGATGGCGTCCGTCTCGGCGGCGATGAGCGGGGCCAGCCCGCCCGTGCCGACTACTTTGGTTGCGGAGCCAAGCTCGGCCTTAAAGCGGGCGACCATGCCCTCGACTAAGCCGACGTAGCCGAAGAGCAGGCCGGACTGCATGGAGTGGACGGTGTTGCGGCCGATGACCGAGGGCGGGCGCGCAATGTCGATCTTGGGCAGCCGGGCCGCGCGTTGGGCCAGTGCGTCGGCCGCGATGCCGATGCCGGGCGCAATGGCCCCGCCCAGGTATTCGCCCGCGGCGGTGATGGCCTCGAAGGTGGTGGCCGTGCCAAAATCGACGATGCAGGTGGGGCCGCCGTAGAGCCGGAAGGCCGCCACGGCATCGACCACGCGGTCCGCGCCCACCGCGTCCGGGTTGTCGTAGAGAATGGTGAGACCGGTGTGCATGCGTCCGCTGATGACGAGCGGATCGCAGCGCAGGTAGTTGCGGCATACTTCGCACCAGCGGCTGGTCAGCATGGGCACGCCTGAAGCGATGGCGACGCCGCTGATCTGCTCGCGGGCCACGCCCGCGTAGTTGAGCAGGTTGATGAGTTGCATGGCGAATTCGTCCGGCATACGCTCGTGGTCGGTCGAGAGCCGCCAATGAGGGCCGAGATCGTCGCCGTCATACAGGCCGAGCATGATGTTGGTGTTGCCGATGTCGATACAGAGCAGCATGGGGCCTCCTGTACAGAGCGAACCGGGTATAGCCGTGCGCCTATCCGCTTCAGTGTAGTCCGAATCGGGCCGGGCGCAAAGGCCGCCGAAGGCGCGTCCGCTCAGGCCCCGGTGGCGGATACCTCTTGGCCGGATGCCTGGATGAGCTCGCCGTCCTGCAAGGCGTAGGTCTCGACCACGCGCACGCTGGGGCAACAGACGAAATCGCCCGGCCCCACGGTGAGCATGTCGACGATCACGCGGTTGTCTTCGATGGCGACCGAGCGAAAGATGATGCGCCCGCCTAGCAGGCTGCCGGCGACGTGGACGGGCTTGCCTTCCTGCTCTTGCACGAGGGCGAGGTAGTGGCGCTCGTCAGAATCGCCGGCCTTCACGGCGAGGATAGCGGCGGCGGAGGGCGTTCCGTCGATTGCGCCGAATGCGGTATGCGCGGGCAGGAGGGTGACCGAGGTCTGCGACGCCGGGTCAGGTTCATTCGGATCGGCGTAGACGCCATCCGACAGCCAGGCGTTGCCGTTGGGGGCTTCTTCCACGGCGTATGGCATGTTGGCGAGCTTTTCGGGCGTCAGCCCTGCGACGATGCGGCTCTCCGTTTCGACCAGGCGACCGTCCTGCAGCGCGTAGACCTGCACGACCTGTTGCGTCGGGCAGCAGAAGGGATCGTCCGGCCCCTGCACGATGGCTTCGAGCGTAATCTGGGCGTCGCGTATGGCGGTTGAAAGGAGCTTGATGCGGTCGCCCAAGAAGAGCGTGGCGATATTGGCCGGCGCGCCGGCATCGGCGCTGACGACCGCCAGGTAGACGAAAACGCCGCTGCCGCCCGTGTTGGCCCACAGATAGGCGACGCCGTCATCGCTGCCGTCGCCGGTTATGTCGCCGCATGTCGTTTGGTCCGGTATGAGCCCGACGGTGATGCGGTCGGGTGCGTACTCATATTGGCCGTCGCGCAGCGGCGCCGTGCGGTCCAGCATCTCCGGGATGTCATAGTCCAGGTTGGCGAGCGTCTCTGTGGCGCAGGCCGACGCCTCCGGCTCCGGCGCGGCAAAGGAAAGGACGAGAGCGCCGTCGTCGTCGAGGAGTTCGAGCGTCGCGCCGTCGATGCGATAGGCGGCGACGGTTTCGAGCGTGGACAGGTACTCCTGTTCTTGTTGCATGATGCCTTCGGGCGCGTTGCAGCGTATGCGGGTGGAGGCCGCCGGGCCGATGTGCAGGGCGTTGCCGTCGACCGTGTAGGCGGCGTTGTAGTTGTTGCAGCCGGCGTTGCCGGAGAGGATGCCTTGCTCGGTGAAGAGCGCGGTGATCTGCGTGCCGGCGATGAGCGACGAGACGACTTCACCGTCGCCGAAAGCCTGCGCCGACCAGGCGACGCCGGTGAGCGAGAATTCGGCAGCCGCCTCAGCCTGTGGGGCGAAGGTCGCCACGACATTGCCCGCAGCGTCGAACAGTTGGAGCGTCTCACCCTCTATGGCGTAGCCCGCGGCGGCGGAGAGCGCAGCAAGCAAGTCCTGCTCCTGTTGCATGAGCGGTTCGGGGCAAGCCATCAGGGTGGAGCCGATCTGCTCGATGGCGATGCGAGCGCCGTCCAGGGTATAGCTGCCGAAGAAGGAATTGCAGCCGGACGTGCCGCCCACCCCGCCGTCTTCGAAGGTGACGACGGCAGGCTCCTCTTCCGCTGTGACCGTTTCGGACTGGGCATTGGCATAGCTGACCAGCCGCCACGGGCGATTCTCCAGGCCGGCGGCTTCCGCGCGCGGCAGTTCTGTCGGGGCGGGTTCTTCTGTTATGAGGCTGCACGCCGCCGCTCCCAGTGCGACGAGGACGAGCATTGCCCAGACGACGGCGATCTTGCGGTTCATGGCGTTCTCCGATCGATGAAGAGTCCGGCAGCGCTGCCCGGTGTAGGATTGCTGTAACGTTATCGAAAACTGTGCGCCGTCCAGCAGCTGCAGACGGCGCACGCGTTGTTCCGGCAAATGCAGCGGACGCGCCTATTCGTCGCGTGTGCCGCTGGTTTCTTTGGCCCACCAGACGCGGACATGCCCAGGCACGCTGCGCCCGGAGTGTTCGACCGTGATGGTATGATCGCCGGCGCCTATGTCGAGAAAGCGGTTGGACATGCGCCGGCTGTCGCGTTCCCAGCCGCCGATGATGCGGATGCCGTCGATGAAGACGCGCACGCCGCCGCCGGAGAAATCGGTCTGGAAGAGATAGTCGCCGGACTCAAAATAGAAGGGTCCGCTCCAGCGCGCGGACCAGCCCGCGGCGACGACGCCGGCGACAGGCGAGCCGTTCCAGGCCCGGTCGAGCGGATAGCTGCCGTCTCGCCCTTCGAGCCGGTCGACGACGGGGTTGCCTGCCAGGTTCGGCCGGTTGAAATATTGACCGCGCCACTGGCCGCGGCGGGGCGGCGGGACGGGCGTCGCCGTGGCAGTGGGCGCGGGCCGGCGCGTGGCGGTCGGCTTGGGCGTCGCCGTGGGCGCACGCGTGGCGACGGCTTCGGGCGTCGGCGGCGCGGCGACGATCGGCAGGGCCGACGGGTCGCCGATAAAGCGCACGGCGTCGGCGCGCAGCCAGCCGACGTTGTTGTCCGCGGCGCAGCGCACCTGATACCAGCCGGCTTGTTTGCGGTTTTTGCCGAAGGCTTCGCAGGCCTCACCGCGGCGCAACAGCCGGATCAGCGGATAGACCGCGGCGGGCCCGCTGCGCAGCGGCGAAGTTTCGGCTTCGACAATGGCGACGACGGGCAGTACGGGCGAAGGCATAGGCGTGGCGGTAGGCGGCTGCGGGGCCAGGACATCCGTCACGATGATGACCGCCGGCCCCGCGTCGCTTCCCGCCCGGATATCTCCCCAGATGCTGATGGTTGCGTCCGGTTGAGTCTGGGCCAGGGTCGTCAACTCCAGTTCGACGGCGGGCGTAGCGCCGACCACGCCATAACGCGTGCCATCCTCGGCATCCAGATAATGGCCAAACGGCTGGCCTGCGGCTGCGGTTAGCATGCCGCGCAGCCCATATACCTTGTCGCCCTGGCTCTGGGCGTACAGTGCGCCGGGCAGACTCGCCAACAAGAAGGCCAACAGCAGTGCGAAGGAGGCGCAGACTGAGCGCGGCTTCAGCATGGTCGTTTCTCCCGGTAGGCAGGCCGAATCGTCGTGGCCGGACGCTTGCGCAGAGCGGGCGTCCAGCGTAGATGCAGGATACTGCATGATCGGCCCGGCGCGCCAACGCGCTTTGAGTCTGCTCGGCGCAGGCGGCGTTGCCGCCGGTGAGATCGGGATATTCCGGTCAGGCGTTATAGGCGAATTTGTAGGGGGAGATAATGGGCAAAAGAAGGCGCAGGCGACATAAACGGCAGGTCTAAAGCTCAACCCTGCCGTTCATATCGCCGGGTTGAAGAACGAATCAACCAGAACCGCGGCGCCGCGCTTGAGCGATGCGCTACTTAACCTGGATGTCGTTGACGATCCGTTCAAATTTGAGGCCGCTGTTCTTGATGGCGTTCTCTACAGCGGTGCCGAGGTGATCTTTTTCCAGGGTCTTGGCGACGTTGCCGTGCAGGGTGATCACGCCGTTTTCAGTGGTGAACGACACGGTGGAATGATCCATCACCAGCGGATCCTCGCGTATGGTAAGTTCGACGAGCGACGTCAGTTTCTGATCATCGAAGCCGCTGCCAAAGAGACGCGACCAGAGACTCATAGACGATCCTCCCTTTTTGTAAAGCGAAACGCTTTATCCGTAGCGGATAGTTGCGACGCGTATCCGGATTGGGAGCAACGGGAGCAATGATCTGGCGGCAATGTAGGAGAGCGCTGCTGAACGTGTTACGCTGACACGTACGATACGCGTCAACAATAAGTGTAACACACTCGGCTTACGTGTCAATCGCGTTTTTGAGATTTTTGGGCGAAACGCAACCAAAACTTGCCGGGGAGCAGCCAGCTTCCTGCCAGGTTTTTGATTGGCGCGAACGCCGCTCATAGGCTGCCGTATTCCTCTACAATGCGGGCGATGTGGCGCGCGGCGTTGACGAAGTTCTCGATCAGCATGTGCTCGTCCGGCGCATGGGTGCGCCCGGCGTAATGGCCCACGCCCGGCCGGATCACGGGGATGCCGCCCAGCGGCTTGGCGAAGGCGTAGACCGGCGAGCTGCCGCCTACCAGCGGCTCGACCAGCGCGGGCTTGCCGTAGACTTCCTCGCCCGTGCGAATGCAGAGCTTGACCAGCGGGTCGTCCGCCGACACTCGCACCGGCCACATGGCGCCCAGCCGCGTCAATTCCACGTCCGCAAAGCCCTGGGCGTCGAGGTGGGCGCGCAGCTTGGCGAAGATGTCGTCCGGGTCCTGTTCGGGCACGAGGCGGAAGTCGATCTTGACCGTGGCCTCGTGGGGGATGACGGTCTTCATGCCGCCGCCCTGGTAGCCCGCGGTGATGCCCTGGATGTTGCATGTAGGCGAAAAGACGGCCCGCTCCAGGTCCTTGCCGCGCAGACCGTTCACGAACTCGCGCACGCCGTACTCGGCGCGCAGCTCCTCTTCGGGGTCGGGCATGGCCTCGAACAACTGCTCGTCCAGCGCTGAGGGCGGCAGCGCGTTGTCGTAGAAGCCGGGAATGCGGATGCGCTCATCCGGCCCTTTCAGGCTGTCGAGCACGCGCACCAGCCGCCAGGCGGCGCTGGGCAGCATGTGCGCGCCGCCGGAGTGCGCGTCAAGCGACATGGTGCGCACGGTCAACTGCACGGCCAATATGCCGCGCACGCCGAGCGTGTTGATAGGCCGCCCGCTGGCGTCGACGTAGCCCTGTTCCCAGATGGCCCCGTGGCAGGCGAGCAGTTCCTTGTGATCGCGCACAAACCGGGCAATGTGGGGGCTGCCGATCTCTTCCTCGCCTTCGACGACGAAGGTGATGCCGCAGGGCAGGGGGCCGCCATGCAAGGCGCGCACCGCGTCGATTGCGGCCAGGCGTGCGATCAGCTCGCCCTTGTCGTCGATGGCCCCGCGGGCGTAGAGCGCGCCGTCGCGCACTGTGGGCTGGAAGGGCGGCGTGGTCCACAATTCCAGCGGTTCGGGGGGCTGGACGTCGTAATGGTTGTAGAAGAGCAAGGTGCGCGGCGAGACGCCGCCGAGACGGGCCACGATGATCGGGTTGCCGTCTGTGGGGATCTTGTTGACGGCGAACTGGCGGCGCTCGAACATGGTTTCGACCAGGTCGGCGCAGGCAAGCACGCCTTCCCCGGTGGCAGAGACGCTGGGCTGGGCGCACAGTTCGGACGTTTCGGCGATGTAGTCGTCGAGATGCTCAAGCAGGAAGAGGTCGAGATCTGCGGCTGTGGGGTTCATGGCATGGCTCCCTTTCAGGCGGAGAATGGCGCAGGGCGGCCGTCAGGCAGGTGCGGCGCGCCGCACTTGCTCACATTTTACCACGCTTTGGGGGATAGGCGCGGCGCTCCGGGCGCGAACGCTCGCGCCCGGAGTGTTAAGCATGCCTGCGCCTAGCGCGGGGCGATGGTCCAGCGCCAGATGAGGATGTAGCTGGTGTGAATGTTCCAATCCGGCAGTTCAATCGAACCGTAGCCCATGCCATCCACGCGATCGGCAGGGGCGCCGTCGACGGGGCGAGCGTTATAGGCCGGCGCGCAGGCGTACATGGCAAAGTCAGCGTATTTTGCGAACGGGTCGCCTGGCAGATCGGGCTTGCCGGTGATGGCGGTGACATAGCCGTCGGCCCAACTGACGCGTATCGGCACGCCGCCCTGCCGGTCGCCGTCCTGGTCGAGCGTGTCCATGTAAATGTGGTGCCTTCCGTCAGCCTCCGCCTCGTCGAGCCAGCGCGCCTCGACCAGCCGCCAGTAGCCCTGGCCGGGCGCAGGGCGCGCCTCTACGAGCGTGGCTCCGCGCAGGTCCAGCCGCGGGTCCCAGATGCGCTCCGGCAGTAGCGAGCCATCCGGCGCGACCTGGATGGCGTAGGTCTGCTGTGCATCGGGGCTGATGCCGTTGACCGCGCGCACGGCGACAGTGTAGCTGCCCGTCTCCGCCGGCGTCCACTGGATGAGGCCGGAATCGGCGTCGATGGTCATGCTGGGCGGGCTGGATTCCAGGATGAAGGTCGGTTTGGGATAGCCGCCGGCCTGCACCGTATAGGTGTAGGGCAGCCCAACCATAGCCGTGGTAATCGGCGCGGAGGTGATGACGGGCGGGGCGGACTCGCGCAGCGCAACGATGTAGGGCAGCGACAAGTAGAGCGAAGGCGGATCCAGGGTGTCGGCGTCATCGGACTCGGCCAAAGCCGGGGCGGGCTGCCCGCTGAGGACGCCGAGTGCAATCGAAAAGAGCAGCGCCGCGATCCACAACGGCCACATGGCGGACAAAGGGCGAGGACGGAGAGGCATAGTTGGTTGGTTGCTCCTATGGCGGGTGTGTTGGGCGTGATCGGCCGGATGGGCGGCGACGCAGATGGGCCAACAGGCCAACAGACTGGCGAATTGATAGCTGGTCTATGTATCGCGCAACCGGCGCGCGCTCGACAGACGCACATGTCCGATTGCGGCTATGTCAAACGTTGTGTCTTGTTCGCTACATTTGGCCGGCTTGGCCGGCTCCGGGCTTTCCGGTTCGATGTCGCCTTGGGAAGCGGTTACAGGGTGAGTGAGGTTGGCGCAGCGCGGATAGGGCGCGCGGCAGGGCGATCCGCCTTACGTCATGGGACGCCGGCGGCGAAAGATGAGGCTGGGAATGGCGACGCCCGCGGCGATGGCGCCGATGATCAGCGCCGTCTTGAAGCTGTTTACCGCCGCGATCGCCACGAGCGTTTCGTCGGCAGCCGGCGCCGCGGAGAGATTGAGTAGATCGATCATGGTGCGAAAGGCCAGCGCGCCGGGGATCAGCGGGATGACGCCCGGCATTACCAGGACCGGCGCGGGCACGTGCAGCCGGCGACTGAAGAGAACGGCGGCAAAGCCGACGAGCGTAGCGCCCGCCAGCGTGGCCGCCTCCATGCTGAGGCCGACAAAAGTCGCCGCCAGCGTGCGCGTGGCATAGGCGATCGCTCCGCAGACAGCGCAGGCGAACAGCGTGCGTACAGGCACGTTGAAGAGCACGGCGAACCCCAGCGCGGCGATGCCGGCCCAGAAGGCGTTCTCCACAAGCAGCCGCCACATGTTGGCTTCGTTCATAGGCGCTGAATCCCCGTCAGCCGCATCGCCAATATCAGTCCCAGGGCAATCGCCAGGATGATCAACAGGCTAGTCGTGAAGCGGGCCAGCCCCACCACCGTGTAGCCTTTGATCAGGTCTTCGACCGCATTGACAAAGGGCACGCCGGGCACGAGCAGAAGCACGGCCGCGGCCATCGCTGTCTCCGGTTGAAAGGCAAGCCCGGTCATGCGCAGCAGGCCGACCGTCAGGCCGGCGACAAAAGAGGTGAGGGTCGCTTGCAGCAGCGGGTTGAGGTCGCGCAGCGCCAATTCTTGGCGCACCCACATGGCGAGGCTGGCGGCGACCAGCGTCACGCCGAAGACCGGCCAGTCGCCGCCGAATAGCCGGCTGAACGCAGCGCAGGCGAGTCCGACCATCAGCACGGTCAGCCCGCGATTGTAGTGGCGAGGCAGGCCGGCAATGCGCACCAAGTCCTGGCGCACCAGAAAGCGGTCGAACTTGCCCTCTTCCACGCGATGACGCAGGTGGCTCATGGCCGCTACCAGGGTGAGGTTGACGCCGCCGCGCGCAATGCGGCGCGTCTTGGTGCGGAATTCGCCGCGACTGCTGTGCGAGACGATCAGCGCGTTGTGCGAGACAAAGACGTCGCCCCAGTCGCAGCCGAGGCCCGCGCCCAACGAGCGGATGGTTTCCTCTACGCGCTGGCTCTCCGCCCCGTTCTCCATTAGCATTTGACCGGACCAGAGGGCCAGGTTGACCACTTCGGTCAGGGCTTCCCGGTCCAATGCAGGCTGTTTGTCTTGAGCAGGGGCCGGCGGAACCTCCGGCGGGTGCGATTGTGCGGCGACTTGGTTCGTCATGCGCATGCCTTTTCCGTTTTCGCCTGTATATACTGTCCAGCGGCGGGCGCGGCGCGCCGAGCGGATGTTTACAGTATACCGCAGATGGCTGTTGTGCAGGGATGCGGCTATCCGGGCTGAAAAAGGCCTAGACGGGAAGGCGCACGGTGAAGGTCGAGCCCTGGCCTGCAGCGCTGGCGACGGTGAGCGAACCGCCGTGGGCTTCGACGATCGACTTGGCGATGGAGAGGCCCAGGCCCGATGCGCCAAATGACTGGCGGGCCTGGTCGCCCCGGTAGAAGCGCTCGAAGATATGGGGCAGGTCTTCGGGCGGAATGCCGTCGCCGGTGTCGTGGACGGATAGCAACACGGCGCCGTCCTCTTGCACGGCTGAGAGGGTAACGTCTCCGCCCGCGGGCGTATGGCGCAGGGCGTTGCTTGCCAGGTTGCCCAGCACTTGCGCCATGCGTTGTGCGTCCACGTTGAGGGCGGGCAGGCCGGCCGCGATCTCCGTGCGCAGGGTGATGCCTTGCTGCTCGGCCTGCATGCCGTAGGCCGCCACAGCCCGTTCGAGCAGCGCCCCCGGAGCGATCCAATTGCGGTAGAGGGGAAGCTCGCCGGCGTCCGCCAGGGAAAGGGTGCGCAGATCGTCAATGAGGTGGTTGAGGTGCAGCGCCTCTTGGTGCAGGGTGGCGGCGATGGCCGGGGAGGCTTGCAGCTTGCCGTCGCTCAGGGCTTCGGTGTAGCCGAGGATGACGCTGAGGGGGGTGCGCAAATCGTGGGCGATGTCGGCCGTCATTTGGCGGCGCAGACGGCTGGCCTTTTCCAAGTCTGCGCTCATGCTGTTGAACGAGGCGGCCAGCTTGCCCAACTCGTCGTGGGTGCGCACCGGCACTTGCAAGCCCAACTCGCCGCGGGCGATGCGTTGGGTGGCCGCGGTTAGTTCGCCAATCGGGCGGGCCAGGGTGCGGGCCAGGAAGGCGCCGAGCAGCAGGGCGGCGACGGTGGCAGCCAGCGCAGCCAAGATGATGCCGCGGTTGAGCGCAGCCACAAACAGGTTCTCCGGCGCATCCGGCGCCCGGCGGTCCTCGAAGAAATCGAAGATCAGATAGCCGGCGATCTCCCCGTCTACGTCGATGGGAATGCCCCTGCGCAAGGAGCGTTCGGGCACCTGCGTGCCGAGCCGCCGGGGATCGGGGCCGCCGAAGACGACAATGCCCTGACTGTCGGTCACCGTCACCAGCATGGGGCGATCCGGCCGCAGCCAGCGTTCGGCGGCGTTGAGGACGGCGCGGTCAAGGCCATCCCAACTGCCGTGGCTGCGATAGTAGTCGCTGAGCGCGGCAATCGCCGGCTGTTGGCTGTTGTCGAAGATGAAGCGGTCGAACTCGCGCTGCGTGCGGATGCTCACGAAGACGCCGACCAAGACGGCGCCAAGCACGCCGACGGCGAAAAAGGCGAGGGTGAATTTCAACGCAACTGAGCGCATGGGCGGGCGTTTCCAATCAGCGATCGACGGCAAAGCGATAGCCGACGCCGAAAACCGTCTCGATATAGCGGGGCCGGCTGGGGTCCGATTCGATCTTCGTGCGCAGGTTGCGTACGTGCACGTCAATGGTGCGCTCGTAGCCGGCGTAGGCGTCGCCTTGCAGGCGGTCGAGCAGATCGGCGCGCGAATAGACGCGGCCGGGCGAGGTCATAAGGATGGCCAACAGATCGAACTCGGAGGGCGTGAGGTCGACGCGGCGATCTTGGACGGCGACGGTGCGGGCGGCGCGGTCGAGGGTAGATCGGAAGAGCACACGTCTGAACTCCAGTCACCGCTCATTATC
>CAZYSJ010000116.1:0-13346 GCA_964649875.1 uncultured Caldilineaceae bacterium
CTCCACCCTATCCTACACTCTTTCCCTACACGACGCTCTTCCGATCTCATCAACGAGGAGGCTGCATCCGAAGCCGGCGCCCTGGTGATCCCGGTCGGCCTCGCCTGGCAGCGGGTGAAGCAGACCGATCCTGCACTCAGCTTATATGCGCAAAACTCCGAAGTAGCCCCCAATGTCAATGGCACGTATCTGACTGCAGCGGTGCTGTATAGCGCTATCTTGCGGCGCAGCCCGGAAGGCGTCGCCTACGTACCGACCGACATCCTGCCGGAAACAGGGCCGGCGGCCTATTTTCGCGATGCGTGGAAGGGCACAGACGAGAGCGTTCCTTTTTTGCAGCAGACAGCCTGGGAGACGGTGGAGGAATACCGGAACCGGTAAAGAGACAGTATCAACGAGAGGTCACTCCTCCAAGAAGTCGACCTCGACGCTCATGCCCCAGCGCAGGCCGGGCGGTTGTTCGTCCAGCGTGACGACGACGGTATAGATTACATCGCCGGCGATCACATTGGCCTGGGGGGCGATGCGCACCACGCGACCGGAGACTTCGACGCCCAACGGCTCGACGCGTACGCTCGCGGGCTGGCCCTCGAACAACTGGGCCACATCGCGCTCGCTGAGGTCGGTCGTTTCGGCGCGCAGGGTGTCCAGATCGGCTAGGATCAGCGCCGTCTCGCCGGCTTGCAGCGTCTCGCCCACGGTGGCGAAGCGCGCCGTGACCGTGCCGGCGAAGGGCGCGGCCAACTCCGTAGCGGCCAACGCAGCCTCGGCGCGGCGCAGCGCGGCTTCGGCCGCAGCGACTTCGGCCGCGGCGGAGGCGATGGTCTCATCGCGTGCGCCGGCTGTGAGCAGGTCTAGCTCGGCCTGGGCGCTGCGCACCGCGGCCGCGGCTTCGGCTACCTGGTGCTCGGAACCGGGCGCGAGCAGCCGTTCCAGGTCGGCCTTGGCCTGCTGCACCCTGGCCTGAGCCTCGGCGACAGCCCCGGCGTCCGGCTCGGCATAGAGCGCGTCATAGCGCGCCTGGGCGGCCTCGTAGTTGTTGGTCGCCTCCTGCAGGGCTTGGCTTTCGGGCAGGCCGGCGACGTCGTTGCGCCACGAGACGCGGTCATAAGCAGCCTGGGCCTGGCGCAGCGCGGCTTCGGCATTGGAGAGCGCAGCCAGCGCCTCGATGCGTTCAGCCTCGTCCGGGCCGCGAAACAACTGCCGGTATGCGGTCTGCGCCGCGGCGAGGGCGGAATTGGCCGCGGCGATCTCTTCCGGGCGCGCGCCCATCGTGATCTGGGCGAGGCGGGCTTCCGCCGCTTCAAGCTGCGCCTGCGCCACGGCGATCTCCTGAAGGCGCGGGCCGGATCGCAGTTCCGCCAGCCGCGCCTGCGCCTGGAACAGGGTCGCCTGCGCGGCGGCGACATCCGCTTCGGCGGCGGCGCGCTCCTGCACAGCCAACACCGCGCCCGCCTCCACGAAGTCGCCCGTCTCCACTTTCATAGACTGGATGCGCCCGGCGGCGGGAAAGCCCAACTCGGCCTTGCGCGCGGGGGCGATCTCGCCCGAGGCCGTGGCGACCTTGCCGCCGACTGCCACGCCTATGGGGGGCAGTGGCGTGGCCGCGGGCGTAGGGATAGGCGTGGGCGTCGCGCCGAAATTGCAGCCGGCGACAACAAGCAGCAACGCCAACGCCGGCGACAGGGCGATCCTCCAGGAAGCCGGCAGTATCCTGGAAGGTGTATGGACGATCCCCTCCCGCACGCGCCTAGAGATCATCGCACTTCCTCACTGCGCCAGGCCGTTGTGGATGATCTGCCCATCGCGCAGTTCTACGATGCGGCGGGCGAAGGCCATCACGCGCGGGTCGTGGGTGGCGAAGACAAAGGCTGTGCCGGTCTCTTGGTTCAGGCGCTGCATGATCTCCATCGCCTGCTCGCCGTTGGCCGTGTCCAGGTTGGCCGTCGGCTCGTCCGCCAGCACGATGAGGGGGCGGGGGGCCAGGGCGCGGGCGATGGCGACGCGCTGCTGCTGGCCGCCGCTCAGTTGGTCGGGGCGGTGATTGGCGCGGTCCGCCAAGCCGACGGCGTCGAGCAGCTCCATGATGCGAGTGCGGCGTTCCTTGGCGTTGAGTCCGTTGAGCAGCAGCGGCAGTTCGACATTTTCGTAGGCGCTGAGCACCGGCACCAGGGCGAAGAACTGGAAGATGAAGCCGATCACGCCGCGGCGCAGGTCGGCGCGCTGGCTCTTGTTAAAGCGGGTCACGTCTTTGCCGTTGATCAGCACGGACCCGCTGTCGGGCAGGTCGAGACAGCCCATCAACTGCAGCGCTGTCGTCTTTCCCGAGCCGGACGGGCCGACCAGGGCTGTGAATTCGCCCTCGCCAATGCTGAGGGTGACGCCGTTGAGGGCGCGGGTTTCCACCTCGCCGATGTGATAGGTCTTGACTGCGTTTTCCAAATGGATGACGTCCATGGAATGGCTCCGTAGAGAATAGATGATGGGACTGCTACTGCGCGCGCAGCGCATCGACCGGCTCCAGCCGCGCCGCGAACCAGGCGGGATAGAGCGATGCGAGCAGAATGACGATCAGCGTCCACAGGGAAAGCCAGGCGAACTTGCCGGGCACGAAGCGGCCGTAGAGCGTGGAACCGACGGCTATCGAGTCAACCGTAGACGCGATGTCGCCGATGTAGATGCCCTTCGTCGCCAGGTAACCCACGCCCGCCGAGCCGAGCGCCGCCCCGATTGCGATGCCGATGAGGCCGAGGATGGTCGCTTCGAGCAGGTACATGAGCATGATCTGGCGGCCCTTCATGCCCAGCGCGGCCAAGATGCCCATTTCGCGAATGCGCTCGAACACGGCCATGAGCAGCGTATTGGCGATCACCACCGCTACAACCAGCATGACGATCAGGTTAAGCAGGTTGTAAAGCAGCGCGGTCGTCTCCACGGTTTCCAGTAGAAGCTGGTTCATCTGCTGCCAAGTTTTGACCGCGATGTCCGGCCCGGTCAGGGCGGCGGCCACACGATCGGCGTCTTCCTGCCGGTGGAGCAGCATGACGACTGCGCTGGCGCGGTCGCCTACGCCGGTGAAGGCCTGGGCTTTGTCCAATGGCATAAAGGCCGAGTTCTCGTCATAGCTGGGCACGCCGGAGACGTAGAGGCCGGACACGACGAAGATCGCCTCGCTGGCCTGCCCGTCGGCATCCACCACGGTGAGGCTCACGTTCTGTCCCACGCCGATGCCCAGTTCGTCGGCCAGCCGCTTGCCGAGCAGGATGCCGCTGCGGTCGTCGGCGGAGAGAAACTCGCCGGCGGTCATCGCTTCGCGGATGGGGTCATACAGAGCGGAAGCCGGGTCGATGCCGTAAAGTTTTAGGCCGGCCGAGTCCTCGACGGTGTTGAGGATGGCGGTAGCCCACAGCACCGGCGCCGCGGCCTTAACCTCGGGCAGGGCGGCGGCGCGTGCAGCCGTATCGCCGGCGTTCTCCAGCAGGTCCGCCCAGAGCAAGGTCATCTTTTGTTCTTCATATTCGGGGTTGCGCACCTGCACATGCCCAGTCTGCAAGCGGATGGCGTTTTGCAGCGCGCCGTCCCACACGCCGGCGATGTAGCCCTCGAGCAGGATGAGCAGGCCAACGCCCAGGGCTACGGCGATGAGCGTGAAGAGGGTGCGCCGCCGGTTGCGCCCCAGGTCGCGATAGGCAATGACCCACAGTTTTGCGAATGCCATAGTGCATTCCTCCAGAATGACGGCTAAATGTGGTGCAGCGCCTCGGCAGGCTCTTTGCGCACGGCCTGCCAGGCCGGGTAGAGCGAGGCCAGCGCCGAGATGAGGGTGACGGATACGCCCCGGCCGATGGCGTCGCTCAACGGGTACGAGGTGTAGAGGCGGTCGCCCATGAGCGAGGCCATGCCGCCCATCGACTCGGCAAAGTTAAAGGCGATGCCCACCTGCCCGACGAACCCGACCAAAGCCATCCCTAGGGCGACGCCGATCGCGGCGGCGAACGCGCCGATCAGCGCGCCCTCCAGCAGGAAGAGGAGCATGATCTGGCGGCCTTTCATGCCCAGGGCGGCGAGCACGCCCATCTCGCGCGTGCGTTCATATACGGCCATCAGCATGAGGTTGAGCACGCCGATGCTGGCGATGAAGAGCACCACGAAGGCGAAAAAGGTGGTGACCATCCCCTTGGTCTGCATCGTCTCGCGCATCTCCGGTCGCAGCGTATCCCACGCGTCGACTTCGTAGCCGGGGAGCGCGGCGCGCAGCCCGGGCAGAACAGCCGGCTCCTGCCCCACCTGTTCCAGAGTGACGGCGACCTCGGTCGCCTGGCCGCTGAGACCGTACAGCTCCTGCGCTTCCGTCAGGGTGATGAAGGTCATGGCCTTCTCCAGTTCCGGCATGCCCACGTCGAAGATGCCGACGATGGTCATGGTGCGCTGGCGCATAGACTCGTTGCGGACGCGGCCCAGCACGGTGACGCGGTCGCCCACGCCCACGTCGAGCAGGTCCGCCAGCCCCTTGCCGATCAAGACGGCGTCCAAGTCTTCGTCGAGCAGATAGCGCCCCTCGACGATGGCGTTGGCCTGGATGCTGTGCGGCGCTTCGACGGACGGTTCGACGCCGGTGATGGCGACGGGGAAGGCGCCTTCGCGGCTGCTGACGACGCCGCCGGTGTTGATGCGCTTGGCCGCGGCGAGCACATGCGGCTGGGCCAAGGCGGCCTGCACCACGGCGTTGGCGTCCTCTAGCGGCAGCAGAGGCATACGGCTGGCCTTGACCAGATAGCCGGGTGCGTGGATCTGGATGTTGCCCCCGTAGAGGCGCACGGCGTTGCCGAAGATGACCTGGTCCGTACCGTGGATGACGCCGCCCATGAAGAGCAGCAAGATCATGCCGAGCACGATCGCCACCGAGGCGATGGCCGTGCGTCGCCAGTTGCGCCACATATTGCGCCAGGCCATTTTGATCAATTTGCCCATAGATAGCCCTCCGAAATTCACCAGTGGTGTTGTCCGCAGGCGTTGTTTGCCGTGCGGTTCAGGCTCCGGCAGAGGGGAGATTCGCCGGGGCGACGAAAGGTCAGGCCGCTTCCGGTTCGACGAGGAAGAGCTTGGCCTGCTCGACATCCAATAGATGCAGCGGGCGGACAGCGCCCAAAAGCCGGGTGACGGCGTATTCATGCACGCGGATGGCATGTTCCATGCGCTCGGCCCGGTCGTCGGGGGCGTCCGCGTCCGCCGGGCACTCCATAAGCAACTGGGCGAGCGATTCGCCAAGCGTCCGCAGTATCGTCATCACAATCTCGCCCATCTCATGCGGGTGCTCTGTAGTAAAGACGCCCTGCGCCACGCCCTGGCTGACCATGTCGCCCACTAGCGGGACGATGCGCTCGATGTTGGCCGCCGTGATCTTGTAGCGATAGACGGCGTTTTCGTCGCGATAGATGACGCGCATCAGGTCAAGCAAGTAGCGCCGGTTGTTCGTCTTCCAGCGAAGGATAAAGCCGAAGAAGGCTTCCATCTTTTCGCAAGCGTCCAGATTGCCGTCGTCTACGATGGGCTGCAACGCGGCCAGCGTCTGCGTGGTCATGCGCTCGACGAGGCAATCGAGCAGTTCGGACTTGGACGCGAAGTAGTGATAGAAGGCGCCCTTGGAGATGCCGGCTGCGTCCAACACATCCTGCACCGAGGTCTGGTCGTAGCCCTTGAACGCAAAGAGCTGCTGGGCCGCGTCGAGGATCTCGTTGCGGCGGACATCCGGGTCTTTGACGATTCTGGGCATACGATAATGTCCTGCGCTCTTCTAGACCGACCGTCGGTCTGTCATAGTATCGCGCTGAATGGGGCGAGTGTCAATATCCGCAGAAATCGATTTTCGCGCAGGCGGCGGCTGTCCTATTCGCGATATTAGCCGGGCGCTGCAGGCGCAAAAAACGGACACGGCGCACCGTGCCTGGTTGAGCGTGAATTTGCCGGGCGTTGGGGCCGCTTAACGGCTCACGATGACGGCGGGAGGCGGGGAGGCAAAACGGCAGTATGGAGAGGGCCGCAATAAAGAAGGGGGGACGGGTCGCTGCGATGACGGTCCACGCGCTGCACACGCAGGCGCGTGAACGACCGGCTTAGTCCGTGACGGACCAGGCGGTGAAGAGCTGGCTTTGGTAGGTGCGCATGGGTTCCGGCGGCTGTTGGCGTTGCCGCGCTCGCACGACGCGCGCCCGCTCACGGCAGTAGAGGCGGCGCAGTTCCGCTGCGCTGGCGCTGCGCAGGGGCTGTCCGTTGCATTTGTCGACGCCCATGCGCCTGAGGCCTGCGATCAAGTCTTGGCGACGGTTCGGCACCCAGACCTTTTCGCCGTTGACGACCATGTGGCTCCTCCTGTTACACGAAATCTGCCGGTAAACATTAACAGGGAGTGCAGGCCGGGATTCTTCGCGAAGCAGCGTCGGAGCGGGGGCCTCGTGTTCTATGGGTGCGGCAGCGGCGTTGCGGCCCTGCACATCGGCTTATGTCTACAGTGTAACGTGCTGGGGCCGAATTGTCAATGCGAATTTGTCATGCAATATTATGAATTGCCAAACTGGCAAAGATCGTGATAGCATCAACGCGGGCATGGCATCATAACTGCCACGCCCGCCGCCGTCCCGGAAAGGAACCCGCTATGCAGCGCCTCGAACGACAGCGCTTCGGCGCCCTGCTGCGTCACTACCGCACGCGCCAGGGCCTGAACCAGATGCACCTTGCCGCCCAACTCAACCTCACGCCCAGCAACATCAGCCGCTGGGAATCGGGCAAGCGCAGCCCTCCGGACCGCGATACGACCCTCGCCCTGGCGGACGCCCTGGAACTGGAGCCGCGCGACACGAACCTGTTGCTGGCCGCGGCCGGTTATATGCAGGTGGAAGGCGGCGGCATCGACTTCGGCGACCCGCTGCTGCGTTCGCTGGCGACCACCCTCGCCGGCGACATGTCGCCGGTGCAGCGCGCCCTCTTCCGCCGCCAGATCGAAGAGCTGCTCCAGATCTGGTCGCAGGCTTTGCGCCTGACCGCGCCGGAAGAGAGCCGCGATCGCCGCGAGCAGCGGGAGGCCTATGAGCGTCTGCTCGACGAAAGCTTCGCGTTGCACACGCTGATCCGCCTGCCCATCCTCGCCGCGCTGGGCCGCCAGTCCGCCCGCCAGAGCCAATATCTGGAGGCGCGGGTCTGGTATGAACGGGCCAAAGAGGCGGCGGACCACGCCGGCGAGCAGGGCTGGTCTGCGGAAATGAGCGTGCAGACCGGCAACATTCTGCGCGCCCTGGGCGAGCGCGAGGCGCTATCCCACTACCGGGCCGCAGAGCGCATCTTCGCCGCCATCCCCGACCCGCTGGGCGCGGCGCGCTGCCGGCGCAAACAGGCCAGCGTCTTCCTCTATCTGGGCATCGAGAGCGCTGACGACGCGCTGCGCGCCGAGCAACTGCTGCACGACAACATCGCGCAACTGAGCGCCCTGCGCCGCGCCGCACCCGACCAAGAGCGCGCGGTGCAGACCGAACTGTTCAACGCCTATTCCTATTTGGGCTGGCTGCACAGCCTGCAAGGCCGCGCCGAGGAGGGCATCGAGCTGCGGCGCCGCGCTCTGAACCTAGCGCGCCGCCTTCAGGATCACTACCGCCTATCCGTCGGTCACCGGCTGCTGGGCGATGACCACGAGAACCGCGGCGATCTAGCCGAGGCCGAGGCCAATTATCGCGAGGCGCTTGCCCAGTGTGACGGAATCGAGGACCCGACCAAGCGCGCCCGCGAGCAGGGCAAGGTCGAGCGAGGGTTGGGCGCGACGCTGACGCGACAGGGGCGCTTCGAAGAGGCCGGCAGCCACCTGGCGGAAAGCCTCGCCATCTTCCGTTCGACGGAGGACGACCTCAACCTGGCGTGGACGCTGAATGAGCTGGGCAAGCTGCACGCCGCCCGCGGCAGCACCGGCCGCGCCCTGGATGCGCACTGGGTGGCGCGCGCCGTCTTCGAGAAAATCGGCAACGCCTATTACGCTGCGAGCGCCGGGTTGGACTTGGCCGAGATTCACTGCTTGCAGGGAGCGCTTGACCAGGCTCAGGCCCTCGCCGAACAGTCGCACCGCGTGGCTTCCGAGCGCGGCCATCGCCGGCTTCTGGCCCGCGCCCAAGAGCTGCGCGCCTTTCTGGCTTTGCTGCGCGACGGGCGCTATGAGCAAGCGCGGCCCCTCTACGATGCGTTTTTCGATACGGTGCTGGAGATCGGCGCGCTGGCTGAATATGCCGAGCGGCTGATTCAGCGCGCGGAGCATCTGCTGGCGCAGCGCTGGTATGCCGCCGTGCAGGAAATGGCCGCCCACCACATGCTGCGCTGCCAGGGGGATGACGACGCTGAACTGGTCCAGCATGTGCGCACCGAACTGGACAGCCGCCGCCGTCAGGCCGACGCAGCCGCAGGCCACGCGCGCAAGCCCGCCGCCCTAGACGCCCGCATCGCCGATCTGTTGTCTGCAGAAGATGGGGCCTAGCCGTCCTGGCTGTCTTGGTCGGGCTTGGGCCGGCTAATCAGGCGCACGCCGCCGCCCGGCAGCCGTCCTTCGCGCAGGATGGCATCGTAGACAAGCTGCTCGTCGGGCGTGAGCGTGATGTCGCGGCCGCGGCGATTGATCAGCTTTTGCATTGCGATCCCCATGCCGCCTGTAGGTATCTCGTCCGGCAGGCGACCGGTGGCGCGGATGTGGTCGACGACGCCTGAGCGTTTTGCATAGAGCGCGGCGGTCAGCTTGATTTCGGCGTCGGAGTATTCGCTGGGAGCCATGCGTTTCCTCCAGAGGGATTGGGTCGGATTGGCGACGGCGATTCGCGTACAGACGCGGCAGCGCCGCACGGCATGGCTGTATTATCGCCCAGGGGCCCGCGCCGAGGCAAGAAACGCCGGATCGGCCCGGCGCAAGGGGATGACGGCGGCGCGTGGTAGAATGCCTGCAAGCCAGCAAACCGCCCGTCGGCGGACGCTGAACCATTGATCTACTTCTGCGCAGACTACAAAGAAGGGATGGAGCAGACGTTGACTGAGCGAAAGAAGCCGGCCAAAGCCGATCTGGCGGCTGCCGCCGGCGCAACCATCCCCGACGTGATCGCGCCCGGCTTGCGGACGCTCTTCTGCGGCATCAACCCCGGCCTCTATTCGGGCTATACCGGCTATCACTTCGCGCGCCCCGGCAACCGCTTCTGGCGCGCGCTCTATGAGTCCGGCTTCACCGAGGCGCTCTTGAAGCCGCACCAGCAGCAGCGTTTGTTGGATGCGGGGTGCGGGATCACCAACCTGGTTTCCCGCACGGCGGCAAGCGGCCGCGAGGTAACTCGCGCCGAATTGGAGGCGGGCGCCCGCCGGCTGCAAGAGATAGTCGAGCTATACCGGCCCTGGTCCGTCGCCATCCTAGGCATCGGCGCCTATCGTACGGCGTTTTCATGCCCGGACGCGGGCGTTGGCCGGCAGCCGCAGGGGATAGGGCCGGCGCCGCTGTGGGTGCTGCCCAACCCAAGCGGCGTTAACGGCCATTATCCCCCCGCTGTCTTGGCGGCGACTTTTCGCGATTTCCGCCGCGACCTCGAAAAACTGCACCTCTGGCCGGTCGGACGGTTGTTGCCCGACGGTTAGGCCGCCAGCCGTCGCTCGCCGGACATAAGCTGCGCCATGCGATCGTTGGCTCGATCGATGTACTCTTCGCGCGTGAGCAGAGGCCGGCTGACGGCTGCCAGCTTGTCGGCGGGCAAAACGCCGCTGCGCATGAACTGGCGGCCTGCCTCGTGCGCAGCGCTCAAGATGTCTTCGCCGCCGCCGTTCTTGAGCAGTTGTACGAATTCCGCGGCGTGCGGTCGCAGCAATGCCCCGGCAAAGGTGCGGTGTGCGCTGTCGCAAAACGCCTGCATGTAGGCCAGCAGCGGGTCGAAGGTCTCCATCTCCCAGTGCCCGCACACCGAAGTCAGGATCAGGCTCCCGCCCTTTACGCCAACGCCCATAGGGTGGCGCACCCGCCCGTCGCGCACTTCTACCGTCGGTTCGACAAACGGCAACAGACGGTCGAACACGTTCTTCATGGGGCCGGGTATGCCGTCCATATACACGGGCGCGCCGATCACCCAACAATCTGCGGTGCGCAGGCGCGGGTAGAGCCGCTGCATGTCGTCCTCTATGCTGCAGCGTCCAGGCGATTTGTACCAGCAGTCGAAGCGTCCGCGGCATGGCTCAATTTCCATTTGCCGGAGATAGAGCAATTCGACCTCCGCGCCTTCCTCTTGCATTCCGCTGAGCAGAGCGGATGTCAACGTTGTTGTGACGCCTTTTTCACGGCGCGCGCTTCCGTTGAGGGCCACCACGTACATAATTGCCTCCTTGTTCGATTGGTTAGGCTCTGATGGCCGGACGCGGCCATTGCAGACTACGCCCCTAACGTAGCAGAGGCGCGGCTACAAAATGGCTACACGGTGCAGAGCGTGTAGCCATTGGCGCGAAAAGGGTGCGCGGCAAGGGAATAAAGAGAAAGCGGGGAACCGCGCCGTTCGCAGGGAAGGCAGGCCGCCCCCCTAGGCGGAAGGGGAGCGGAAGAGTGTCTTAGCCTGGGCCAGCACGTCGTCCATCATGGCGGGCGTCAGGCGGCCCGTGTTGGTGTTCTGTAGGCTGGGATGGTAGGAGCAGAGCAGATGGGGCAAGCCGCCCCCCAAGCTGAGTTGCGCGCCGTGGCCGAAAGCCGCCCGCGGCGTCTCGTGACCGGCCTCGCGCAGGTGGCGCAGGTATTGGGTGAGGGCGATCTGGCCGAGACAGAGCACGACCTCAACGCGCGGCAGCAGGCCGATCTCGCGCGCCATAAAGGGGCGGCACGTGTCGAGTTCCTGCGCCGTGGGCCGGTTTTGGGGCGGCGCACAGCGCAGCGGCATCGTAATGAAGCAGTCGGTGAGCCGCAAGCCGTCGTCACGATGCTGGGAGGCGGCCTGGTTGGCGAAGCCGGCGCGGTGCAGCGCGGCGTAGAGGAACGCGCCGGAACCGTCGCCGGTGAAGGCGCGGCCGGTGCGGTTGGCCCCATGCGCGCCTGGCGCCAGGCCGACCAGCAACAAGCGCGCCGCCGGGTCGCCAAAGCCGGGTACGGGTTTGCCCCAATATTTCCAGTCCTGATAGGCGCGGCGTTTGGTCTGCGCCACTTCTTCGCGCCAGGCGACCAGCCGCGGGCAGGCCCGGCAGGCGATGATCTCGGCGTGCAGCTCGTGCAGTTCGTTACCCATGTCCGTCCCCCTACATTTGGCGGTTCGTGCGCCGCGTGTTTGTCATTCTGAAGCAAGCGCTAGCGAGCCGAAGAATCTCGTCGTACCGGCAGCTGGGATGCTTCGTTACGCTCAGCATGACTTGGCAAAGTAGCCGTTTAGAAGCGCAGCGCCAGCATCAGCACGGTGAGGATGCCCAACCCCATTTCCATGAAGCCGATGGCCTTGATCGAGATGCGCGGCCGCGCCGGGCTGAGGAACCACACGGCCCGCGCCAGCAGCAGCAGATAGGCGATCAGCGCGGTCGCAGGCAGCAGATCGCGCCAGATCAGCGCGGCGACGACGAACAGCGCCAGTACATGCAGCGCCGCCGGCCAGATCAGGTCCGGCTCCCGCCCGCGGTCGAGGCGAATGCGGGCGCGCACGTAGATCACGGAGGGGATGGCGCGGGCGGTCAACCCGGCCCAGAGGGCCAGCGCGGCCGGCAGCGTCCAGCCGCCCATCATCGCCATAGCAGGGGCGACGACGGCCATCGCCGGGGGAGCAGCCAACTCCGCCTGAAGCGTGCGGCCCGGTTTGGTCAGGTCGTAGTAGAGGAAGACGGCCCCGAAGGGGATCGCCAGCAGCAGGGGCGTCACGAAGGCGGGGCCCGCCTGCCCCAGCGCCACGGCGAAACTCGCCACAGCCAGTCCGCCGGCGATGACTGCCAGCGCGGCGACGGCCCGTTGCGCCCGCTGCGTGCGGGCCGTGTGGAGCTTGCGCCGCCGGTCGATCTGCAAGATCTTCAGCGGTTGGCGGATGAGAAACGCAGCCACGGTCGCCAGCCCCAGCAGAAGGCCCGCGGTCGTAGGGGCTACGAGTAGGCCTAGCAGCACCGGCTCCAGCAGGAAGCCCCAGCCGCCATGCTCGGCAGGGATGATCACCGAACGCCATGCCTGCCAGCCGCTCGTCGGGCTGCGCTTAGATTCATTTGCTGCGCCTTGCATGATTCTCCTTTTTGCCACGAATTGCACGAATTGCACGAATTGCACGAAACGAGAGTAAGGTTCCTGAGTGATTAGGTCGCCAGCACAGCCGCGATCTCCGCCGCCACGCGGGCGTTGTTCTTGAGCAGGGCGATGTTGGCGCGCAGGCTGCGCTCGCCCGTCAGCTCGGCAATGCGCGCCAGCAGGAAGGGCGTCACCTCGGCGGAACGCAGCCCGCGCTGCTCGGCCTCGGCTACGGCCTGCGCAATCGCCGGCTCGATCTCCTGCGCCGGGATCTCGTCCTGCGGCGCGATGGGAACGGCGACGAGCAGGCCGCCGGGCAGGCCAAGCGTCTGTTTGGCGCGCCAGATGGCCGCGACCTCGGCGGCGCTGTCGCAGCGCACGTCTACGGGCAGCCCGCTGGAGCGGCTGTAGAAGGCCGGGAACTCGTCCGTCGCATAGCCGGCCACGGTCACGCCGCGTGTCTCTAGATATTCGAGCGTAGCGGGCAGGTCGAGGATGGCTTTGGCCCCGGCGCAGACTACGATGACGGGCGTTTGCGCCAACTCTTCCAGGTCCGCGCTGATGTCGTTGCCGGTCGCGCCGCCGTGGCCGCGATGTACGCCGCCGATGCCGCCGGTGGCGAAGACCTCAATGCCGGCCCGGTGCGCGATCCACATCGTCGTGGCGACGGTGGTGGCGCCGTCCAGCTGCTGCGCCACGACGACAGGCAAGTCGCGGCGGCTGACCTTGCGCACGTTCTGCGCCGTGGCGAGGTGCGCGATCTGGTCATCGTCCAGCCCGGCGATCAACTCGCCGGAGATGATGCCGACGGTGCGCGGCTGCGCGCCGTGGTTGCGCACGACGGCCTCCATGTCGCGGGCCAACGCCAGGTTGTGCGGGTAGGGCAGGCCGTGCGAGATGACGGTGGACTCCAGCGCGACTTGGGGCAGGGCGCGGGCGGTCATGACGCCTCCTTGCTTACTAGTTCTGCGGCGGCCTGTTCCGCGGCGTAGGCGAGCAGGTCGGCCAGGCGCTCCGGCGCGATGCCGCCGCCCTGTGCGAAATCGGGGCGGCCTCCGCCACCGCCGCCGAAACGCTGCAGCGAGGCGCGCAGCAGGTTGCCGGCGTGCAGGGGCGC
>CAZYSJ010000117.1:0-13208 GCA_964649875.1 uncultured Caldilineaceae bacterium
GACCCCTACACCCTCTCCTACACTCTTTCCCTACACGACGGCTCTTCCGATCTCACAGGAGCGGATACAGGAGCGGATTTAGTTGCCGCCGATCTTTTCAGCTGTCATGGTCGAGTGCTCCAAGATTACGTCGTCCGGGAACTCCCCGACAGGTATAGAATACTCGACAGCCGGCATTTGAATGGCCATGGGCAGCATAACCATGCCGTCGGCCGGCGGAATGAGCGGCTCATCCGTGTCCTTTTGCACTATACAGCGCATCGAATCCTGATTGCCGAAGAAATAGTCGATGAAGGTCTGCCTCTGTTCATCGCTCAGGTCTTTCGGATAGTAGGCGAGTTGGGCGGCTGAGGTGTCTACAGGAATCCAGCCGTAGTTGGGAAGATAGAATTCCGCCCAGAAGTGTCCACGGAATTCGTCTGCGAAAAGTTGCCAGCCGCCGGTAGTCCGGGCGGGAATTCCTAGAGATCGAGCCATGGCAGTGAAATACATGGACTGAGCGCCGCAGTCGCCTCGCTGATGTCTGTGGACGTAGTCCGATTCGGTCTCGGAAGTCCGCGGCCAGAATACTAGATGCGGCATGAAGTTATACGTCACATTGTCAACGATGTAGTCATATAGTTTGCGGGCGGCAAGATAGGGATTGGTTTCATCGCCGACGATGCTTTCTGCCATCTGGCGGATATCTGCCGTGATCTCGGTATTGCCATATGACCGGGTGTACTTCTGATAAAGAGCAGAGTCTTTATCGTATTCCCCGACGTGTTCCGGGTCCACGGTAAACCTTTGCTCGTAATGGGTAAAGGTAAACGTGACCTCGATCATCAAGTCTTCTGTCAGGTCTTCCATGGGGACTTCCATATACACAAGACCGATGTCCTGATCGATGCTGGGTGGCTGCTTCACCCATTTGTCCGGAATGATGGATTCGATGACAACCTGGGCCTGCGGGCCGGTATTGATCGGAATTGGAAGCCATATGCGGTATGTGCCGACATCCGGCAACTCCTCCCGCGGGACGGATATGGTATGGACGCCGCGATAAGTCGCCGGCTTCTGGTACTGCATCCAGGGATATGCCGGCTCCTCCTGGGCCATCTGGTCAATTTTGAGCACTAGATCGTGGTATTGCTGATCGGCTGCCGCATCGGCCCGCATGAGCTCCAAGTATCGAAACCTCAGATTCTGCGCCGTATCAGCAAAATAGCGCTCTTCTCCGTCCCAGTAATGATGTTCGGTCAGATCGCTTGCGGTCCATGTTGCTAGCTGTTCTGCCGTGGCTTGGGGATAGGTCTGCCGGAGATGATCTTCGAGTTGTTCGATGGTGAAGGGGTAGAGTCCCTCGAAAATTGCCAGTCGACGCAAGGCTTCGCTGCACTTCGCAGCCAGTTCCATGTTCTGCTCTTCCAGAAGGATGGGCAGCGCCTGCTCATAGAGACTAGCGGCTTCGCTGAAGCTGGTCTGCGCTTCCAGATCCAGCGCTTGTTGATAGAGATCTCCTCCCGGGCTTTGGTCCAGGTTTTGATCCAAGCTTTGGTCCGGGTTCTGAATTTGGATGTAGCTCTGGCAGCCGGTGAGCAAGCCCGCCAGAAGCAGCATGAGCAATAGAAAACTCGTAATTCTGCGTTGTTTGTTAGCAACGAATACTGCGGCGATTGCGATCAATCGGTCTCTTTGAGCATCCACATTCAAACCTCTTTCAGTTCTCTTGTTGATTATTGGAGGGATCATATGGCAACGCCAAATAAGGGCCGAAGTCATGACGACTGCGATCCGGGGTCGCTATGCTAGCAAGAAGCCCTGCGTCTATGGTCTAGAGTTGCACTTGCTGGACACGGACAGAGCAAAACCCGTCTAGTTCTTTCGGACGTCTGGCTCCTCTTCCGATGTGACTGGGATGAATTGATTCGATATTGACTCGCCGGTGCAAAGCAAGACCATCGGGACAAAGCCTACAAAGACAATGCAGGGGAGGATGTGCCAAAGAGGTTGCGCTTGCCACTCAAGCTGTGGCAACTTGGGTTATGCATCTACGGTAGCACCCGTGTTTAGCCCTGTCAATCGGTCAATTGTCTGATTCACCGCGAATCTTGACCTGCATAAACACAAAGAAACCACCTCAAAACGAGATGGCTTCCATTGCGTCAGCGGTTGATGAAAGGGTTTGCACCCCTTCTTAACGATTATGACCGTTGCTTGTAAGGGGTCGGCATATGTGAGGTTAGGTCACTCAAGGCCCTTCAACGCCATGATGACCGGGTATATCAGCCCGGCGATCATCAACAGGGTAATGAATGGGCGGTTAATATTCTGCCATTTATAGTTTTTGTTCTTGATTGCATCAATGCCGTGATTGAGCCCCGAGAATATGAAGAAGAAACAAAAGGCAAACAGGATTGTCAGTTCGGCGTAAATGCCCCAATTAGCCAGATAGACCAATGCCGCAACGACCGCATAAGACAATAGTGCAATGGACGACTGCCTCTGATAGTTGCTTCCAACTTCGAAGCCCTTGGCCTGCGCCGCTTGCTTCGAGAACAGCAAGCCTTCAATCCCGGAGATCCCTGCAACGGCAATGATCAATATGGGTGTCATGAAATGCAACTGCGCAACCGGATCATACCCGTTTCTGAATCCGATTTGGTATCCAAAAAAGAACGCCACGCAAACAGAGATAATGCGTAATGCGTCCAAAATGCCCAGTAACATAGTTTCGCCTCCGCATCTAGACAAGTAAACAAGGCATAATGCACAATGCCCGAAAACCGCTTGCTTCAAGCGTTCTCGGGCAATAGGGGAACCATCTACCAGTAAAGTGCTTGCATTATAGATGGCATCTGTTATGGCGGAGAGGGAGGGATTTGAACCCTCGAGGGCGTAAACCCTACTCGTTTTCGAGACGAGCGCACTCGGCCGGACTATGCGACCTCTCCGGGTGTTGCGCTTGCCGCCGGATAGCCTAACCGCCTTGAAACTGCGGCGGCTTTGCACGACGGTGCGCCCAGGATGTTACCACAATGGGCCGGATTTGTACATTCGCGCTAGGCGTCTTCACCGACTTGGCTCTTGAGCCAGGCTTCGATGAACATGTCCAAGTCGCCGTCTAGCACTGCGCCGGTGTTGCCGGTCTCTACATTCGTGCGCAGGTCCTTGACCATCTGGTATGGGTGAAGGACGTAGTTGCGAATTTGGCTGCCGAAGTTGGCCTGAACATTCTCCCCGCGCAGCGCGGCCTTTTCCGCCTCTAGCCGTTCCTGCTCGATCTCGTAGAGCTTGCCGCGCAGCACGCGCATGGCCGACTCGCGGTTCTGGGTCTGACTGCGCTCGTTCTGGCAGGTGACGACGATGCCGGTGGGCAAGTGGCGGATACGGACGGCGGTAGCGTTCTTCTGGACGTTCTGTCCGCCGGCGCCGCCGCTGAGATAGACCTCAATCTGCAAGTCGTTGGGATCGATCTGCACCTCGATGTCCTCGTCGAGAACGGGCATGACCTCCACCTTGGCGAAGCTGGTGTGGCGGCGGCTGTTGGAGTCGTAGGGGCTGAGGCGGACTAGGCGGTGCGTGCCCTTTTCCGCTTTGAGATAGCCGTAGGCGAACGGTCCGTCTACCTCGACGGTGACGCTCTTGATGCCCGCTTCTTCGCCTTCGGTCATGTCGGTGATGACGGTCTTGTAGCGCTTGTTCTCTGCCCAACGCAGGTACATGCGCAGAAGCATTTGCGCCCAGTCCTGCGCTTCGGTGCCGCCTGCGCCGGCGAAGATGCTGAAGATAGCCGGGCCGGAATCGTGGGGGCCGGCCAGAGCGAGGGAGAACTGGCGTCGCTCGAACTCCTCTTCGAGTGAGGCGGCTTCGTCCGCGAGTTCGTCGAGCATGGCCGGGTCGTCTTCGGCCATGGCGGCGAGGTCGCGTGCGTCGACGGCGCGCTGGTATAAGCCCTGCCACAGCTCCGCGATCTGCTGGAGCGCGTTGAGTTCCTGCATCTTCTTCTGCGCGGCCTGCTGGTCATCCCAGAAGCCGGCTTCGAGCGTTTCCGCCTGGAGTTGTTGGATGCGGTCTAGCTTGTTAGGTAAGTCAAAGACGCCCCCGGATGGCGTCGATCTGTTGTACGAGGGTATTGAGCCGGTTTTCCAGTTCGCTCATGGACAGGTTTCTCTTTTCTCGTTAGTCGCTTATCCAAATGCTCGTTGCGCCCGCGCCGGTTCGGGCTTATTGGCCGACGAGGCCTTCGACGAAGGCGACCGGGTCGAACTCGGCAAAGTCGCCGATCTGCTCGCCGGTGCCGACAAAGCGGACGGGCACGCCCAGTTCGTGGTTGATGCTGAGGACGGCGCCGCCTTTGCTCGTGCCGTCGAGTTTGGTGAGGATGATGCCGGTGACGCCGGCGCTATCCTTGAAGCTCTTGGCCTGGGAGATGGCGTTTTGCCCGGTTGATGCGTCGAGGACCAGAAAGACCTCGTGCGGAGCGCGGTGTACCTGTTTGGCGGCGACGCGCTTGATCTTTTCCAGTTCCTGCATCAGGTTGTATTTGGTTTGCAGACGGCCGGCGGTGTCCACGATCAGCAGATCTGCTTGGCGGCTTTCCTGGCTGGCGCGCATTGCATCGAACACGACCGCGCCGGGATCTGCGCCGGGCTCGTGGGCGATGACGTCGACGCCGGCGCGGTCGCCCCAGATCTTGAGCTGATCGATGGCGGCGGCGCGGAAGGTGTCGGCCGCGCCGAGGACGACTTTGCGCCCGCGATTTTTGTACCAATAGGCCATCTTGCCGATAGTGGTGGTCTTGCCGGAACCGTTGACGCCTACCACGAGGACGACGGTAAGCAGGCGCGGGTCGTCGATGCGCATCGGCTCCTCTGGCGTCAGAATGCGCACCATCTCCTGCTGCAGGATCAGATAGGCGTCACGCGTCGCTTTGATGTTCTCGCGTTCGACGCGCTGTTGGGTGCGTTCGACCAACTCCAGGGCTACGGGCATGCCGACGTCGCCGAGGATCAGCGTTTCCTCAAGTTCCTCCCAAAGCTCATCGGTGATCTCGTTGGCCTGAAAGATGGCGCCGAGCCGCCCAAATACGCCCGACCTTGTTTTAGCGAGGCTGTTCTCCAGGCGCACGTCGTCTTCCGTGGCCTTGGACGGTCTGCCGAATAAGTTGCGCAGCAATGCTATGTCTCCTTCTTGCGATCGCCTTGCAGCGTATGCTCGTCCGCGCCGGCGGCATGACGCAGTTGCAATGCGGCGGCGCGACCCCGCGCCGCGCCTAGCGCATGATTATAGCACGGCGGGCGGGGCTTCCCAAGGAGAAGCGGGCGTAGACTGGCTATAAAGGAAAAGCGCAAAGACGACGAGAACATATAGGAGGAGCAGCAGAGAACGCGTAAAACGCCTCTGCTGCTTGGCGGCTACGCAGGAGCGATCTCGTCGAGGCGGACGGGTCGCTTCTCGTGCAGCGACTTGGCCGCAGCCAGCGCCATGACGACGGGGATGCGCCCATCCTCCCCGGTGACGGGCGTGGGCCGGTCATGGACGACCGCTTCGACGAACTGCGCCAGTTCAAGCGCAAAGCTGTCGGCATAACGCTCCAGGAAGAAGTGCAACGGCAGGTCTCGGCGGATGTGCTCGCCGGTGCTGATGATGGCGGCGTTGGGATACTTGTTCTCGGTTTGGATAGCGCCGCCGGAGCCGAGGACTTCGACGCGCTGGTCGTAGCCGTAGACGGCGCGGCGGCTGTTGTCGATGACGCCGAGTGCGTCGTTGGCGAAGGTGAGCAGGACGAGCGCGGTGTCGATGTCGCCGGCTTCGCCGATGGCGGGGTCGACCAGCACGGCGCCGGATGTGTAGACCTCGACGACCTCGGAGCCGAGCAGGAAGCGGGCCATGTCGAAGTCGTGGATGGTCATGTCCAAGAAGATGCCGCCGGAGACGCGGATGTAGCTCAGGGGCGGGGGGCCGGGGTCGCGGCTGATGATGTGGAGCAGGTGCGGCTGGCCGATTTCGCCGTCGACGATGGCGCGGCGCACGCGCGCGAAATTGGCGTCGAAGCGGCGGTTGAAGCCGATCTGGAGCTTGACGCCGGCCTTGTCGACCGCGGCCAGCGCGCCGTCGATCTCGGCGAGGCTGCGAGCGATGGGCTTTTCGCAGAAGATGTGCTTGCCCGCAGCGGCCGCGCCTTCGATGATAGCCGGGTGCGTGTCGGTGGCGGAGGCGACGATCACGGCGTCGATGGCCGGGTCGGCCAGGATGGCTTCAGGGTTGTCGTAGGCGTGCGGCACGTTGTATTGGCCGGCGAGCTTCTGCGCGGCCTCGAAAGCGATGTCGGCGATGGCGACCAGGCGGGCGCCGGGCACGCGCGCCGCCAGGTTGGCTGCGTGCACCTGGCCGATGCGTCCTGCGCCGACCATGCCGAGGTTGAGCGTGGTCATGGGATCTCCTTGGGCGTGACTCGTGTTCTTATAGACCGATGGCGTGCAGGTATTGGCGGTTGCGTTGCGCGCTCTGGCGCGGCGAACCCATGCCGGGCAGCACGTCCTGCTCGACGGTGATGAAGCCCGTATAGTTGTGGGCGATGAGCCAGTCGCGCACGGCAGGGAAGTCGACGCAGCCCTGACCGAGTTCGGAGAAGACGCCGCGCCGCACCGACTCGAAATAATCCCAGCCCTGGGCGCGGGCATTGCGCATAACCTCCGGATGGCAGTCCTTGAAATGGACGTACCAGATGCGGTCGGCGTAGCGGTCGAGCGCTTCGATCACGGCGTCGCAGCCGCCTGCGCCGAAGGCATAGTGGCCCGTGTCGAAGACCAGGCCCAACAAGCCCGGATCGGTTTCGGAAAGAAGGCGGTCGATCTCGTCCGGCGTTTCGACGAAGCCGGCGCAGTGATGATGGAAAACGGTGCGCAGCCCGGTCTCGTCGCGCACGGCGCGGGCGATGCGCTCGGCGCCGGCGGCAAAGGTGCGCCATTCGTCGTCGCTTAGGCCCTGCGCGGGCGTGATGCGGCCGGCGTTGCCGGTTCGCACTGCGTCCGTGCCGTTGTCGTCGGCCAACACGAGGAACGGCTCTGCGTCTTGGTCGAGCAGGGCGACGGCGCGGCTGACGAGGCGGGCGACCTTGAGCGTCTGTTCCAGCCCTGGGGCGTGGGCTGCCGGGTTGCGTAAGGCGACGCCGACGAAAGCGCCGGTGAGGGCCAGCTTGCGGCGGCGAAACTCCTCGCTGAGCAGCGCCGGGTCGGTGGGCATGAAGCCCCAGTCGCCCAACTCCGAGCCGTCATAGCCGGTTTCGGCCAACTCGTCCAGCATTTGCGTGCAGTCAAGACGCCCGGTCTGGGTCTCTGCGAACTCAAGCGCGCCCCAGGAACAGGGCGCGTTGCCTATGCGTATCGTGTCCATCAACGGCTCCTTTAAGCAGCCAGATCCGAAAAAGCGCACCACGGCGAAATCGAAGAGAGTGCAAAGATCAGACGTCAAGAGCCAGGATTGACGGATGACTCGTGACTCGTTATTACCGACTTATCCCTGCGTTCTCTTCGCGGGGATCGCATCCTATCATTGCACGCTCTAGAAGCGGCGGCTCCACTCCCTAGGCCAACGCTCGATGACGACCTTCGTCTGGGTATAGAACTCGACGCCATGATGCGACTGGCCATGCAGGTCGCCGAAGAAGCTCTCGTTCCATCCGGAGAAGGGAAAGTAGGCCATCGGCGCGGCGACGCCGATGTTGACGCCGATGTTGCCGGCGTCGGCGGCGTAGCGGAACTGGCGCGCAGCCGAGCCGCTGTTGGTGAAGATGCAGGCCATGTTGCCGTAGGCGCGGTCGTTGACCAACTCGATGGCGTCTTCGATGGTCTCGGCGCGCATGAGGCTGAGCACGGGGCCGAAGATCTCGGTGCGGGCGATCTCGCCGGACGGGTCGACGTTGTCGAGCACGGTGGGAAAGACCCAGTAGCCGTCGTCGTAACCGCTGACGGTGCGGTTGCGGCCGTCCACCAGTACGTTTGCCCCCTCTTGAGCGCTCTTTTCGATCAGGCCGGCGATGCGATCCTTGCTTTGCGGCGTGATGACCGGCCCCATCTGCACGCCTTCATCCATGCCGTAGCCGACTTTGCGGCTGCCGGCTGCGTCGCAGATGCCCTCGACAAAGGCGTCATGCGCCTCGCCCACGGGGATGGCGACCGAGGCGGCCAGGCAGCGCTGTCCCGCGCAGCCGAAGGCCGAGTCCGCCATGATGCGCACGGTCGTTTCCATGTCGGCGTCGGGCATGATGACGACGGGGTTCTTGGCCCCGCCCTGGCATTGGGCGCGTTTGCCGTTGGCCGTGGCGCGGCTGTAGATGTACTTGGCGACGGCGGTTGAGCCGACGAAGCTGACGGCTTTGATCGCGGGGTGATCTAGCAGTGCGTCGACCGTCTCTTTGGCGCCGTGTACGAGTTGCACCACGCCGGGCGGGAAGCCTGCCTGCTCCAGCAGTTCGAACAGGCGGCTGCTCGTCGCAGGTACCTTTTCGCTCGGCTTGAGGATGAAGCAGTTGCCGGTCGCTACGGCATAGGGCAGGAACCACAGCGGGATCATGCCGGGGAAGTTGAAGGGCGTAATGGCGGCGACGACGCCGAGCGGTTGACGGATCATGTGCTCGTCGATGCCGCGTGCGATGTCTTCGTTGTTGTAGCCCTGCATCAGGACGGGCGCGCCGCAGGCCGTTTCGACGTTTTCGATGCCGCGACGCAGCTCGCCCACGCTTTCGGCGAAGGTCTTGCCGCATTCGTCGGTGATCACGGCCGCGATTTCGTCAATGTGTTCTTCCAGCAGAGCCTTGAGCTTGAAGAGATGCTGGATGCGGTCTCCGACCGGGGTTTGCCGCCAGGCGGGGAAGGCTGCTGCGGCGGCCTGTACGGCGGCGTCCACTTCTGCGCCGGGCGAAAGGGGAACCGTAGTCATGACGGCTGCGGTAGCCGGGTTGACAACGTCCAGGTATTGGCCGGCGCTGGAACGCCGCCATTGGCCGTTGACGAAGTTAAGAAGCTGCCCGTTCTGCGACATAGCCGGTCCTTTCAAGCTGACACATCGTGTACCATCCAGACATTCGGTTCAACATACACGCCCTCATCGCTTTCACGGTCGATGACAACGGGCGCGAACAGGCCGGGGAAGATGTATGCCCCCGACGTGGGGAAGGGGATCTCCGCCCATGATTCCCAGTCGGCAACGGAGCCGGCTAGGTTCATGGACTTATCGCACGGCTTGACGGTGGTTGCGCCTAGCCGCTCATGTACGCGCATCCAGGGGTCGAGCAGTTCGCCGTGCTGGTTGCGCCAGTTCGCATAGACCGCCATAGGGGTGATCGGGTAGCGGTGCTTGAGGGTCGGGCGAACGGGGGCGAGGAGACGAGAGAAACCCGCTCGCGCCGCGGCATCGCGCATGATGGACACCAACAGGGTGGAAAGCCCCTGGCCTCGATAGCGCGGGTCGACGGTGATGCTGAGGGCGCACATGGTACGCGGCGTACTGCCCGCCAGATAGTCCTGTTTGCCCTGCCACATGGCCCAGTCCCAGCCGAAGTCGGACAAGTCCGCGTCGGCGCCGTCCCAGGCGAAGGAGAGCGCATTGGCTGCGCCGACCAGTTCGTCTGTGTCTCGGTTGAGCAGGCCGAACTGGTACTGAGGCCAGCGCGCGAAGATGCCCGGCCAGTCCGCGGGGTAGGGATGGTTGCGAGGCGTATGGGCCTCCAGCACGAAGCGCGGCCATACTGAGTCGCTCAGTACGACGATGCGATGCGCCAGCGCGCCATCCTCCGCCACGGTGCGAACCGCCAAGCCCCTTCGTTGGATCTCATCGAACAGCGGCATCATAGGAAGAAGCGCTCCTTGGCGCGCATTTCTTCCCACTCCTCGCGAGCGGCGTTAACGGAGTCCGACTCGCTGACTTCGGCCACGGGCACGTCCCACCAGCTTTCATAGCCGGGCACGCCGACGTAGCGGTCGTTCTGCACGTAGATGACCGTGGTGCGCGTGTTGCGCTTTGCCTGCGCCAGGGCAGCGACGAAGTCGTCGTACGTTGCGCACTCGATGACCTCTGCGCCGAGGCTGCGCGCGTTGGCGGCTAGGTCGACGGGCAGGTATTCGAGCTGTTCGCCGGCTTCGTCGCTGGGCAGGGCGATCTCGCCGGGGAAGGCGAAGCGCGTACCGAAGCCGCTCTGGCCGAGGGAGCGACTGAGCGAGCCGATGCTTTTGTAGCCGTGGTTGTCCATGAGCACGATGGTGAGCTTGCGCCCTTCTTGAATGGAGGTCACGATTTCGCTGGAGAGCATGAGGTAGCTGCCGTCGCCGACCATGACGTAGACCTCGCGGTCGGGGGCGGCCATCTTGACGCCCAGGCCGCCGGCGATCTCGTAGCCCATGCAGCTATAGCCGTATTCCAGATGGTATTGTTTGGGGTGGCGCGTGCGCCACAGCTTGTGCAGGTCGCCGGGCAGGCTGCCGGCGGCGCACACCATGACCGCTTCGGGGTCGCCCAAGTCGTTGACAGCGCCGATCAGCTCGCCCTGGCTGGGCAGCGGCTCATTGCGGACGGCGTAGATGCGGTCCACTTCGGCTTCCCACTCTTGGTGTAGCGCCTGGGCTTCGGCCAGATAGCCGTCCGCTACGCTGTAACCGTCGAGCAGGTCGCCAAGCTCCTCCAGGGTGACGCGGGCGTCGCCGATCACGGGGATGGCGCTGTGCTTGTGCGCGTCGAACTCGGCCACGTTGATGTTGATGAAGCGCACGTCCGGGTGTTGGAACTGCGTTTTGCTCGACGTGGTGAAATCGCTGTAGCGCGTGCCGACGCCGATGATGAGATCGGCCTCTTTGGCGATGCGGTTGGCGGCGAGCGTGCCGGTGGCGCCGACTGCGCCGAGACAGAGCGGGTGGTCGTAGCGCAGACTTCCCTTGCCGGCCATTGTTTCGCCTACGGGGATGCCGGAGGCGTCGACGAAGCGGTCGAGGGCTTCCTCCGCCTCGGAGTAGTGCACGCCGCCGCCGGCGATGATCATGGGACGCTTGGCTTGGCGAATCCACGACGCAGCCCGCTGCAAGGCGCTCAGGTCCGGACGGGCGCGGGGGACAGTCCATACGCGTTTGGCGAACAACTCGGCGGGGAAGTCGAAGGCTTCGGTTCCCACGTCCTGGGGCAAGGCCAGGGTGACGGCGCCGGTGTCTGCGGGGCTGGTGAGGACGCGCATGGCTTCTGGCAGCGCCAGGATAAGCTGGTCGGGCCGGTAGATGCGGTCCCAATAGCGGCTGACGGGCTTGAAGCAGTCGTTGACCGAAATGTCCTGCGAGCGCTCCGACTCAAGCTGCTGGAGCACGGGCGCGACGTTGCGCCGGGCGAAGATGTCGCCGGGGATGAGGAGGACGGGCAGGCGGTTGACGGTAGCCGTGGCCGCGCCGGTGATCATGTTGGTGGCGCCGGGACCGATAGAGGTGGTGCAGACGAGCGTGCGCAGACGGTTGCTGTGCTTGGCGAAGGCGGCGGCGGTATGCACCATGGCCTGCTCGTTGCGCGTCTGGTAGTAGCGCAACTCCGGGTATTGCTGCAGGGCTTGGCCCATGCCGGAGACGTTGCCGTGGCCGAAGATGCCGAAGCAGCCGGCGAAGAAGCGCTGTTCGCGGCCGTCGCGGGCGACGTATTGGTTGGTGAGAAAGCGGACAATCGCCTGGGCAGTGGTTAGGCGGATGGTGTTGTTGGGCATGGGTATAACCTCCAGGTGGCGGTTAGACGGTAATTTGTCAGGCGTCACGAGTCTAAAATGACGGATGACTCGTGACTCGTGACTTTCTGACTATTCCAGGCCGCCGCGCTCGGCGACGAAGGCCATGACCTCGTCGTAGGTGGGCATGAAGTTGGCGCAGCCGTGTTTGGTGACGACGATGGCGCCGCAGGCGTTGCCCAGCCGCGCCGACTTGTACCAGCCCCAACCGTTGATGTAGCCGTAGAGAAAGCCGGCGCCGAAAGCGTCGCCGGCGCCGAGGATGTTGTAGATGTCGACGGGATAGCCCGGCGCGTCGATCACTTCGCCGCTCTTCAGGTGGATGCGCGCACCCTGTGCGCCGACCTTTTCCACGACCGCCTTGGGACCGAGCGCGAGCATGGCGGCGATGGCTCGGCCCACGTCGCCGCTTACCTTCGTGTCGGAGATCTGCGAGTGGGTCAACTCCATCTGGCGCACGTCGGTGAGCATGGTGGCGTTGATCTCGTCCTCGGTGCCGATCACCACGTCGACCAGGGGCAGGGCAGAGCGCACCACGACGCCGAAAGCGCGCGGGTCATGCCATTGGTCGGGGCGGAAGTCCACGTCGAAAACGACGTCCGTACCGAACTGGCGTGCGGCTTCGGCGGCAAACATGGTGGCGCTGCGGCTTGGCTCCTTGCTAAGGTTGGTGCCGGCGAACTGCAGGACCTTGCTGTCGGCGACGGGCGCAGCGAGTACATCGTCGATGGTCAGCTCGATGTCAGCGCAGTTGTCGCGGTAATAGACCAACGGGAATTTGTCGGGCGGTTCGATGCCGAGTACGACGGCGCTGGTGCGATGGCCGGGCTTGCGCGGGCTGAACTTGGTCTCGACGCCCTCATTGCGCAAGAAGTTCAGAATGAAGTCGCCCACGGGGTCCTGGCCCAAGCCGGTCAGCAGCGCGGTGTTGAGGCCGAGCCGCCGCCCGCCCACGCTGATGTTGGTGGGGGAGCCGCCCACATAGGCGGCGAAGCTGGTGATGGCCTCGAAGGGCGCGCCGACATCGTTGCTGTATAGATCGATGGACGACCGGCCCATGTGCAGCGAGTCGTAGGTGCGCCGGCTTTTGTCTTGGGGGGCGGGTGCGGACATAGAATGCCTGCCTTCTGTGCTTGACGTCTTTGCGCGACGCGGATGAGTTCTCTGCGGTCTATGTAAGCGCCTACATGAAAATTGTCATTCCGAGCGTAAGCGAGGAATCTCAGCGAGATGCCGCGGGATGCTTCGCTACACTCAGCATGACAGAGTGACTCAACGGTCCTAGAGCCATCGGCTTAGTAGAGAGGCAGTCGCGGGTCGACCGATTTATACGTCTCTTTGACCCAGGCGTAGCGCGGGTCGTCCTGGTTCGCCAGGCTCTGCGCGCTGCCGGCGAGCACGTTCAGGTAGTAGGTCGTGTAGCCCGGCGCGCTGACGACAGGGTGATAGCCTTCGGGCACGAGTACGGCGCAGTTGT
>CAZYSJ010000118.1:0-13084 GCA_964649875.1 uncultured Caldilineaceae bacterium
GCCTTTATCGGCGACGACCGTGAGAAGGCCCAGCATGGCGCGGCTGTAGGCTTTTCCGCCGCGGCAGCGATCGCCGCTCTGGCGCTACTGCCGCAGACTAGCGCAGATGCCGCTGTGAGCGTCTCGTTTGGCCCTATGTTCGGTGACTTGACTTTCGTCCCGGACGGACTTGGCGTGTTTCTTGCCGCGGTAGCGACTGTTATCGGCTGCCTAGCGGTTGTGTTTTCGGTCGACTACATGGCGGGCGAGGCCCAGTTGGGACGGTATTATTCGCTTGTCCTGTACTTCATCGGTGCGATGGCCGCGCTGGCGCTGACAAGCAACCTGTTTTTCCTGTTCCTCTTCTGGGAGATTACGGCGCTTTGCTCGTATGCGCTTATTTCGTTCTATAACGACGATCCCAAAGCGGTGGCGGGGGGCATCAAGGCGCTCATTGTCACCCAATTCGGCGGGGTAGGGCTGCTGGCGCTGGCGCTGATGGCTTATGCTCAGACAGGCAGCTTTGAGATAGCGGCCTTCTTGGCCGCTGCGCCGAGCATTCCGGCAGGGGTGTTGAGCGTGATGGCCTATGGGGCGCTCTTGGCGGCGGCTGCCAAGTCTGCGCAGTTCCCGTTTCATACGTGGCTGCCGGATGCAATGGAAGCGCCGACGCCGGTGAGCGCGTTGATCCATGCCGCCACCATGGTGAATGCGGGGATCTATTTGCTGGCACGGCTCTACCCTGCTTTTGCGGATACGCCCGGCTGGCGCACCTCGGTAGTGCTGGTCGGTCTAATCTCCGCGCTGATAGCGGCGCTCATGGCGATCGGCGCGACAGACCTGAAGCGGCTGCTCGCCTATTCGACGGTCAGCCAGCTTGGCTACATGGTCTATGCTGTGGGTGCGGGCGGCGTATTTGCCAGCCAGTTCCACCTGTTGAGCCATGCCGTATTTAAGGCCCTGTTGTTCCTTGCCGCCGGCTCGATCATCCACTCGCTGGGCACGCGCGATATGCGCCAGATGGGCGGCGTGGGGCGACAGATGCCGTTTGTGCGCAACGTGTTCATCATCGGCGCGATTGCCCTGATTGGGCTGCCGCCGTTGAACGGTTTTTGGAGCAAGGAGCTGATCCTCGAAGAGGGCTTGCTGCATGGTCCGGGCTGGGCGTACGCGCTGATGCTGGCTGGGGTGGCGTTGACGGCGTTGTACACGCTGCGCGGCGTGTCGATGGTTTTCTTCAGCAAAGACGGCGGGCTGCATGGTCATGATGCCGGACGGGCGATGAAGATAGCGCTTGGCGTTTTGGCCGCAGGCACGTTGGTGACGTGGCTGTTTGCAGGTAGCTTTAGCCGCATTTTGGCCGAGACCTTGCCTCTCCACGGGCTGCATGAACTGACGATTGCGCAGTTAGCCGTCGAGATTTTCGGCGCGCCGGCCACTTACCTGGCGCTTGGCGCTGCGCTGATTGGGTTAGCCGCATGGCAGTGGCGCAGCCGCCTGCCTTGGTTCCGGCAAAGCCCCGGCTGGCTGTTGGCCGCGACCGAGAGCAGTTTCGGTCTGGAAACGGTTAACCGGTGGATTGCGACGGGAACCCAGAAAGCAGGGGCGTTCCTACAGCGGACGCAGACAGGCCAACTCAATTGGAATATCGCCGGAATAGCGTTCGGCCTGATCGCTGTCCTAATCATCTTGGCCTGGAGCGTCTAGTATGAGTGTGAATGCAGCAGCAGTGATGATCTTCCTGCCGTTGATCATAGCGCCGGTGATCTATCTGTTCGGGCGCGCTGTCGAAAAAACTCGCCCGGAATGGGTGACAACCGCCGTTAACTCGGCGGCGCTGCTGGCAATGGCCGTGTTGTGGATTCCTTACGTCATGACTGCGCGCCGGTTCGCCGCAAGCGGCCCCATCGTGCTTGCCTATGGCGACGTAACGCTGGTCGTGGACGGGGTAAGCCTCTTGTTGGCGGCAGCGGCGTTGGCGCTTGGCACGTTGGTCGTGTTCTATTCTAAGGCCCATATGTCAGGAAAGCTGGGCGACGAGAAGTACTATTCGTCTGTCATAGCGATGACGGGCATGATTATCGGGCTTGGATGCGCCAACGACCTGTTCAACCTGTGGGTGTGGTTCGAGGGCATGGCGGTTTCGTCCTACTTGCTCGTCGTATTCTACCGAGACCGACCGACGGCTTTGGAGGCGGGCGTCAAATACCTTGTCCAGAGCATGGTCGGTTCGGTGATGGTCTTAATTGGCATTGCGCTGGTCTTTGCCTATACGGGCGAGGTGAGCTTCGATGCGTTGGCTGCAGCAGGCTTGACGACGCCGGTGCTGATGGGAGCCGGCGCGTTGTTTATCATCGGCTTCGGGGTGAAGATTGCGTTGGTTCCGATGCACACTTGGCTGCCGGACGCTCATTCGCAAGCGCCAAGCGGGATCAGCGCGCTGCTGTCCGGCGTGGTGATTGAAGCCGGCCTGATAGCGTTGCTGCGCGTGTTGGGCGTACTTTCGGGCGACACAATGCCATCCTGGGGCATGCTGTTGATGGCCCTCGCCGCAGTGAACATGCTTTTTGGCAACCTCATGGCGCTGCGGCAGAAGCAGGTTAAGCGGCTATTGGCCTATTCTAGCTTGAGCCACGTGGGGTACATGATGCTTGGCATCGGCATTGCCATTTACGCCGGGCAGCCGGGCGGCGCCCAAGGCGGCCTGTTTCATCTGGTCAGCCACAGCATGATGAAGGGGTTAGCGTTCCTTGCCGCCGGCGCGTTGATTTATGCCACAAGCGGAGCTAACCACGATACCAGCCAGGACCACGGTCTAGCTCTCTCGGACCTGGACGGCGCGGCGAAACGCTACCCATTTGAGGCGTTGGCGTTGAGTATCGCCGTGCTAGGGCTTGGCGGGTTGCCGCCGCTTGTCGGCTTTATGTCCAAGTGGCAGATTTTTGTGGCCGGATTCGAGGCGCAGAGCGCAGTCGTTGCTGCGTTGGTCATCTTTGCGGCATTCAACAGCGTCCTTTCTCTGGCGTACTATGCGCCGATAGTCAACGCGGTTTACCGACGCCAGCCGTCAGCCGCGATAGCGGGAGGCGTCAGTCTGCCGATTTCGATGCGCATCCCCATGGCCGTGTTAGCGATAGCCGTAATTGCGGTCGGCCTTTGGCCGCGCCTGGTTTACTGGCTGATCATTCCGGCGGGCAGTGCGCTGAGCGCAGCATTCGGCGGGTAAGGCGCGAACTCACGAATAAGGAACTCGAGTAAATGGACAAGATAATCCTCAGCCCACCGGCTGCCTTTCTCATTAACTTCGTTTTGGTGGCTCTGTTGAGCGGACTCGGGGGATACGCAGCGTTTCGAGGCAAGCAATCGGCGGAGAAATCCAGCACGTATTCGAGCGGCGAGGCAGCGCCGGTGAGTTTCGGCGCGCCGGGCTATCGCCCATTTTTCGTGATTGCGCTGTTCTTTGCGGTGCTGCATTTGGGCGTCTTGGTGTTGGGCACAAGCACGCCCGCGCCGACGAGTCTTGCGTTTCTCGCGGGGCTGATCGTCGCTTTGTGGGCGTTGATCTTGGGATAAGGAAGGTGCAGAATGAGCGTTCAACTAGAAAAGCCGTGGCAGAAGATACTCGACGAAGTAGCGACATGGGCGCGAAAAAACTCGCCCTGGGCTATTCACTATAACAGCGGCTCGTGCAACGGCTGTGACATCGAGATCCTCGCCGCCCTGACGCCGCGCTATGATGTGGAGCGACTGGGCGTCACACTTCACGGCAGCCCGCGTCACGCCGATGTGTTGATCTGCACGGGGCCGGTGACGCGTCAGTCAGCCGATCGCTTGCGACGCATCTATGAGCAGATGCCGGAACCGAAATTTGTGATCGCCGTCGGTTCATGCGCCCTCTCTGGCGGCGTATTCCATGACGGTTACAATTGCCTGGGCGGGATTGAGAAGGTGATTCCGGTTGACGTGTTTGTTCCGGGTTGCCCGCCGCGCCCGGAGGCGATCATCGACGGCGTGGTTAAATTGTTGCAGAAGGTAGATCCTGACCGCATTCCAGCGAAGACCGGCTCGGAAGACGTTTCAGAAAAGGAAGAAATACATGGAAACAACGATGGAGATCCAGCAGCAAGCTGAAGCGCTTTTGGAGCCGTGGCGCGAGCGAATGCAGACGCCGGAACCGAATCACATTTATGTGTCCATCGGCCCTGATGAGCTGTTGGACGTGGTGCGCATCTTGCATGATGCGCGCTGGGGATATTTGTCGACGATTTCGGGCATCGACCCGTCGGCTGAAGACAGCGAGATGGAAGTGCTCTATCACTTCTGTTCCGGGCCGATCGTGGTCACGCTGCGCGTGGCCGTATCGCGCGAGCATCCGACGACGCCGAGCGTATGCGGCATCATCCCGTCTGCGAGCATCCAGGAACGCGAACTAGCTGAGATGCTGGGGGTCGAGATTGTCAATACCCCTGACCATAGTCTGCTCTATCTGCCCGATGACTGGCCGGAGGATCTGTATCCGCTGCGCCGCGATTTTGATCCGGCGGAGATTAATAAGCGTGAGCCGCGCAAGCGCCCGTCGACGGACGCGGAACGAGAGAAGTTCGTGGTTCCGATTGGGCCGCAACACCCTGCACTCAAGGAGCCGGCGCACTTTGAGTTCACGCTCGACGGAGAGATCGTAACCGGCGCATCGGTGCGTCTGGGGTATGCTCACCGCGGGATCGAACGGGCGACGCAAAATATGAACTGGACGCAGAACCTCTACCTGCTGGAGCGGGTGTGCGGGATCTGTTCTCACATCCATGCCGAGGCGTACTGCCTGGGCGTAGAGCATCTGGCGGGGGTCGAAGTTCCGGCGCGAGCGCGCGTGATCCGTGAGATCGTGGCCGGTCTTGAGCGCATCCACAGCCATTTGTTGTGGTTCGGCGTAGCGGCGCACGAGGCCGGTTTTGACACGTTGTTCATGTATTCATGGCGCGACCGTGAAACCGTGTTGGACCTTCTTGAAGGGATCAGCGGCAATCGCATCAACTACTCGATCAACGTCCTCGGCGGCGTAAAATATGACATTACGCCCGAACTGACAGAGAAGATCTATCAGGGGATCGAATTCCTGGATGAGCGCGTGCGTCATTACTTAAACGTTTCCACTAAAGATACGATGTTCTTGCAGCGAACGCGTGGGATCGGCGTGATGACCAAAGAGCAGGCCGAGGCGCTGGGTGCGCTGGGTCCGACGGCGCGCGCATCGGGCGTGCTGCGAGACATTCGGGTGGATGCGCCATACGGCGCGTATCTCGACTTCCCTGTCCAGCCGGTTGTATCGACGGCAGGGGATCTAGAGGCGCGTTTCATCGTCCGTCTCGAAGAAATTCGGTCTACGGTTGTGATGATACGCGAGATGCTGGACAAATTGCCGGAAGGCGAGTTGACCACGCGCATGCCGCGCCGAGTGAAGGCAGGCGAGACGATTAGCCGGGTCGAGGCGCCGCGTGGCGAGCTGTTTTACTACATTCGCAGCGCAGGCGGCGAGACGCCGGAGCGCATCAAGATTCGCACCCCGACCATCTTGAACCTGGGTACGGTGATCGTGTCGGCGGTAGGCCACCAATTCGCCGACATGCCGATGATCCTGGCGGGCGTCGACCCGTGTTTCTCCTGTAATGACCGAGCGGTGGAAGTGCGATCTGTAAGCGGCGACTCTGATACGTGGAGTTGGGAGAAGCTGCGTCAATATGGGATAGAACATTATCGATGAACACGATACTGAGTCTAGGCGCCATCCTGTTTTTCCCCAGCGGCCTGTTTCTGCTGTTTAACGGGATCGTTTATGAGTGGGTTGACAAAAAGATCCTGGCTCGCCAGCAGAATCGCATGGGGCCGCGCTGGTTCCAGCCGCTGGCGGACGTTACGAAACTGATGGTTAAGGAGGAGATTGTTCCGGCAGGCGTCAATGCGACGCTGTTTAATCTCCTGCCGATTTTTGCCCTGGCCGGTCCGTTGACGGCGGCGCTGTACTTGCCGGTGGGCGGGCTCCGGCCGCTATTCAGCTTTGAGGGCGACTTGATCGTGACCGTCTATCTTCTGAGCCTGCTGACGATCGCGACAGGTTTGGCGGGTGCAAACACGGCCAGCCGCTTCTCGCTTCTCGGCGCGACGCGTACGCTGACGCAATTGTTTTCGTATGAGGCGCCGTTCATGCTGGCTTTGCTTGGCCCGGCTATCGCTGCGGGAAGCTGGCAGATTGCCGAGATCAACGACTACGCCGGCAACCATCTGCTGTTGCTGCGCGAGCCGATCGGTTTCGTGGTAGCGATCATCGGTCTGGCCGGCAAACTGGAACTGCCGCCTTTCGATGCGCCGGAGGCCGAGACCGAGATTGTGGCCGGCGCCATGACCGAGTACTCCGGCCGCGGCTTAGCGCTGTTTCACCTAGGGCGAAGCGCCGAGCTGGTACTGGGCCTCACCTTCATCGCTGCATTCTACTTGGGAGGCGTCGCCTCGCCGCTCTCCTATCTGATTAAGACCTTGGCCTTGTTACTCGGTTTGGCGGGCTTCCAGGCCTTGATGACGCGTTTGCGCATTGACCAGACGGTCGGCCTTTGGTGGCGGTACGGTTCGCTGGCCGTGTTGGTGCAATGGCTGGCGCTGTTTGTGTTGGATATGTCGAGGGGAGGAGGCATCTTCTCATGAGAATCGGTACGATGGTGGGCGACACGCTTCGCTCTTTGTTCAAGAAGCCGGCAACGGAAGCCTATCCGTTTGAGAAGCGCCCGACGCCGGAACGCACTCGCGGGATGTTGAAGTGGGATCCGGACAAGTGTACGGGTTGCGGTCTCTGTGTCAAGGACTGCCCGGCGAATGCGCTGGAGTTGATCGTGGTGGACAGAAAAGCCAAGCGCTTCGTGATGCGTTGGCACGAGGATGCCTGCATCTACTGCGGGCAGTGCGTTCAAGTCTGCCGCTTCGATGCGATCCATTTGCCGCCGGATGAGTGGGAACTCGCCGCCACGGGGCGCGAAGGCTTCACGAAGACCTACGGGAACGAAGATGACATTAAGCAAGTCATGGACGCAGTGGCTCAACGAAACGATTGAGCGCGCCCGGTCGATGAAAACTCAGGGCGAACGCCCTGTTCGCCTGACGGTAATGGGCATCGGCCAGGAAATGTTCGGCGACGATGCCGCGGGGGTCGAGGTTGCGAGACGATTGCGGCCTCTTTCAGGCGATTACCTGCAGGTAATCGAGGCCTGTTACGTGCCGGAAAACTTTACCGGAGCGGTGCGTCGTTACGCGCCGGATGTCGTACTGTTCGTCGATGCGGCGCATATGGGGGCGGAACCCGGAGCGGTTCGCTGGCTTGATTGGCGCGACGTGACCGGCTTTAGCGCTTCGTCGCACACCGGGCCGCTTTCGTCCTTGGCGAAGTTTATGTCGGTGACGATGGACTGCGAGGTCCGGATCGTCGGCATAGAGCCGGCGGACCTGACGATGAATGCGCCGCTCAGCGCGGTCGTCGAGGCGGCGGTCGGTGAGGTGGTCGCCGGGATTGCGGAAGCGACGCAGGAGAGTTCTCCGGAGACGACCGGCGCGCATCAGGGGTAAACGGTCATGCACTACTTGAACATCTGCTGATCCGGCGGGCTTCACTCTGGTGAGGCCCGTCTTGTTTGTTTGGCGGAAAAGCGGCCGTAAGCCATACTGCTTGTGTATGGCGCGCGCTGATTTTCTTTTGGGATTTGGTCGGCGTTGCACGCGCTGGAATCAGACGAGTACCCATCCGCTTCAACCGGCAAGGAGGCGCAGCAAACATGTACATCGACGATCTGGACACGCCCGTCTTGGTGATCGACCTGGACGCACTAGAGCATAACCTGGAGCGGTACCAGCGCTATTTTGACGGCCACGGCATCGGCTTGCGCCCGCATATCAAAACGCACAAGACGCTCGCCATCGCTGCCCGGCAGTTGGCTGGCGGGGCTATCGGCTTAACTTGCCAAAAGGTGGGCGAAGCGGAGACGATGGTGTGGGGCGGACTCCAGACTGACATCATGATTCCGTACAATATCCTGGGCAAATCGAAGCTTGACCGGCTGATGGCGTTGGCGCGACAGACACGCATTACGGCATCGGCGGACTCTGCGCACACGGTTCGCGGCTATTCCGCCGCAGCCCTGGAATGGGGCGTCACGTTGGGGGTTGTCGTCGAACTGGAATGCGGCCACAATCGCACCGGCGTTGCCACGGCGGGGGATGCGCTGGCGTTGGGCAAGTTGATTGACTCGTTGCCGGGGCTAGAACTGCGCGGGATTATGGGCTTTCCGACGCCGCCTGCGGTGCGCCCATTTCTGCAAGAGACGATCGATGCATTTGAGAAGGCAGGGCTTCCGTGTCCCATCGTCAGCGGCGGCGGCACGCCTTACGCACTCGAAGCGCACCTCATCCCCGAACTAACCGAGTATCGCGTGGGCGAATATATCGTCGGCGGGGAGGGCCATTTGCGTGCGGGCCGCCATACGGTGGAAGAATGCGCATTGCGTGTGATCGCAACGGTGGTGAGCAGGCCGACGGACGGTCGGGCGATCCTAGACTGCGGCAGCAAGACGATGAGCGCATCGACAATACAAGTTGGCGACGTCCAGAGCATGGGCTATATCGTCGAGTATCCTGATGCGCGCTTTTATGGAGCGTCCGAGGAGCACGGCCATGTCGATGTATCGGCATGTGTGCGCAAGCCGCAGATCGGGGAGAGAGTGCAAGTGCTGCCGGTGCACCCGTGTCCCTGCGTGAACGAGCACAACGAGATCGCGGCTCACCGCGCGGGGCGAGTGGAAGCCGTCTGGCCCGTACTTGCACGAGGCAAGGTCCGGTAATCGTTAGAATGCGTTGGAACGATAGGCGGTCGGGGCAAGCGCGGTTGCAGAACAGACAACTCTGCAACCGCGCGGATTACACGTTTCAATTACTCATTTGCTAGATAGCCGGAAGCGTGACGCCGAGTTCTGCAGCGGCTTCCCCGATCGCGCCCCAGGTGGCTTCCTCGACGGGGATACCCTCTGCCAAGCGTCGTTGCCGCGATTCTTCTTCTACTTCGCCAGGCACGTAGATTTTCTTGACGCCCGGCATCAGCGACGATGATTTCACCCAGTCAACCAGCTTCTGAATCTCGCGCTTGTATTCGTCCGGGTCGATAAAGCTGTCGATCTTGATGGCGAGGGCGACATAGCCGCTGCCGCCGCGCGTCGGCTCTTCTGCGCTGCAGCCGGCCCAGGAAAGGCCGCCGGCGATGGCATCGATCATCATGGCAAGGCCGTAGCCTTTGTGGCCGAGCGGCCCGCCTAAGGGCAGCATGGCGACGTCGCTGCCGCGGAACCGTTCCGGATCGGTGACGGGGTTGCCTTCGGCGTCGATCAGCCAGCCTTCAGGCAACGGCAACCGGCGCGCCCGTTGAACGTCCACCTTGCCGCCTGCCGCCACGCTGGTGGTAATGTCCAACATGAGATGCGAGCCGTCGGCGCTGGGGACGGCGATGGCGATGGGATTGGGCGGCAGCCGGCGTGCGGTTCCGCCAAAGGGAGCCATGAACTGAGCGCCGCCGTTGAGCATGATCACGCCGATGCAGTCCTGCTCTGCGGCAAGTGTAGGATAGGCGCCAAGCCGGCCGATGTGGCCCGAACGATGGACTGCAACGGCGCCGAACGAGTAGATCTGGGCGCGTTTGACGGCCTCGCGCATGGCGTCATAGGCGAGTACGATGCCGAAACTGCGGTTGGCGTCTAGCACTAGAGTGGACGGGGTCTCGCGCACGACTTTCTGGTTTCCGACGGGCGCGAGTTCGCCGTTACGCAGTCCTTTGACGTAGGAGGGGATGCGAATCACGCCGTGGGAGTCGTGGCCGACCAGGTTCGATTCAACCAGGTGATCGGTAGCGATGGCTGCTTGTTCGGCGGGCAGTCCGGCTGCGCTGAGCAGCGAGACGCCGGCAGCGGTCAATACATCTGCGGGGATGGTAAGCACGGAATAGCTCCTCTGGTTGGGTGCGGTTGGAAAGGATAGCCCTCGTCATGATTGGCGGGATGATTGGCGGGCTATTGCTCTTGGGCGACGAAATCGACGCGAACGGTGAATTCATCCTGAACGGTGAGCGTGTTGGCGAAGTTGGGCGGTTCGATGTCGAAATCGCTCATGCGCAGCGATGCGATGGCAAAGCCGCTAAGCGTCGCGCCATCCAACTTGGCCGTTACCTCAAACGTCGCCGGCTGCGTTATCTCACGGATAGTCAGGTCCCCCAACAAGCGAAAGCTCACCTCTTCGCCTTCCGTGTAGCTAGACGGCGCGCTCTCGATCGCGGTTGCTACGAACACAGCGTCCGGATACTCACCGAACTGTGGCCCGTTCTCGCGAATCCACTGGTCGCGTAATGCTTGGTCGCTTTCCAGAAGGCTGAGGTCGGCGTGGAACCGGTTTTCGCCAAGCGCAGAAGCCAGGTTGTCTAGGTTAAGTTCGAGTTGTCCATTGACTGCCGGGGTGACGCCAACCGTGTCCTGGCGACCAACGTTAATGCCGTATTTCGGCAGCATATCCGGCAGAAATTCCTCGTCGACGATGTAGGAAGCGCTGGATTGATCTGTGTCGATGACGAACGTGCGTACGCCTTCGGCGGCTGCCGGCGCTGATTCGACGCTGCCGGCCGTTGTCGGCATTGGCGGCGAGGGTTCCGGCGTCGGGGCGGGGGGAGCGCTGCAGCCGGCTAAAACGGAGAGCGCGAGCGCCATTACTGCGAGTGTATGGACTGCCTGGCGTATTGTTGACATGAATTCACCTCCGGTTGAACCGTCAGTCAGATTCGACTGCTTCCTCGATCACGAACGGCACGCCCTCGGGGAGATATGGGGGCAATTCTGAGCCTTCTGCGCCGTAGCCGGCGGCCAGAAGGTAGCGCAGAAGCGAATACAATCCTTCGTGTTTCATGCCGGGAACCTCGACGGATACGTCCAGACCATCTTCGAAGCCGAGGCTGTGCAGTTCGGCGGCGATGCGCGGGTTGCGCGTGAGGATGTGAATGGGGGTGTCGAAGGAGTCGTTGCGACGGGAGACCCGCGGCGGCTGGTGGTCGCCGATGAGGATGAACAACGCATCCTCATCCTGGGTGTCGAGAACGGATTGTGTCAGAAAGCGCAGTTCATACTCGACGGCATTCATATAGGCCATGCGCAGCGCCTGGTGTGGAATCTCTTCGGCGTCGCCGTTTTCTTGGCCGTCCGGGTCAAGTTCGAGCAGCGCGCGCCAGTTCCCGACCAGCGGCGGCGTCTGCCAGGGGAAGTGCGAGTTTTGTGTGATAAAGAAGAGAAAGGCGGGTCTGGGGTCCGTCTTGACGACATTGGCGCGCGCATACTCCAGCACGTATTGATCGGGCGGAGCCGGTCCCCAGCCATACTGCGCGCCGTCGTATGCCAGTTCACTGTGGCGCAGCCAGGTTTCGACGCCGAAGAAGTCGCGGTATTTCTGCCAGAGCGAATCCGAGATTTCCTCGGCTATCGACGAAAGCCAGATGGTGTGATAGCCCTGGGCTTGTAGCAAGCGGGCGAGAGAGGGGTAGGGGTCTTCGGCATTTCCGAAGCGGTCGAGAAGGGCGAGGTATTGCGGATGGGCTTCGATGGGCATGCCGAAGAGCGCGCTTGTGTAGGCCAGCCATGAGCCGCCGCCCCAAGTCGTCGATTCGCTGAGGGTTGAGGCGACGTGCCAGCCGCCGGCGGAAAGCTCGGACTCAAGCTCCTGAAGCAGCGCAGAATAGGCCAGCTCAAAATCAGGTCGGCGGTAGAGGACGCTGCCGTACGATTCGACGAAGATCAGGTAGATGTTCGGCGTCTCGGCTAGGGTCAGCGCGTCAGGAGCATAGGCGCGACGGAAAGTTTCGTCGTCGAAGGCGCTGACATCACGATACAGCCGGATTGACTCGTCGATGTTCGCTCTGAGCTTGAGGAGCAGGCTGTTGACCACGGATTCGGGCTGGGCGAAGGCTTGTTGTGCGGTGACGCCGGAAAGAATGATGGCTGCGGCTAGGGCTGCGAGAGTGACGCGTGAGCCTCTGCTCAGGTCATCGACTGCGATCCCTCGGAATAGCGTCTTGAGCAACGATGAAACGACCCCAAGCGCCGCCGCCAAGATGATCGCGCCGAGCAGCAGAGCCGGAATCGAGATGCTGAGATGTCGCACAAGGAACCCGATGCCATCTCGCGCGAGGAAGAACTGATTGTAGAAGGCCGGGTCTGCCTTATACAAGGAAACCGTCACGCCTTCGTAGACTTGGTAGACGAAGATGATGATGTAGGTGACGACGATGGCCGAACGGAGCGCCGGTCCGCGCAATCGCCGGGCATTGGCATAGAGGGAGACAAGGAGCAGCAACTCTACGCTTAGCCGGAAGATGTCGGCGTTCTCGCGGCGCACGAATAGCTCCGCCATCGTCTGTAAGGGATGACCGGCCTGTAATGTGATCCGCGGCAGAAAAGTGGATGACTCCAGGTTTAGGAGATAGAGCGGCAGAAACAAGAGCGCGTTGAGAAGAAGAAAGCTGAGCCAGAAGACGAGGTCTCGATTATGCGCCTTCCAGCCTGTGAACATGGCAAGAGTCGGCCAAGCGCGCCATCTGTTCGAGCGGACGTTCATATCTCCAACCTGAGGTTGCTCAAAGCGGCCAATCTGCGCCATCCGTATAGCGCGTGCCCTGGTGGCCTTGTTTGGGGATCGGCAGGGGTAAACGCTCTCCCGGAGCCTCGACGTAGATCAGCGTGCGCGGTCTGCCGGACTTGGGGTTGACCGCGCCGGGTTCGATGCGCGTAATGCGCAGCCGGCCAATTAGCTGGTTCTGGTAGATCGTGTACACGTAGTCGCCGACGTTGAGACGCGAGGGCGTACCGGCCATGTGAAACTCGTGTTCGCTCACGGAGCCGTCGTAAAGAGCGTCGACGCATTCCTGTCCCTCACCTGCCGGTATGGTCTTGGTGATGCCGAAACTCATGTGCGCCTTCCTTCACGTGATAGGGGAGATGTATTCTAACCGATTCGGTTAGGAGCCGGTAATGGCAGGGCGGTTGGCCGGCAT
>CAZYSJ010000119.1:0-13079 GCA_964649875.1 uncultured Caldilineaceae bacterium
TACGAAGCCGCCGCGTGCGCCGCCTCCCAGCCCAGCATGGCGCGCTTGCGCGTGTCGCCCCAACGATAGCCGCTGATCGCGCCGCTGCTGCGGATCACGCGGTGACACGGGATCAGATACGCCACCGCGTTGGCCCCCACCGCGCCGCCCACAGCGCGCACTGCATGCGGCGCCCCCGCCATCCGCGCGATGTCGCCATAGGTGCACACCGCCCCCGGCGGGATGCGCAACAAGGCTTCCCACACCTTCAGTTGGAAGTTCGTCCCCTTCAACAGCACGGCCAGCGGGCGATTCGCGTCCGGCTCGCCCTGGGCGAAGATGCGGTCGACCAGAGGCTGCGTCCAGTCGGGCTGTTCGCTCAGGCGCGCTTCGGGCCAGCGTGCGGCCAGGTCCGCCACGGCCGCGTCCCAACTCGCGCCGTCGAGAAACGACAGCGCACAGACGCCCCGCTCCGTTGCCGCCAACAGGCACTCGCCGAAGGGCGTGGAGTGTCGTCCATAGCGGATGGTTAGCCCCTCGCCCCGCGCCCGGTATTCGCCCGGCGTGACCGCTTCCACCGTCACGAACAGGTCGTGCAGCCGCCCCGGCCCGGACAGCCCCGCTCCGTACGCCGCATCCAGCACAGGCCGCGACTCGTCCAGCAGGCGCTTGGCGTGCTCCAACGTCAGGTACTGCACGAAGCGCTTGGGGCTGACGCCCGCCCAGCGCGTAAACACCCGTTGCAAATGGAACTGGCTCACGCCAAGTTGCCCGGCCACATCCGCCAGCGACGGCTGCGCTGCGGCGTTTTCCTCCAGATAGCGGATCGCCTGGGCGACCAGTGCATAATCCGCCGAACCAACACCTTCTAGCACCGAATCCGTTACACTATACATTGGCGCAACCCTCTCCTTATTTCCCCAATCTCCAACCATGCCGCCATTGTACACGTCCGGCGCACTGCCAGCCACCCGATTCTTGCGCGCTTCTGCCATATCCAGTTCCGACGCCCTCTCCTTGTCCCGCCCATTTTCTTTGCCACGAATTTCGCGAATTACTCGCATTATTCGCTCAGTCCATTCGTGAAATTCGTGTAATTCGTGGCCTAAAATCGCAGTTTCGCAATGAACCTTTAGGGTCGCGTTGACCGGTCCTACAATCTGGCATTTTACCCGCATTTGCTATACACTCTGCGCATTAGCTTACTCTGGTGCATGCGCGCAAATCGTGCGCCGCACCTCTCCGGGAATCGCCGCAGAAAGGAACCATCATGCCGGCCCCGCATCCAATCCCCATCTTTGACGGCCACAACGACACCCTGCTGGACCTCTACAACAACGGCCAAGGCGCACGCCGCTCCTTCTTCGAGCAGAGCAGCGAAGGTCACATCGACCTGCCGCGGGCGCGCCAGGGCGGTCTGGGCGGCGGCTTCTTCGCCATCTTCACGCCTGCCGGCGCCGGCCAAGCCCCGCCTCAGCCCGCGGCCGCGCCCGGCGACGTCGCAGCCTTCCTGCGCGAGCGCACCGCACCCGTCGATCAGGCGGGCGCACTCGCCTACACCCTGGGCATGGCCTCGCTGCTCTTCCGCCTCGAACGCGAAGGCGACGGCCAAGTCAAAATTGTGCGCACCGCAGACGAACTGGCGGACTGCCTCGCCGACGGCGTCTTCGCCATGATCTTCCACATCGAAGGCGCCGAGGCCATCGACACCAACCTCTACGCGCTGGAGACGCTCTACCAGGCCGGCCTTCGCTCATTGGGCCTCACCTGGAGCCGCCCCAACGCCTTCGCCAGCGGCGTCCCCTTCTCCTTCCCGTCCTCGCCCGACACCGGCCCCGGCCTCACCGACGCCGGCAAGGAATTGGTGCGCGCCTGCCAAGAGTTGGGCATCCTCATCGACCTCTCGCACCTCAACGAGAAGGGCTTCTGGGACGTCGCCGATCTCTCCGCCACGCCGCTCGTCGCCACCCACTCTTGCGCCCACGCCATCAGCCCCTCCTCGCGCAACCTGACGGACAAGCAGTTGGACGCGATCCGCGCATCGGGCGGCGTCGTGGGCGTCAACTACCACGTCGGCTTCCTGCGCAGCGACGGCGCACAGCAAGCCGACGCGCCGCTTGCCGACATCGTGCGCCATGTCGATTACATGGTCGAGCGCATGGGCATCGATCATGTGGCGCTCGGCTCCGACTTCGACGGCGCGACCATGCCCTCCGAACTGCACGACGCAGCCGGCCTGCCCAAGCTGATGGACGCCCTGCGCGCCGCCGGCTATGATGACGACGCCCTGCGCAAGATCGCACACGAAAACTGGCTGCGCGTCCTGCGCCAAACCTGGAAAGACGCGTGATGAAGAAGCAGCCCAACAGCTACTATTGCTTTGTCTGCGGGATGAAAAACATCGGCGGCGTGCGCGTCGCCTTCTACGAGGACCTTGACGCCGATGGGCGAGGCGAGGTGCTGGCGCGCTTCACCGGCCGCGACGAGCACCAGGGCTATCCGGGGCGCATGCACGGCGGCGTCATCACCGGCATCCTCGACGAGACGATCGGTCGCGCCATCAACATCGGCGACTCGCCCGACGCGCCGATGGTCTGGGGCGTGACGATCGAGCTAAACGTGCAGTTTCACAAGCCGACGCCGCTAGGCGTAGAACTCACCGCGCGCGGGCGCATCCACGAGGAAGAGCGCCGCCTTTTCATCGGCACGGGCGAGCTTTACCTGCCCGACGGCGAGGTCGCCGCCTCGGCCACAGGCAAGTACATCAAGATGGCGCTGGAAGAAATCTCCGATATCGAGGTAGACGCGGAGGCTTTGGGCTGGCGGGTGTACGAGTAACAGATCCGCTATAGACAACGCGACGGGCGCGGAGAGGGAGATCGCTACCGGTTCCCTTCTCTGCGTCCGCCGCGTTTTTATCTATGAGCGTACAGCTTCTCATCGCAACGGCGGCATCCTTGCCGCTACGCGCCACACGAGCGGCAAGGATGCCGCTCCTACGAAGCGTGCAGTTTATCCGCAGCTATGATCCGTCGTCGAACAGGATCACGCCGCGCGCCATGCCGCCGGCCAGCATCTCCGCATACGCCTCGTTGATCTGCTCCAGCCGGTATGTCTTGGACATCAGCCGGTCGAGGTCGAGCAGCCCGCGCACATAGAGATCGGCGAAACGCGGGAAGTCGCGCTTGGCGTTGGACGTGCCGTAGTAGCTGCCTGTCACCGTCTTTTCCGTGCGCGTCAACACCGCGCCGGGCAAGTTCGTCGTGCTGCCCATCGGCGCCAGCCCCTCGAATACGACCAGACCGCCCGGCCGCGCCGCTTCCAGGCATTCCTCCTGCACCGCAGGGACGCCCGTCCCATCGAACACATAGTCGGCGCCGCGGCCGTCGGTCAGGCTGCGGATCGCCTCCACCGCGCCCGGTCCCGCAGGCACGAAGTGCGTCGCCCCAAAGCCGAGCGCAATGTCGCGCTTCGCCTCCGCTATGTCGACGGCGATGATGCACTTCGCGCCGGCGAGCTTGGCCCCCATCACCGTGCTTAGGCCGACGCCGCCCACGCCGTAGATCGCTACGTTGCTGCCCGGCTTCACCTGCGCCGTGTTCAGCGCCGCGCCTACGCCCGTGGTCACCGCGCAGCCGATCAGCGCCGCGATCTCCAGCGGAACCGCATCCGCCACCGGCACGCAGCTCACCGCGGGGACGACCGCATAGTCGGCGAAGCAGCCCAGAGAGCAGAACTGGTAGAGAGGCTTGCCATCCTTGAACAGCCGCGGCGTGCCGTCCATCTGCACCCCGGCCCAGATCGCATCTACATAGCTTTCGCACAGGCTTGGCCTGTCGTTGAGGCAGTAAAAGCACTCGCCGCAGGCCGGGGCCCAGTTGAGCGCCACGCGGTCGCCGGGCTTCACATGGGTGACGCCTGCGCCCGCTTCCTGCACCACGCCTGCGCCCTCATGGCCCGTCACCACCGGCAGCGGGTGCTTCGTGTCGCCGATCAGCACATTCCAGTCGCTGCGGCAAACGCCGGCTGCGGTGAGCTTGACCAACACCTCGCCCGCCCGCGGCGGCTCCAGGTCCAATGTTTCAATGGCGAACGGCGTGTTCGTCTCCCACACGACCGCAGCGCGCGTCTTCATCATATTCGCCCATTCCTCTAGTGCTCTGGAAATTATGGTTCTGTCATTCTGACGACCGGAGGGAGGAAGAATCTGCTCGTCCGCCGCACAGGGATTCTTCGCCTTCGGCTCAGAATGACAACGGCACAAATCATGTTAACGCACTACAAGTAGCGCCCGCCACGGAGCTCGAAGCCGCCCGGCGGGTATGTGATTCTAATTGGTTTGCTCGCCAAATGCGCAGACTGTCATGCTGTGCCCAGGGGGCTCCCAAGCGAAGCATCCCGGCTGTCGGTACGACGAGATTCTTCAACTCGCTAACGCTCGCCTCAGAATGACAGACACGTGGCGGACACATCACTAACCCGCCAATTCGCGCAGCAGCAGCACGAGCATCTCGCAGCCGGGGTCGACCTGCCCCTCGGTGCGCTCGCCCACCCAGCCGGCGCGGCCGACCTTGCTGCGCTGCGGCGTGACGCGGTCCCGCCCGGCTTCGGCCGCGGCCAACGCCGCCGCACCGGCCTCGGCAGGCGTCTTGCCGTCCGCAATCGCCGCGGCGAACGCCTCCGCCGCCGGGCTGAGCGCGTCGCGCACCGTCTTATCGCCCAGGCTGGCCTTGCCGCGCTCCGCCACGCCCTCATCCGCCGCCCGGAACATCTGCGCCAGGTCGTCTGCGGACAGCTCAGTCTTGCCGCGCGCCGCTTTGCCCGCCCGCATCAGGGCCGTCGAAAAGAGCGTGCCCATCGTCGACGGGCCGGCGCGGTTGGCCGTCATCCCCGCCTGGGCCAGGTACTTGCCGATGTCGTCGACCTCAGTCTGCTCCACATAACCCAACAGCGCCACGCCGATCCGGCCCATGGTGATGCCCATGTCGCCGTCGCCGATCGCCTGGTCCAGTTGAGTCAGATACTCGCTCTGGTCGGCCAGAACTTGGCCGGCGCGGCGCAGGGCCTCCGCCACATCCGCACTCTGAATAATGCCGCTCATCGCTTCTCCCCGCGTCCTGTGTCACGTTCCATGTTGAAACCGATACGCCTTACTTCACATCGCTCACGCCGCGCCCAGCGCCTAATCCTACACCTGGACAAAGAAGGGCGACTGCGCCGGATGGTCGAGCAGTTCGACCAATTCATCGTCGACGCGCATGAGCGTGATCGATGCGCCGGCCATCTCCATCGACGTGGCGTATTCGCCCACGTAGGCGCGATGCACGGCAATGTCCTTGTCGCTCAGAATCTCGTGCGCCTTGCGATAGATAATGTAGAGCTCCTCCGGCGGCGTCGCGCCCAGCCCGTTGACCATTACAGCCACGCGGTCCCCGGCCTGCGGCTTCAAGTCCTCCAGGATAGCCGCCATCATACGCTCGGTGATCTGGTCGGCGCTCTGCAACTTCTCGCGCTTGACGCCCGGCTCGCCGTGAATGCCCATGCCGATCTCCATCTCGTCTTCGCCGATGGTAAAGGTCGGCCTGCCGGCCATGGGCACGGTACAGGGCGACAGCGCCACGCCCATCGAGCGGGTATTCGCCAGCGCCTTCTCCGCCGCGGCGACCACCTCGTCGAGCGAACCGCCCTTGTCGGCGCGTGCGCCTGCGCACTTAAAGGCGAAGACCATGCCCGCCACGCCGCGCCGCCGCGCCGCTTCCTCCGGCGGGGCCGAAGCCACGTCGTCCCGCACGAGAACGGTGCGCACCTCGATGTCTTCCATGTCGGCCATCTCCGCGGCCATGTCGAAATTCATAACGTCGCCGCTGTAATTGCCGTAGATGTACACCACACCCTTGCCGCCGTCAATGCGCTTGGTCACCGTCAGCATCTGGTCCGCAGAAGGCGAATTGAACACGTCGCCCACGGCGCAGCCGTCGAGCAGCCCGCGGCCGACATAGCCCAGGAACACGGGCAGATGGCCGGAGCCGCCGCCCGTCGCCAAGGCTACCTTGCCCTGCACCGGCGCGTCCGCCCGCACGATGCACTGCAACTCCTCCTCATAGGCCAGTTGGTCCGGGTGCGCCTTCAACAGACCCTCCAGCATCTCCGGCACAAAATTCGCTGGTTGATTAATGATCTTCTTCATGATCGCTCTCTTTTCCGCTCTCCATATTCAGGGTAGAAATCGGGATCGCCAAGAGGATGGCAACCTGCTGCTCCGGTCACGTGTGATTAGCCGGCAGAGGCTCGCCCAGACATCTCGCCACGCGGCCGCAAGGCTCGCCTTTCGGTCGCATCTTGATGCCAGGCTCGCCCCCATTGTAATCGGTTCCAGCCCGCTCTCAAAGAGCGCCCCTGCGGGGCTGTCCTGCCGAAGTACACCGCCCCCCGACCAGTTTGACAGACGCGGCTTGCGGCAGTATAACGCTCCGAGCAAATCGCAACCCGTTCATTTGATTGGCCTATCCAAGGAGCAATGAATGCTTGCCGCAACTCGTCTGCGCCGGTTCGCCGTGTTAATGGTCGCTCTGAGTTTGCCCGCGGTCTTTGCCGCGTGTACGCCCGTCATGCCGGAGGCGCCGGCAGCCGAAGCTCCCCCGTCCACACAGCCCGCCGATCCTTGCCCCACGCCCGGCGAAGGCCAACTGCTGCTGCACAACGAGACGGACGGCTATTGCCTGCTCTACCCCGCGGCCTACACCCTCGACCAGACCAACCCCGGCGTTACCGACATCGTGGCGGGCAACGTGATAAATCACTGGGACCCGCGCCTGTCCATCTCTGTGAGCGACGCGGCCGGCCAGACGCTCGACGACGTCGCCGCGCGGTTGGCGACGGACTACACGCCGCCCGGCTTCGAGATCACGCCCGAAAGCGTCACCGTCGCCGGCGAAGAAGCCGTCCTACTCGACAACCTGCCAGGCCAAGACCTCAACCGGCGCGTCGCCTTCCTGCACAACGGAACCCTATACAGCCTGTTCGTCGCGCCCCTCGGCGACGAAGGCAGCGAAGTCCGCCAACAGGCGGAGATGCTCTACCAACTGGCGCTGGAGAGCTTCCGCTTCCTGGAATAGCCGCCACAGCGCACACGCCGCGTGCGGGCGTCCGTCCGCACGCGCGCCCTGCCGCTACCGATCCATCAGATACCACGCCGACACCAGCGGCTCCTCCACCGAACTGCGCGTGTGGTGATCCTCGCCCGCCTCTACGATGAACACATCCCCGGCCTGGATCGGGTGCTCCACCCCGTCGATGGGCAGCACGCCCTTGCCCTGCACAAAGATGAACACCTCGTCCACGTCGTGCACATGGACGGGCTCCGGGTGCGCGGTTTCGCCCGGCTCAAACACGTAGACGCCGCCCTTTACCGCCTTGGCCTCGCCCAGGTGGTCCGGCAGCAGGTACGATCCGTCGGGACACAGGTCCGCAATCGTCAGCTTTTTCATGGCATCCCCTATCTCGAAGAGATTATATCTACTTGAGGTCAAAACCCTGTTCGGCCAGGATTTCACGCAAATCCGTGCGCACCGCCTGCGCAACGCGCCGCGCCGAATGCTCCATCCAGCCGTAGTCCTCAACTTCTCCCTCTTGACCGGGCACGGCTACCTGGCGACCGTGGTAGATGCCCGTCTCGATCATGGCTCGATCATAGTCCAACAAATAGCGCTCCTCGTCGCCGGCATCGTAGCCCTCCCAATGCAGGATGGCCTCTGTCGCCAGCCGGGGGCGCAGCCGCGGGGCGGCGGCCGGCCAGCCCAACGTCATGCCGCAGACCGGGAAGGTCAGCTTCGGCAGGCGGAGCAGCTCGATCACCTGGCGCGGATGGTTGCGGATGGCGCCAATGTAGCACGCGCCCAGACCCAGCGATTCCGCCGCCACCGTCGCCGTCTGCATGGCGATCGACGCGTCCATCGCCGCTACCAGGAAGCTTTCGACATGTTCGGTAACCTGCGTATAGCCGCGTCGCCGGCACACCCGGTCCAGCCGGCTCAGGTCCGCACACCAGGCCATAAAGACAGGCGCCTGGGCAATATGCGCCTGATTGTTGCAAAGCTCCATCAGCCGCGCCCGCTTGTCAGCGTCCGTCACCGCCACCACGCTGTACATCTGCAAATTGGATGACGTGGCGCTGCGTTGCGCCGCGGCTACGATGCTCTCCACCAATTCCGGCGCTACCGGGTCCGGTTTGTAATTGCGCACGGACCCATGCTGCATGATCTGTTCAATTGTCGGCGTCGTCATAGCCCAACCCCTTTCCGGGAACAAAATAACCCTCACGCCTCGCGAATCTGCCAAGCCGCAAACGTCGCAAACAACGCCACGCCGGCAAAAATCCAAAAGACCGACTGATACGCCTCCACCGGCGCATCATAGCGCTCCAGCCCGGCCTGCAACAGTACGCCGGCGATCGCCGTCCCCATGATCTGCCCGCCGAACCGGATCATGCTGTAGAGGCCGGCGGCCAGACCCGTATCGGCATCGTCTATGCGCTGCATGGCGGCGCGGTGCAGCGGCGCCAGCGACATCCCGATCATCAGCCCGTGCCCCATCGTCACAGCCGCTACAGCCCACAGCGGCGCCGTCTCCGGCAGAAGCGCCATCAGCGCCATCACGACGGCCAACCCGGCCATGCCGCCCGCCACCGGCAACCGCCCGCCCCACCGGTCGGCTAACTGTCCGCCGGCCCGTGACGTGACGAACAGCATCCCCGCTTGCAGCATGAGCACGATGCCAATTGTGCTGGCGTCGCCCCTGTGCACGTCGCTCACATAGAGCGGGATCAGGAAGCTCACGCTGGTCATCAACGCCATGCGCAGCCCGGCGCACAGGGACGCCACGCTAAAGGTGCGGTCGCGAAAAAGGCCGAGGTCGATGTACGGGTCCGGGCGACGTCGCTCCCACAGGATCAACAAAACGAAGAGCAGCGGCCACGCCAGCAACAGCCGCCAGTCCTGCAGCGCAGGTCGTCCGGTCACCGGGCGGCTCGACGTGTAAAAGAACAGGGTGACCAGCGCGCTGCTCAGCAGAATGACGCCAGGCCAGTCGAACGTGCGCAGGAAACGGAAGTCGACGGCCGTTGTCAGCGGGCGGATGTTGTGCCGGATCGTAAAGAAGCCGATCACAGCCGTCAACGCAATCGCCGGGAAGATGGCGCGCCAACTCAGCGCATCCACCAACAGACCGGCGAAGTAGGGCAGCGTCAGCCCGGCCAGGGGGACCACCGAGTTCCATGTGCCCAGCGCCCGGCCCCGCTCCGCAGCCGGGAAGCGCTGCGTGATCAGCGCGATGCACAGGGGCACAAAGCCCGCCGCGCCCATGCCCTGCACAAAGCGGCCCGCCATAAACCAACCCAGGCTCGGCGCGGCCATGGCGAGCAGGCTTCCCACGAAGAAGATGGCCGTGCCTATCAGCAGCAGCAGCCGCTTGCCGAGACGATCACCCATGCGCCCATAGAGCGGCATCAGCGCCATAAACGGCAGCGAATAGCTCATCACCACCCACGCCGCCGTATCCGCATCGAGGCCGAAGTGGCTGCGGATTGCGGGCACCGTGACGCCGAACATGTGGTGGTCCATCCCCGTGATCACAGCGGGGGCCATCACGCCGATCAGGATGCGCGTCTGCGGCGAAGACCAATCGATGCGGCGGAAGGTTCGGCGAAGTGCATGGGTCATGCGGGGCAGCTCTTAACGTTGTACTGATCACTCAGTAAATGCCGGACGAGGGGACCTTGACCGGCAGGCCGAATTACACAGGGGGCGGCGCAGCAAATGCAGTTGCCTTGCCCCTAGCTTACTCGGCAACCCCGCCGGGCGTCAAAAAACCGGCCAAGCCCGCCCGGCGCGCCGCGCCTCTGCGCACTTGGCGGATGCCTTCCCCCTTCGCCCATTTCATGTTTGGGGCAAGCCGTCATGCTGAGTCCCCCTGTCATGCTTCGCTGCGCTCAGCATCTTGCATAGCAAAGCACGCGCCCGCAAGACAGACCCTTCGCTCTGCTCAGGGTGACAGGTGCGCACCCTCAATCTGGAACAGACCCCTTTGCCCGTGGCCTGCTCGCGCCGGTCGTGCTACAATACGCCTGGGCGCACCCTGCCGCCGCATACGCCGCGCAGAGGCCGCCCGCTTCAATTCCAGCGAACTCAGAGGATATGTCTGATGGAGATAACGATTGCGGTTGTGCCGGTCGCCGGCCTAGGCTCCCGCCTGCTCCCCGCCACCAAGTCCCAGCCGAAGGAAATGCTGCCCGTCGGGCGCAAGCCGGTCGTGCAGTATGTCGCCGAAGAACTCACCCGCGCTGGCATGGAACGCATTCTATTCGTCACCGGCCCGGGCAAAGCGTCCATCGAAAATCACTTCGACCTCAACCCCGAACTGATCCAAATTTTGCGCGAGACCGGCAAAGAGGACCTGCTGGCCGAGCTGTACTTCGAGCGCGCCGACGTGCGCTACTTCTACACGCGCCAGCGCGAGTTGCTTGGCCTTGGCCACGCCATCCTGTGCAGCCGCCCCTTCGTCGGCGACCAGCCCTTCGTCGTCGCCCTGGGCGACTCGATCATCGGCATGAATGCCGCCAGCGACGTCGTGCGCCGCATGATCGACATCTTTGCACAACAGCGCGCCGAAGCCGTCATCGCCTTCGAGGAAGTGCCGCGCAGCGACGTTCACCGCTACGGCATCGCCGACCCCAAGGGCGACGGCGACGTCTTCGAACTGGCCGACGTCATCGAGAAGCCCTCGCCCGAAGAAGCGCCCAGCGCCCTGGCGATCGCCGCCCGCTACGTCTTCGCCCCCTCCATCTACGACGCCATCGACCGCGTTGCGCCGGGCAAAGATGGCGAAATCCAACTCACCGACGCGGTGCGCATCCTCCTGCGCGAGCAGGCGCGCGTCGTGGGCGTGCGCCTGCGCAACGACGAACGCCGCTACGACATTGGCAACTTCGACTCGTACTTCCGCGCCTTCGTCGAATTCGCCCTGAACGACCCCCGTTCCGGCGCCGCGCTGCGCCAAGCCCTGGAGGAAATGCTCCATGTTGATCGTGCGTAAACAGGCCTATGCCCGCGCCGGTCTGCTCGGCAACCCGTCCGACGGCTACAACGGCAAGACCATCTCCTTCATCTTGCGCAACTTCTCGGCCGAGGTCGTGCTCTACGAATGGGACACGGTTGATATCGTCCTGGCCGAACACGACCGCGCCCGCTTCCGCTCGATCCACGACCTGCACACCGATGTGCGGCTTCACGGCTACTACGGGGGCATCCGCCTGGTCAAGGCCACCATCAAGCGCTTTGTCGATTACTGCCGGCGGCACGACATCGCCCTGCACGACCAGAACTTCTCGGTGCGCTACAGCACCAACATCCCCCGGCAAGTGGGCATGGGCGGCTCCAGCGCCATCATCACCGCCACGCTGCGCTGCCTCATGGAGTTCTACGGCGTCGAGATTCCCCTGGCCGCGCAGCCGTCCCTGGTGCTGTCGGTCGAAACAGAGGAACTGGGCATCTCCGGCGGGCTGCAAGACCGCGTCATCCAATGCTACGAGGGCATGGTCTACATGAACTTCGACAAAGCCTGCGAGCAGCAGGTCGCCGGCCTCACAGCCTACGCCTACGAGCCGCTGCCCCTGGACTGGCTGCCGCGCTTCTACGTCGCCTATCACGGCAACCTGGGCGAACCGACCGAGCGCTTCCACAACGACATCCGCGGGCGCTTCAACCGCGGCGAGCCGGCCATCGTCGAGGCCATGCAGCAGTTCGCCGCACTGGCCGAGCAGGGCCGAGAGGCGCTGCTGGCGCACGATGTCGAACGTCTGGCCGCGCTGATCGACGAGAACTACGACACGCGCAGCCGCATCTACCAACTGCCCGCCTGGCAGCAAGAGATGGTCGCCATAGCGCGGCGCTGCGGCGCCAGCGCCAAGTTTGCCGGTTCCGGCGGGGCCATCGTCGGCACAGTTCCCGACACGGCTACGCTGGAGTGTCTGCGCGACGAACTAGCCCGCATTGAGTGCCGCGTCATCCTGCCGCAGATCGCAGAGCCGCACGCATAATCGCCTGCCCGCCTCAGCGCGGGCAGATCGCACGTCATTCCCAACCGCAAAGGAGAAGCCATGAGCGACATCAAATTCGGCTGGCACATGCACTCATTCCCGGTGGACGGCAGCAGCGCCGCCGCTTACCTAGAGCAGCTCCACGCCAACATGCAGGTCATCCAGCCGCATTTCGACACGGTATGGATCGACGACCACACCATGCCCTGGGCCGGGTGGCAGGCGAAGGACACGCCCTATCAGGAGTGCGAGACCAGCATCGCCTTTTTTGCCGCCGCCTACCCGAAGCTGAGCTTCGCCTCCAGCATGTTCTGCCAGTCGTATCGCAACCCGGCGCTGGCGGCCAAAGCCGCGGCCAATCTCCAGTGGCTCACCGGCGGTCGCTTTATTTACGGCATCGGCGCGGGGTGGATGGAGGAGGATTACCGCGCCTACAACTTCCCCTTCCCCAGGCCCGCTGTGCGCATCGCCCAGTTGGCGGAGGCCGTACAGATCGCCAAATTGCTGTGGAGCGAATCGCCCGCCGGCTTCGAGGGGACCTACTACCGCATCGAGGACGCCTACTGCGAGCCGCGGCCCAACCCCGCGCCGCCTGTCCTGATCGGCGGCGGCGGCGAACAGCTTACCCTGCGCGTCGTCGCCCAACACGCCGACTGGTGGAATTTCTCCGGCGGCGACCTGGCGACCTATGCGCACAAGCTGGAGGTGCTGCGCCGGCACTGTGATGCGGCCGGCCGCGATTTCGCCGAGATCGTCAAGACATGGTCGTCCGACGGCATCGCCTTGGGCGACAGCGAGGCGGAAGCGCGCCGCATCGCCGCGGCCTCGCCCTACAACAACGACACCGTCATCGCCGGTACGCCCGAACAAGTGGCGGAGCAGTTACAGCGCTTTGTCGACCTCGGCGTGGAGCATTTCGTCGTGCGCCTGCTCGACTTCCCCAAGACCGAAGGCATCGAGCGCTTCGCCCAAGAAGTCATGCCGCTGCTGAGGGCCGCCGCGTAGGCGG
>CAZYSJ010000120.1:0-12967 GCA_964649875.1 uncultured Caldilineaceae bacterium
CCGCCTACTACTTCGGCAACATGGAAGAATGGTGCGACGGCATCGCCTGCCACGCCCTCGTCGAGCACGAAGGCATCCGCCCCGACTTTGTCGTCATCGGCGAACCCACCAAGATGCAGGTCTACCGCGGGCACAAAGGCCGCATCGAAATGCAGATCGTCGCCAAGGGCCGCAGCGCGCACGCCGCCAGCAACCACCTCGGCGACAACGCCATCTACAAAGTTCTGCCCATCATCGACGCCATCAGCCGCCTGGAACCGCAACTAGGCGATGACCCCTTTCTCGGCCACGGCAAAATCACTGTCACCGACATGAAGGTGGAGACCGCCAGCATCAACGCCGTGCCCAATCTCTGCACCGTCTACATCGACCGGCGGCTCACCTTCGGCGAAAGCGCCGCCGACGCGCTGCAACAGATCCGCGACCTCATTCCCGCCGAGCATGTCGCCTCGGGCGATGTGCGCGTCGAAATGTTGCGCTACGACGAGCCGAGCTACACCGGCTTCGTCTTCCCCGTCGACAAATACTTCCCGGCCTGGGCCATCGACGCCGAACACCCGCTCGTCCAAGCCGGGCTGGAGGCGGCGCGGCGCATCGGCCTGCCCGAACACGAAGCGGGCAAATGGAACTTCAGCACCAACGGCATCTACTGGGCGGGCAAAGCCGGCATTCCCTCCATCGGCTTCGGCCCCGGCGAGGAAGAGACCGCCCACACCGTCAACGACAACGTGCGGCTGGACGACGTGGTGAAGGCCACCGAATTCTACGCGCTCCTGCCGAAGCTGATCGGGAGCTAATGGCCCGCCGCGCGACGCTTGGCGCTCGCAAGGGACGCCCCCACAGATGCATGGCGCAACACGTAGAGAAATCGTGCCCATGAACCGCACCGAACTGAATCGTTCGCCTTTGGCCGTCATCGCCGTCGGCGGCAACTCCTTGATCAAGGATGCCAAACACCCCGAAGTGCGCCACCAGTGGGACGCGGTGCGCGAAACCGCGAGCAACATCGCCAACCTGATCCAGGCCGGCTGGCGCGCGGTCATCACCCACGGCAACGGGCCCCAGGTCGGCTACATCCTGCGCCGCAACGAGCTGGCGATGGGCAGCGTCCACACCACGCCCATCGACCTGATCGTCGCCGACACCCAGGGCAGCATCGGCTACATGCTGCAACAGGCGCTCAACAACGAGTTCTACCGCCGCGAGCTGCCGCGCCAGTGCGTCACCATCGTCACCCAGGTGCGCGTCAAGCGCGACGACCCGGCCTTTGCCCGCCCGTCCAAGCCCATCGGCGGCTTCCTGGACGAAGACGCGGCCCGCCGCTTCGAGGCGGAGGGCTGGCCTGTCGTCGAAGACGCCGGGCGCGGCTGGCGGCGGGTCGTCGCCTCGCCGGAGCCAGTCGAGATCATCGAACAGCAGGCCATCGCCGAAGCGGCCTCGGCCGGCTGGATCGTCATCGCCGCCGGCGGCGGCGGCATCCCCGTCACGCGCAACCGCGCCGGCGAGCTGCGCGGCGTGCCCGCCGTCATCGACAAAGACCTCGCCAGCGGCCTGCTGGCGGGACGCCTCGCCGCCGACCTGCTGCTCATCAGCACCAGCGTCGAGCACGTCGCCATCCATTTCGGCACGCCGCAACAGCAGGACATTGAACGCATGACCGTAGATGAAGCGCGCCGTTACCAGGACGAAGGTCATTTCGCACCGGGCAGCATGAAACCGAAAATCGAGGCCTGCATCCGCTTCCTCGAACAGCACGCAAAAGCGGACGCCCGCTGCATCATTACGAACCCGGAAAACCTGGAGCACGCCGTCTACGGCCGCACGGGTACGCACATCGTCCGCGCCTAGCCGGCGCTTGGCGGTCAAGCGCGCCGGAGCCGCCGAAAACATATCGTTAACAACGCGTAAACATTCCATTAACGCCCGGCTGCCATGCTGCTGCGGGGCGGCGGGCCGGGCAGGTTCGGTAGCCATTTGCGCGGGCATGGTGTACAATGAAAACGCTTGACCGCCGCCCATCCCGACTATGAGCGCCGGGAATGTCTAAGAGAGATTTGGCAGCCATGAGCACGACAGCCGTTGGCAAACAAGTCAGAACCGTGACGCCGGCCCGCTCAAACATCTTCGCCGGTCGCCAGGGACGCAGACTGCGGGAAGCGCTTCTGGCCTATTTGTTCCTTTTCCCCGCTTTTCTCATCATCGGCCTATTCGGGCTATTTCCACTCCTCTTTGCCGCCTACCAGAGCACGCTTGTCGGCCTCAACAAAATCGTCGGCAGGTACGATGGCCTCAACAACTATGTCAGAGCCATCGACAGCTTGGCCTACGTCCTCTTCTTCTGGCTGGCGGTTTTGCTGGTCTTTATGGCGTTGCGCAGCGTGATGCGGGCGTTCCGCACGGCTCAAGAAAAACAGTGGGCCTTTTGGATCTGGGCCCCGTCCGGAGCGATCATTGGCGCCGGCTTTATTTTGTTCGTCCTGTTCATCTTCCGTGCGCTGCCCGCAGTGCTGGAAGTGCCCCAACTGATGCGCGCCCGCGGCGGCCCACAGGCCAGCTTCCAGCAACTGCTTGCCCAAGCGCTCGCCGCCCCGCCGATTCAGATAGCCCTGTGGTCGGCGCTGCTCCTGTTCGCCGCCGGCATCGCCCTGTATTTCTACACCGCGCGCCGGCGTTCGCCCCGAGACAGGCTCCACAACGCCACCGGCGTTTTCACCGGCGCCGCGGTCATGCTGCTGTCCGCCGCCTACCTTGTCTGGCTCACCTGGACCGAAATCCAGCGCGCCTACAGCGAAGCCCTTGAAGCGGGCGAGGGGCTCGATATTTGGTCGCAGATCATCACGATCAGCGCCGGCTTCCTGCTGCTCCTTGTCGCCTGGCAATTATGGGAAAGCGCCGGCCATCGCCAATCCAACGCCGGCACAGCCCTGCGCCTGGGAGCCGCCGCCGCCTTGTTGGCCGGCGGCTGGTTCCTGATCGGCGAGTTGCCGCGCGCCATCGCCGCCGGCGACGATACGTGGTGGTATGGCCTGCTTGCCACCCTCTACTACTCGATGGGCACGATCCCGATCCAACTCGGCGCCGCCCTGTTGCTTGCCACGCTGCTTTTCCAAGATATCCGGGGCAAATCCGTCTTCCGCATCATCTACTTCATCCCCTACATCGCCCCCTTTGTCGGGACCGCAGCCGTCTTCCGCATCATCTTCTCCAGCCGGCCCACTGCGCCGGTCAACGCCTTCCTGCGCGCGGTCGGCGCAGACCCGCTCGCCTGGCTCAATGAGCCGGCGGGCATTTTCCAACTGATGCTGGGCAATTCGGTGACGCTGCCCGCCTGGGCCGCCGGGCCGAGCCTGGCCCTGGTTGTCATCATCATCTACGGTACGTGGACCTTCGTCGGCTTCAACACCGTCATCTTCCTGGCCGGCCTGGGCAGCATCCCTCGCGAGCTTTACGAAGCCGCCTCGATTGACGGCGGCGGGCGCTGGGCGCAGTTCCGCCACATCACCTTGCCGCTGCTCTCGCCCACCATCTATTTCCTGACGCTCTACTCGGTGATCGGCACTTTCAAAGCCTTCAATCACATCTACGTGCTGCGCACTGCCGCCGCCCTGGGCACGACCGACACGGCCAGCGTCGTCATCTTCCAAACCTTCAAGCGCGACACGCGCTACGGCTACGCGTCCGCCCTTGCCATTCTGTTGCTTCTCATCATCCTGGCGCTGACTGCGGTCAACAACCGCCTGGCAAGTAAGAGGGTCTTCTATGGCTAGCCAAACCACCCCGCTCGCGCCTCCCACAGCCGGCAAAGCGTCCGCTGATGACGGGCGCAACGGGCCGCGCTTCGACATGGGTCAAATCCTCACCTACGCCGTCTTGCTTACTGGCGCGGTCGTGGCCATCGTCCCGTTTTTCTATACCGTCAGCGTCTCGCTCATGAACCTGACCGAGGCGACGGGCGGCGCCTGGCTGCCGCGCACGCCCCAGTGGGGCAACTACGAGCAGGCATGGCGCGACGCCAGCTTTTCGCTTTACTTCATGAACAGCGTCAAGATCACGCTGATCACCGTGATCGGCGAACTGGTCTTTTGTACTTTGGCCGCCTACGCCTTCGCCCGCATGGAGTTTCCCGGCAAGGCGTTTCTTTTTGCCCTGCTGCTCTCCACGCTCATGCTGCCCGAAGCGGTGACCTGGGTGCCCAACTTCATCACCGTCTCGTGGCTGGGCCGCATCGGCCCCATCCCGTGGATCAACAACTGGCCCGCCCTGACCATTCCCTTTATGGCGGGCGCGTTCGGCATCTTTCTCCTGCGCCAATTCTTCCAGCAGATACCTAACGAGCTGTGGGATTCGGCCCAGATCGACGGGGCGGGACATCTGCGCTATTTGGTGCGCGTCATGCTGCCGCTCTCCAAAGCGCCGGTGATGACCCTGGCCCTCTTCGCCTTCATCGGTTCGTGGAACTCCCTGGCCTGGCCGATCCTGGTCACCTCTACGCCCGACTGGCGCCCCATCTCCTATGGACTGCTGGCCTTCCTAGACGAAGCCGGCGCCCAGTTCCATCTACAGATGGCGGGGTCCATCATCACCATCGCGCCGATCCTGATCATCTATTTCTTCACGCAGAAGCAGTTTATCGAAGGCATCGCCACATCCGGCCTCAAGGGCTAAATAGAAGCGGGTTCAACGGCGCTCTTCAACGCCGTTTACATAGTGAACCTAAACGAGTGCGTGTCAACTCTGACGTCGAGTCTGAATACGATTCAAGTCAAAAACAAGGAGAACGCTATGCGTCACAACCATCTCTGGATGATCGTACTGCTGTCGAGCGTCGTCTTGCTCATGGCAGCCTGTGCAGCCCCGGCCACGGCGCCTGCTGCCGAAGCGCCCGCCGCCGAAGCCCCTGCGGCGGAAGCGCCCGCGGCGGAAGGCCCCTGCGCGCCGGCCGCCGAAGGCGAATATGCCGGCGTCGATCCCAGCGGCCAAGAAGTGATCTGGTGGCACAACCACACCGGCTCGCGCGATGAACAACTCACCGCGCTGCTCACCCAGTTCAACGAGTGCGGCATTACCGTCGTCTCCCAGAGCCAGGGCGGCTACGATGAGATCCGCGACAAGGTCAACGCCAGCATCGCCGCCGGCGAGCAGCCCGCCGCCCTCATCGCCGGCTACCAGAACGACCAGGCTTTTTACCAGTTGAACGACGCCCTCGTCGACCTCAACACCCTGATCGACGACCCGAAATGGGGCCTCACGCCCGAAGACAAGGCCGACTTCTATGCCAGCTTCTTCGACCAGGGCGTGCATCCCGCATTCGGCGGCCAGCGGCTCGGCTTCCCGCCCAACCGCTCCATGGAAATGATCTACTACAACCAGACCTGGCTCGAAGAACTCGGCTTTGACGGCCCGCCCACGACGCCCGATGAGTTCCGCGAGATGGCTTGCGCCGCAGCCGAAGCCAAGGGCGACGGCACAGGCGGCTTCATCCTGCGCGACGACGCCTCGGCTGTCGCAGCGTGGACGCTCGCTTTCGGCGGCGACATCCTCAACGAAGAAGGCACCAGCTACGTCTATAACAGCCAGGCGACGATCGACGCCATGACCCTGCTCAAGGGCATGTACGACGACGGCTGCGCCTACTTCTTCACCGAGGGCTATCCTAACACCGAGTTCGCCGCTCGCAACGCCATCTTCTCGATGGGCTCCAGCTCCGGCATCCCCTTCTACGCCACCGACATTCAGACCATCGCCGAGCAGGAAGGCCGCGACCCCGACGTGTGGGGCGTTGCCGCCGTGCCGCACACCACGCCTGATCCGGTGCAGAACGTCTATGGCGGCGACGTCATGATCGTCAAGACCACGCCCGAACAAGAACTGGCCGCGTGGCTCTTCATCAAGTGGTTCACCAGCCCCGAAATCCAGGCCGAGTGGGTCCGCATCAGCGGCTACTTCCCCACCCGCGCCGGCACAGCCGAATTCCTGGGCGACTACATCAACGAGAACGTCCAGTGGGGCCAGGCTCTCGCTCTCCTGCCCTACGGCAGCTATGAGCCGCAGCTCATCTCCTACCAAGCTACCCGCGATGCGGCCACCCAGGCCTTCAACGAGATCATGCAGGGCGCCGACATCCAGGCCACGCTCGAAGCGTTGACCGAATCGGCCAATGAGATGCAAGAAGAGTTGATGGCCGAAGTGGAATAGTCTCCACACCGCAACCAATACGTAGGGGCAGGCCTTGTGCCTGCCCCTCATTTTTCCGTCCTCTTACGTCTGTAATCCGCCCACAGCGTTTACCCGAACTTCATGCACTTAAAGCGCTCATAGACGCGCGGCTCGCCGTCCGGCCCGATCTCGCTCCAGCGCTTGCGCCAACTGTCCGCCGCCTTCTCCGGCTCGTCGAACTGGCTCACATGACACAAAATCGCCGCGACCTTGCGCTCGGCGTCCGCGCTGATGTCCACCTCGATATTCGGCTCGTCGTGTCCCGATACATAGAGCTGGCTGATCTTGTGCGGCAGATAACCCTCGTCCATCATATCCGGGTAGAACATGGGGTTGTCCGCCGCAGGGAAAATAGCCTCCAGCGCGATCAGACCGGCGTTGCGATGGTCGGGATGGTTGATGTAGCCGTCGCCCACCAGATAGCGGTCCGGGTGCGGGCAGATGATCAGTTCCGGGCGAATGCGCCGGATCTCGCGCGTCACGCGCTTGCGGATGACGGGCGTCGGCTGGAGGAAGCCGTCCTCCTCGCCCATAAAGAGCACCTGCTTCACGCCGCATAGCTCCGCCGAGCGGCGCTGCTCGATCTTGCGCATGGCGATCAGTTGATTGCGCGTGATCTCCGGGTTATGGTTGCCCTTGTCGCCGTTGGTCAAAATCATATAGGTCACGTCGATGCCCTGGCGCGCCATCTGCATCACCGTGCCCGCGCAGGTGAAGTCCGCATCGTCCGGGTGCGCCACAATCACCAGAACCCGCTTCACATTGGACCAGTCGGGCGCGTTCAGCTTTTTCTCATCTGCCATCAGCTGTTCCTCATCTAGCTTGCGTTTTCTGCCACGAAAAAGACCTCCGCGGCTCGCGGAGGTCTCGAACTTACCTCAACGACGATCAGCCCATCTCGAGCGCTGCGTACCCTGGGCCTTCCGAGAAGAACAATGCATTGAGCTCCGTCGTGTACTGGTATTCTTCCGGCAGGTCCTCTTCCGGCAAGATTGCCTCAACGGGGCACTCCGGCACACAGGCGCCGCAGTCGATGCAGGTGTCCGGGTCAATATAGTACCACGGCCACTCGTCCTCCGGCTGGCCCGGAACGATACATTCGACCGGGCACACCTCTGCGCACGCGCCATCTCGGATGCACAGATCGAAAATCACATGCGTCATGGAAACGTCCTCCTAAAGATAGTAGTTGCCAAGTAGTTCAGCCGTGTCAACCTACTGTCCACCCGTTAACTCGCGCTGCGTCGACCATGCGCTAAACGCCATAGCGTCGATACGGGTGGGGCCATCAAAGCGGATTCTATGAGGTCTATAAGCTGAGAGTGAAAAGAACATCTGTTACACCTTGCACAAACACGCCACGATTGTACTTGGCTTTCCGGCAAATGTCAATTGCCTTTCGCAAAAATCCCCGGCCATTTTACCGGGATCACCTGCCAAGCCCTCCGCAACGCCTAGCTCTCCGCCACCTCCGCCAACCGCTCCCGATCCAGAATCGTAATGCGCTTGCGTCCAATCTCAATCAGCCCCTGCCCCTTCAGGTCGTTAAGAACCTGGGTTGCGGTTTCGCGATAGGTTCCTACGCTCTCCGCCAGGTCCTGATGGGTCAGCCCTGTGATCGTCTCGCTCTGTTGTTCCTCGGCCACGCGCAGCAACAGGCTGGCAAGCCGCGCCGGAATGCCCTTGAAAGCCATGTTCTCCAAGCGCTCCTCGGCCTCGCGCAGACGCTTGCCCGTGATGTCCAAAATGCGCAGCGCAACTTGCGGCCGGTTCAGAATCAAGCGCTCCAGGTCGGTGCGGCTCATCACCAGGATCAGGCAGTCTTCGATGGCCTCGGCAAATGTATTATGCATGCGCGTGCCCAGCAACGCCATCTCGCCGAACAGCGTATGCGGCCCCAGCGTCGCCAGCACCAGCTTCTTGCCTTCCGGGCTAATGCGATAGAGTTGAACCCGGCCCTCCTTGAGGATAAAGAGCACCTCGCCCGGCTCCTCCGGGCGGTAAAAGACGCGGCCGCGCGGCACCGTGCTCATGGTCGTGATGCGGTTCAACTCCTCCATCTCGCGCGGCGACAAATCCTGGAATACCACCAATTCCGACAGGTGCTGCATCTTCTCCGCCGGCTGTGTAACCGGACCTTTGTTCTCTGTCTTTGTCGGCATCGTCATCTCCCATGCCTTCGCGTTTCTGCCTACGCGTTTCTCGCCCCGTCCGACCAAACCTCTTACCGCTCATTATACTCGCCTGCAAAGTGAAACTCCCAACGACAGCCGGCCGAATGCCGGCGCGCCGGCTAAAGTGCGCGGCGAGGCGCCTGCGCCCCGGCTTGTTTTGGCTGCACCTGCTTTGTTGCTACAATGGAACTATGTTGCCTCAGCGCCGGCGCAAGCCAGTCCACCCGGACTCCGGGCCGGGCGATGTGTACCAACTGCAACCGGCTCCGCCGGCTGCCCCGCCTCCTACGCCTCCGGCCCAATACGCGCCGAACCGCACCGCCGAGATTCTCACCATCAGCGTCATCGCCGCGCTCTTGGTACTGCTGGGGCTCGGCATCATCTTCTGGACGCTCGAAAATCGCCCGTCAGGAGCGCCGACCCCGACCCCGACGGCAACCGCCGCGCAGCTATCACTCGCCACCAGCACACCCGTCCCAACAGGGCGCCCGTCCGCCACACAACCGTCTCAGCCCCAGGCAGAGCATACGCCCGCCCCTCCGGCCGATATAATGCCCGATGTGCGGCTGCCCATCGTATCGCTCGGCGGAGGCGCCGAAGAGACTGCCGAACCGTCGCCAACGGTCGCCCCCGCCGCCAGCCCGACGCCCGCAGTTTCGCCCACGCCCATCATCATCTCGCTGCCGTTCGTGTCGAGCGACGAGGCGACCGCCATCCCGCCCACGCCCACATCCCCCGCGTCGCCCATCGTCGAGTTAACCGAAATAGTCCCCACGGCAACCCAAGCCGCAGCGGCCCCGCCCACCGCTACGTCGACGCCGCCGCCCTCGCCTACGCCCTACCTGATCGATAGCCTGCGGGCTTTCGTCGACCGCCAGCCCATGCAACTCTACGTCGGGCCGTCGAGCATCTACACCGGCACCGGGACGCTGGACTTCAACGCCGAAATCAGGCTCTATGGCCGCGACGCCGCCGGCGAGTGGGTCTATGCATGTTGCGTCGACGATGAACTGGCCTGGGCGCGCCAGGCGGCTGTGCGCATCGAGGGCAACGAACTGCCCGACGAATTGGACGATGACGACGAAGACGACGACGAGGAAGCCAACGACGTCCGTTGGCTGCGCATCGAGCCGCCGCTCTCGACGCTGCGTCCCTTGCCCGCCCGCACGCCCATCCCCTCAGGCGACTTCCCGCTCATCCGCTTCACGCCCGACAACCGCGGCCGCATCCAGCCCTTGCCGAACCTCTCCGCCGCGGTCAAACCGTGGACGACGGAACCGCAGGCGGGCGGATCCCTGGTATCCCCCGCCGTCGTCGCCGGTTCTAGCGTAATCGTCGCCAGCAGCGACGGCCATCTCTACAGCTTCGACCGGGTTAACGGCAACCAGCGCTGGCGGACCAACCTCGGCCAACTCATCACGGTCGCCCCCGCCGTAGACAACAGCCTCGTCTACGTGGCGGACGATACCGGCGTCGTCCGCGCCTTGCGCGACCTGGGCAACGCCACGAATGAGGAGTGGAGCCGCTCCCTCGGCGCGCCGCCCATCAGCGGCATCAACGTCTTCAGCCGTACGCTACTCATCAACCTCAGCCGGCGCGTCGCGCTCATCGACGGGGAAGACGGCGATTTGCTCACCGGATTGGACCTGCCCGCCGACCCGCAATACCCGGCCATCGGCGGCCAGTTGCTCTACGTCGCAGCCGACATCATACGCGCCTATGACATCATGGCCCTGATCGAGCAAGGACAGATCGACCTGGTGTGGGAGGAGCCCAATATTGCCAATATCAGCGCTGCGCCGGTCTACAGCACGCCCGGCGTCCAGAGCCTGGCTGAACTATACGTCGCCGGCGGCAACAATCGCCTCTACAGCCTCGACGCAAACACCGGCAAAGAACTGTGGAACCAGGACAATGGCGACGCCATCTCCAGCATAGCCGTCAACGACGTCATGGTTTTCGTGGCCGGAAACGGCTACATCCGGGCGCGTTCTCGCACCGACGGCGCTGAAATCTGGAGCCGCGGCATCGCCGGGCAGATCCTCGGCGGCCCTTATGTCGACGACCAACACCTCTTCGCCTATTTGCAGAACGGCAGCTTCCTGTTCGTTAACGCAGCCACCGGCGAAGTGCTGGCAAGCCTTGCCGCCTACCCCGCGGCCGCCACCGCCGGCGCGGCCGTCAGCCCGCCCTACGTCTTCGGCCCCGGCAACGACGGCAAGCTCTACAGCTTCCGCGAGGCCCCATGACCGCACCCGCCCCTAACCGCCGCGCCGTCCGCTCGCCCGGATGGGACGCCCTTCTGCTGGCGATCCTGGTCTTAGCCCTGCTCCAGATCGTCGGACTGGCGGAGGCCGGCGTCCTGCCCACGCGCATCGCCGACGTGCTGCGCCACCCGCTGCTCGGCAGCCTGCTGCCCGCCGCCGGCCAAGCCGCCATGGGCGATATCGGCCCACGCCCCGGCGACCCCGTCGGCCTCACGCTCTTTGCGCTGACGCTGGCTTTACTTCTCGCCTACCTGCTTACCGACCTGGGCCTCTCCGGCCCCTGGCGCATACGCGTTAAATGGCTGCTGCTGGCAGGCATCATCCTCACCGCCCTTGTGCTGCCCTCCGCCAAACTCATTCTGCTGCGCCAGCAGAGCGGCCCAGCCAGCTACACCCACGACGGCGGCGTCATCCAAACTGAGGCGGCCATTGCCTACTTCCTAGAAGGCAAGAACCCCTATCGCGAAGACTACACCGGCACGCCTATGGCCGAATGGGGCTTCAGCCGCTACCGCACCGCGCTGTACCATTACCCGTACCTGCCCTGGACGTTTCTATTCAGCGCGCCGTTTTACCTGGCAGGGCAGGCGCTAGGCGCCTATGACCAGCGCTGGGTTTACTTGCTCCTCATGCTCATCACCCTGACGCTGGCGCCGCGACTGGCGCCCGGGCCGCGCGCCAAGCTGGCGCTGGTCGCCGTCCTGGCGCTCAATCCGATCATGGCCCTCGACATCATCTTCGGCCAAAACGACTCCTTCGTCCTCAGTTGGCTCGTCTTCAGCCTGGCGAGCTGGCAGACGTGGCAAGCCCGCCCCGACCACAACCGCTGGGCGATGTGGCTTTCCGCCGCCTTCTTCGGTCTGGCCTGCGCGGCTAAGCCTACGGCCTGGTTCCTGGCCCCCTTCTACGCCCTGCTATTGGTACACGACAGGCTGCTGCAGCAGGAACCGACCTGGGCGAATCTGCTGCAGGCGATCCCGCTCATGCTGCGCCGGGCATGGCCCGCGCTGACAGTCATGCTGGCGATCGTCGGCCCCTACGCGCTGTGGGACCCAGGCGCGCTCTACGACGACGTCTGGCGCTGGAGCAGCGGCCAAGGAGAGACCGGCTATCAGATCTGGGGCTGGGGCGCCAGCAACTTCGTGCTGGCCTTCGGCTGGGTAGCCGACCGCTTCAGCCAATGGCCCTTCTGGCTCACCGAGATCGCGGTCGCCCTGCCGATCCTGCTGTGGTTCATGCGTCGCCAACAGCGCGCGCCGACGCTGTCCAATGCCTGCTGGCACTATGGCGTCTTCCTCTTCACTTTCTTCTATGCCAGCCGCTTCCTCAACGAAAACTACCTCGGCTATATCCTGGCCTTCCTCGCCATCGGCCTGTTCAGCAGCCTGCCGCCCGGCGAGGACTAGCCGCATCTGCAAAGCAGCCATGAAAAACGCCGGGAAGCAGGCAGCTTCCCGGCGTACAATCGTCCCGTCGCCCCGTCAACCCGAGGCGCATTCGCTTGCGTTCCGCCCGTCTAATCCAACGCGTCGAGCGCGTCCTCGCCGGTGTCCGGCTGCGTCAGATAGGCATAGGCCACATCGAAATCTTCCAGATGCCGCTCGATGGCGGCTTCGCTTTCCCTGCTGGCAACCTGCACCAGCCCCGCCAACGCCGCCACCAACCCCACAACGCTGGGCAACGGGCCGGGCGCATCCGTCGGCGCATAAACAACCTCGTCCGACATGCGGTTGACCGGACTTGACAGCGACCCGACTACGCCCAACGTGGCGCAGCCCTTGGTGCGCGCAAAGCCCATCGCCTTCGCCACGCTGTCGCCGTAGGTTGTGGCGCTGATGCCGATCACCAGCGAATCGGGATCGAGGCTGAGCAGCGTACCCGCCATGCGCACCGGGTCGTCTCCCGCCGCCTCCGCCGAGAGGCCGCGATGCCGGAACTGCTCCGCCGCCATCTCGGCTGCAGCGCACGCATACCCTTCCGCGATCAGCACAATGTGCTTGGCCCTGCCGAACAGCTCCGCCACGCGCCGCATATGTTCCGGCGGATTGTGGATGAGCATCTCGCGCAAGTTATGCTGCTCCTGCTCGGCGCGATCCTTGAAGATGCCCGCCGGGTCATCCGGCGACAACTCCTTGGGCTCATACGCCGCGTAGATCTCCGCCTTCACCTGCTCACGAATGTCGTTGAGCAACTCCGGATAGCCGTTGTAGCCGATACGCTGCGAGAAGCGCACGACGGTGGTCGTGTCTACCCCGACCGAAAACGCCAACTGCGCCGCCGTCATGAACGACACCTCGTAATAGTTGCTCA
>CAZYSJ010000121.1:0-12535 GCA_964649875.1 uncultured Caldilineaceae bacterium
ACTCCCCGATAGACGGTTATTCTACCGGATCACCTCGCACCGGTCAAACCTTTGTCCCAGACGCATGCGTCCCTACGGAATCCACTGCAAGCTCTGCTCCAGCCAATTGCCCAGAGATCCCTGAATCGTAAACAATTGCCGCGCCTCGCCGCCCCCGCTCGGCACGGCATAGACCGCCCATGCCCCGCTGCGGTTGCTTACAAACGCCACCCACGCCCCGTCCGGGCTGACTGAAGGCAGGCCGTCGATGGCCCCGTCCTCCGTCAAGCGCATGACCTGTCCCCCTCCCGCATCGACGCGATATATCTCAGGGTTGCCGTCGCGGCTATCGCTCATAAATGCCACAAACTGGCCGTTCGGCGCCCAGGCAGGCCGATCGTCCGCAGGCGTCGTCGTCAACGGCCGGCGATCCCCGCCGCTGCCCGTCATAGTCCATAGGCCGCAGCGGTTGCCGCTCTCGTCGCAGCCGCGATAGGCGATGCGATCCTCCGCCTTGCTCCACGCCGGCGAATCGCCGTAAACCATCACCGCCGCCTCGCCGCCCACATCCGCCCACATCGTATAGACGCGCCACAGCCGGTCACCCTCGCGGTTAGACGCAAACGCAATGCGGTTCCCTTCGCCGTTCCAACTTGGCCGGCCGTCCTCGGCAAACTCTGTGAAGCGCAACTCCAATCCCGACGCCGGATCGAGTGAGGTCAAGCCGCGCATGTCATCGCGCAAATTTCGATACACGAACCGCTGCCCGTCCGGACGGAAGGCCGCCTGCTGCGCATCCTCCGCCAAAATCGTCGCCGGCGTCTGCCCCGCTGCGTCTGCGATAAATACGTGCGTACGCCCGTTGACCGGATCCACCGCCGAAAAGACAATGCGGCCCGACACAGGCGCATTGACCGCCGGCGTCGTAGGCGCGGGTTCCGGCGTCGGCGTCCCCTCCTCAGGCGGCGCCGTTTCATCCGCCGGCTCCTCGGTCAACGCAGCCAAAGCCCGCGTCGGCGTGGCGCCGGCGCTCGCCGGTGCGCTGGGGCCGCGTTCCGCCTCGCAGCGCTCCTCCAACGTGTTGCGCTGGGCGATCGTCGTCGGCGATGACTCGATAGCGACCGCCGCCCGGTATTGCGCAGCCGCCTCGCACCAGTCGCCCGCCTCGGCCAATTGCTCGCCATAGGCCAACAGCGCCGCCTGCAGACGTTCCTGCACGTCGCGATAGCCCGAATCGCGCACGTATAGCCCCTCCAGCAATTCGATAGTCTGTTCCCAATCTTTGCCCGAAACCGCGAGCATCTCTTGATATAACGCCGCCATCGAGCGCGCCGTGCGTAGGGCCGTATTATCGGGACGCAGTTCCAGCGCCTGGTCCACATAGGCCAATGCCTGCTCCAGATCGCCCGCCTGCTCGCTCTCCGCCGCCAGATTCACATAGAGGTCAAACAGCATTCCCGCCGCCTCGACGGAACGGAACTCCGGCGCACTGCGCTGAAGTTCCAGGATCAAGGTCTCGGCCTCCGCCCAGTTTCCGGCTTCGTAGGCCGCCAAGGCAGCCTGCCAGAGGCGCACTTCCGGGGAGAGGTTGGGAGGCGTGGGCGTGAACGTGGGCGCAGGTGCAGACGCCGATGCCGTTTCGGCCGGGGGATACGCCGCGCTCCCGGCCTCTGCAGAGGCCGGCGTCGCCGGACTAAGCTCGCCCGGGGCCGCTCCCCCGGCGGCAAGCTGCAACAGGCTTTCAATGCCCGCCAGCGCGGCCGAGTTGCCCGGGTCCAGCACCAACACGCGCTGGTACTCGGCCAGCGACTCCGCCAGCCGCCCCTCCGCCCGATAATCTACGGCGCGCTGAATGGCGATCGCCGCTTGCTGACGGCGTTCGACCTCAGCCTGGCGCTGTCCGGCCTGAATCCCCAGCACCAGCGCCAGCACGATCAAAGCCGCCGCCAGCACCGTCACCGGCCCGATTACCCACAACAGCCATCCGGGAAACCACCCGTCCGAAGGTCGGTCGTCCATCATCCTTGTTCCATCGTATGCGCCAACACGACAACGCCCGCCTCATCCTCGATCGTCACCGTTATCGGGCCGGCCCCCTCTACCAGTTCCAGGGGCAGCGTCGTCCGATAGGGCGTCTCCGGGCCGGCCTCGACCGCGCGCCGCATGACCTCGCGCCCGCCGGCTTTGACAGACAGCCGCCCTGTGAACTGCTCCACGGCGTAAAAAGCCAGGCGAACCACATCCTCGCCCGCATCAACAGCCAGCGCGCCCGCCCGGTCGGCGGCGACAAACTCGCCGATGCCCGTCACCGGATACCAGCGCTCCTCCCAGCCGACAGAGTCGCCCGCGGCCAACTGCGCCCGCTCCGTAAAGGTCGGCGCCAGCCCGCCATGCAATTCCACATAGGCCGAAGCGTCGTCCGTAAAATACTCGCTCACCAGCGCATCGCCCCAGCCCAAGCCAAAGACCTTGCTCCCCTGCGCCACGGCGGCGGGAAAGACGCGCACCGCTCCAACATCCGCCTCCGGCTCATAAACGCCCACAAAGGGGCCGTGCGCCGCCGGGTACTCGAAGAAGCCCACATACTGTTCCCACTCGCCCAACCGGCTCAGGTCGCGGCCGGCATAGACGGGCCACGGGATGACGCCGCCGGGCCCCGGCAGCGCCGGATCGCCCGTGCTGTGGATGCGCACCGCCTCGCCGGGCACGATGAAACGCAGATCTGCGCTCGGGCGGTTAGCCGGGCCGGGCGCCAACATGGCCGTTTGCCAGTAGTCAAACTGAAGGGCTTGGTCGCTGATGTTGCGAATCCTCGGTTCGATCTTAAAATACGCTGCACCGGGCGGCAACGTTACGGTCACCGTGGCCGCCAACAAACGGCCGTCGTCCGGCGTGGCGATTTCCGCCACAGCCGCGCCGTCCTCATCCACAAACGCCTGCACATCCCACGGCGTTCCCCAATCGTAACCGTGTTCGTTGACCGGCAGGTTCCATTCGATGCCGCCCAGCCCATACCAGCCCAACTGATCGAGCGGCCCCCACGGCGAAGGCTTGACCACCGAATTCTGGTAGAACATGGCGCTGTCGCTCGGCTTGTGGATGACCTGCCAAATGCGCCCGCCCAGTTCCGGCAGGATCAACACCTGCAAATAGTCGTTTTCCAACATGACCACGCGGTAAACGCGCTCTTCCGGCGCAGGCGCGTCCAGAAGAAAGCGTTCACGGTCGAAGCGCCGGAAAGGCCAACGGTAGACCGGGTCAACCGCGCTTGTCTGATAGGCTTCGATGGGATAGGTCGGCAACGTAATCGTCCACTCGGTCACGGCGGCCGGGCCGGCGAATGCATAATCGCCGCGCGCCAACGCCGGACGCGTAGGCTGCGGTTCTGCCTCCGGCGCAGGCGTCGGGGTGGGCGAAACCGGCGTCGCCATCTCCTCGGCAGGCGGGCGCACCGTCAACTCCAACCGGCTCTGTCCGATCTGGCCCTCCTCGTCCTTTGCTTCCCCCACGATCTCATAGAGGCCGGGCTGGCCCGCCGTCCACACATAGACGAAGCGCTGATCTTTGAGCGCGCTGCGCTTGGCCCAGCCCGTATCGGCCCCGTCGATCGACAGCCGATAGGCCGCAATCGGCCGCTCGCCGCCCGCGTTTAACGAAATTTCGACCACGTTGCCCGGAAAGATCTGTTCGTCGGTATGCACATCCAACAAAACGGTAGGAGGGGGCGGGGCAAGGGGCGAGGAAGTCGCGCCCGCAGCAACAGCAGCAAGCGACGCCCCTACAGGCGCACTGTCCGCGGCTTTATTCGTACAGCCGGCAAGCGCGACGGCCGCCAGTAACGTCATGAGAAGAAGAATGCGGGCGAAGTAAAGGCCGTGCACGCGCGCCGGAGAAAAGACGGAGCCGAATCGTTCGGCTCCCCTGTCATAGATGCGGTTCATGTGCGATATTATACATCCGCGCACATCTATCCGAATATTCGGCGCATTCAATGCGCGTCATGCCTACAGGCTATACGAGAGATGCGAGAATACAGTAACACGAGTTGTCGCATCTCTGCATTCCCGCATCTCTCGCCTACGGCAGTAAAACGATTAGGCCTGCACCTTCTCGCGCAGCCCCGCGGCTTCACGCAACGCCTGCGCCCGGCTCGTGTCTTCCCACGGCAAGGCGATGTCGTCGCGGCCGAAGTGACCGTAGGTCGCGGTCTGGCGATAGATGGGCCGCCGCAGATCGAGGTCGCGGATAATCGCGCCGGGGCGAAGATCGAAGTTGTCCTCGATCAGTCGCACGATCTTGTCGTCGCTGATGCGGCCTGTGCCGAAGGTCTCCACATTGATGCTGAGGGGATGCGCCACGCCGATGGCATAAGCGAGTTGGATCTCGCAGCGACCCGCAATCCCCGCGGCCACGATGTTCTTGGCGACCCAACGCGCCGCATAGGCAGCGCTGCGGTCCACCTTGGTGCAGTCCTTGCCGCTGAAGGCGCCGCCCCCGTGCCGGCCCATGCCGCCGTATGTGTCGACGATGATCTTGCGACCCGTCAGCCCGGCGTCGCCCATCGGCCCGCCCACCACAAAACGCCCGGTCGGGTTGGTGAAGATCAACATCTCCTTATCAACCAACTCCGCCGGCAGCACCGGGTCGATCACCGTTTCGATCAGTTCCTGGCGGATCTGTCGCTGCGACACGTCCGGATCGTGCTGCGTGCTGATCAGCACGGTATGAATGCGTCGCGGCTTGCCATAGGCGTACTCAACCGTGACCTGGGTCTTGCCGTCCGGGCGCAGCCACGGCAACATGCCCTGTTTGCGCGCCGCGGCCAGCCGCCGCGCCAACTTGTGCGACAGATAGATTGGCATCGGCATGAGCGTGGGCGTCTCATCGCAGGCGAAGCCGAACATCATGCCCTGGTCGCCCGCGCCGATAGCGTCGAGGGGATCGCCGCCATTGGCGTTGTTCTCCTTAGCCTCCAGCGCCTGATCCACACCCATAGCAATGTCCGGGCTTTGCGAGGCGATCGCCACCTGCACGCCGCATGTGTTGCCGTCGAAGCCCTTGCTGCTGTCGTCAAAGCCGATGTCGGTGATTACCTCGCGCACCAACCGGTCATAGTTGACCGCGGCCTTGGACGTCACCTCGCCCAACAGCATCACAAAGCCGGTCTTGATCGCCGTCTCCAACGCCACCCGCGAATAGGGGTCCTCGCGAAAATGCGCGTCCAGGATTGCATCGCTGATCTGGTCGCAGATCTTGTCGGGATGCCCCTCCGTCACCGATTCGCTGGTGAAGAGAAGTCGGGGCAGCGTCATAAAGGTTGTCATCTTGCTCTCTCCTCAATACATATGGCCGGTCACGCCCGCGGCGGCTCGCCGCCGGGCCGCCGCGCCGTTTGGAACGAAAACCTTAGTGCCCGGTCCCCAGACTCCACTCGTTCAGATACGCCTCTTGCTCCGCGGTCAGGGTGTCGATCTCGACGCCCATGGCGCGCAGTTTGAGCGCCGCGATCTCCTGGTCGATGGCTTCGGGCACGTCATGCACCTGGCGCGCCAGCTCACTGCCGTGGGTCAAGAGATACTCCGCCGACAGCGCCTGGTTGGCAAAGCTCATATCCATCACTGCGCTGGGGTGACCCTCCGCCGCGGCCAGGTTGACCAGACGGCCCTCGCCCGCCACATACAGCCGGCGTCCGTCCTCCAACGTGTACTCGTCCAGGAACTCGCGCACCCGCGTCACTTTGACGCTCATAGCGCTGAGCGCCTTCAGGTTGATCTCAACGTCGAAATGGCCGCTGTTCGCCAGGATCGCGCCGTCGCGCATCGCCTCGAAATGATGGCCGTCGAAGACGTGAATGTCGCCCGTTGCGCTGCAGAAGATATGGCCGATGCGCGCCGCCTCGACCATCGGCATCACGCGGAAGCCGTCCATCACAGCCTCCAGCGCGCGCAGGGGGTCCACCTCCGTCACGATCACGCTGGCGCCCATGCCCTTGGCGCGCATGGCGATGCCCTTGCTGCACCAGCCGTAACCGCCCACCACAAAGTTTTTGCCGGCCAACAGCACGTTGGTGGCGCGGATGATGCCGTCGATGGTGCTCTGGCCCGTGCCGTAGCGGTTATCGAAGAAGTGCTTGGTCATGGCGTCGTTGACCGCGATCACCGGGAATTGGAGCTTGCCCTGCGCCGCCATGGCGCGCAACCGGATCACGCCTGTTGTCGTCTCTTCCGTGCCGCCCACCACGTTATCGAGCAGTTCGCTGCGCTTCATGTGCAGCATGGCGACCAGATCCATGCCGTCATCCATCGTAAGGTGCGGGCGGATGTCCAGCACGCTGTTCAGGTGCGAGTTGTACTGCTCCGTCGTCTCGCCCTTGATGGCGTAGACGGGCATCTCATAATGCGCCACCAGCGCCGCGGCTACGTCGTCCTGCGTACTCAGCGGGTTGCTGGCGCAAAGAGCCACCTCGGCCCCGCCCGCCAACAGCACGCGCATCAGGTTCCCCGTCTCAGCCGTCACATGCAAAGCTGCGCCGAGACGCACCCCCTTAAACGGCTGCTCCTTGCGGAACCGCTCTTCCAGCAAATCCAACACCGGCATCTCCCTGGCGGCCCACTCCATGCGAAACCGTCCCTTGTCCGCCAGGCGGATGTCGGCGACGTCGTAGCTCAGTTCTTTGGTTGCGTCACTCATCGACTTTATGCGCTCCTTTGAATTAACCTCTACACAGATTTCTACTGCTCATCGACACACGGCTGAGCCGCCTACAAAAAGCTGCGGGCCTCGCCGAGGGTCGTGCATCTAGCCATCTTGCCAATCAAGCGCGCCGGCGACCGACGCCCTCCAGATAGGGACAGTGCACAGCGAAGCCGTGCCGTTCATAGAGCCGCCTGGCCGCCGTGTTGCGCTGGTCCACATTCAAAATGATGTTGGATACGCCGCGCTCGGCCAGTTCGCCCAGGATGGCGCGCAACACCGCGCCGCCGTAGCCCTGCCCGCGCTGCGCCGGGTGCGTATACATGTTGCCGATGGCCGCCACGCCGGCCTGCCGGTCCGCCACATGCGTACCGCCCACCGCAACCAGTTCGCCATGCGCATCCTCCACGCCGAAAAAGACGCCCTCCTCGGTCTGATACGGCTCGAACGCATCCGGCGCAAACGCGCCGCCATGTGCGATCAGCGTGCGAATCCGCGCCGTGTGCGCAGGCGTCAGCCGCACCAGCCGCGCCCCGTCTCCAACTTCGCTCGCCTGGACAGGCGACTCGACCAGCGCCATGCGCCACATAGGGCGAAGATCCGCCGTAAAATCATAGAACCGTTCCGCCGCCGTCGCATGCTCCTGGCGCAGCGTCATATAGACCTGTTCCGGCAAATCAGCCTCGTCCAATGCCGTTGTCACCGCCGCGACATCGCCCGTTGCGAACAAGACCGGCGGGTCCAGCCGCGTAAAAAGCAGCACAAGCCCGCGGCCGGTTGCGCTGTGCGCCGGCAGCCACCGGCAATAGGGCGCATACGCCGGCTGCAAGTCGGCAATGGCATAGGCCGACCACACCGGGTCTGCGCCCAGCATGGCGCGCAATTCGTCCAGTCCGGTCGCTGCCCCTTCTGCGCGGGGCGAAACAAAAGGCGTGCGCATCAAGCCTCGCTGTGCGCGGCTTCCGGCTTGCGCAGGCCGGCCAGCGATGGTTCTGCGCCGAAAACGCCCTCATAGCGGGAGATGAACTCGCCCATCGTAAAGCGGTGCGTCGTCGTACCCGTTTGTTCCAGCGCATAGGCGCTGCACAAGGCGCCGACCCGCCCGCACACCGGCCAAGACAGCCCTGCCATGCGCGCCGCAAAGAACCCGCCGCGGTAGGCGTCGCCCGCGCCGGTGGGGTCGTCGACACGCTCCAGCGCCGCCGCGGGGATCGGAATCTCGTCGCCATCCGTGTAGATGACGCTGCCCTGCTTGCCCAACGTCAACACCAGCGCGTCGACCATGCCCAGAATGTCGTCGCGCGACCAGCCGGTCTTGTTCTGGATCATGGCGAGTTCGTACTCGTTGCACAACAGCAGCGCGGCGCCGGGCACGCTCTGCCGCAAGTCGTCCCCGTCCAGCCGAGCAAGTTGTTGGCTGGGGTCAAAGGCGAAGGGGATCGACAGCCGCTTGCACTCCGCCGCGTAGCTGAGCATGGCTGTCGGGTCGTTGGGGCTGATCATCACCATGCCCGCGGAAGTCAAATTGCGGCTCTCCAGACTGTAATGACGAGCGTAGCCCATCGCCCCCGAATAGAAGTTGGCGATCTGGTTCTGGTCGAGGTCGGTGCTGACGAAGAAGGTGGCCGTCAGTTCGTCGGGAATCTCCACGATCTGATCGGTGCGCAGGCCTTGCTCCTCCAGCCAACGCCGGTAGTCGCCGAAATCATGGCCCACCGTCGCCAGGATCAGCGGGTCTGCGCCCAGCAGCTTCATCGTGTAGGCCACGTTGGCCGCCACCCCGCCGCGCTCGCGACGCATGGATTCGGCCAAAAAGCTGACGCTCAAGCTGTCCAGTTGATCGGGCAGAATATGATCGCGAAAACGACCGGGAAAGCGCATGAGGTAGTCATAGGCGACCGACCCCGTGATCACGAACTCCATGCTTCACCCTTTCTAAATGCATCTCTCAATACGTGCCAATGGGCAAGCGGCGCGCCGACGGGCGCGGTCGCCGCCTCACGCCTCGTCCAAGTCGAGCCGCTTGATCAGACCGGGCGGCGGCTCATACGTCGCCAGCCGCTCGATCAGCGCCGCCGGCTCCAGGTCCACGGTCAGCAGCTTGCGATGCTGCGGGTTGACAAAGCCTTCCTGCACCCCGCGCTCGATCCACTGCAAGATGGGGTCGAAGTACCCCTCCACGTTGAGCAGGCCAATCGGCTTGGCGTGGATGCCTAGCTGGCCCCAGGTGATGGCCTCGAACAGCTCATCCATCGTGCCGAAGCCGCCCGGCAGCGCCACAAACGCGTCGGACAGAGAGGACATGATGGCTTTGCGCTCGTGCATGCTCTCGACCACAATCAGTTCGCCGATCTGCTCGCCCATCAGTTCACGCGTCGTCAGGGATTCGGGGATCACGCCCACCACGCTGCAGCCGCCTTCGCGCGCCGTGCGCGCCAGCGTCCCCATCAGACCGACGCTGCCGCCGCCATAGACCAGCCCAATATTGCGCCGGCTCAGTTCCTGCCCCAATGCGATCGCCACGGCCTCAAATTCCGACCGGATGTTGTTGCTTGCGCCGCAATAGACGCAGATGCTGCCCAACCGCTTCATGCCTAGCCGTTCTCCGTCCCGCGCCTAGCCCGGTTCTCGCGGATGCGCGCCTCCGCCGCTTCCTTGGCGCGGCGCAAGCTCAACTCGAACGGCGGGTAACAGATGCCTTCCTCGGTGATGATGCCGGTGATGTAGCGGTGCGGAGTCACGTCGAAAGCCGGATTATACACCGGCGCGCCGTCCGGTGCGATCTGCGTCTCGCCGACGTGCGTCACCTCCTCCGCGCCGCGCTCCTCGATGGGAATCTCGTCACCCGAAGCCAAGTTCAGATCGACCGTGCTGGTCGGAACCACCGAATAGACGGGGATGCCGTTCTCGCGCGCCACGACGCCCAGCTTATAGGAACCGATCTTGTTGGCGACGTCGCCATTGGCCGCCACCCGGTCCGCGCCGAAAAGCACCACGTCCACCTGCCCGGTGCGCATCAGGTGACCGGCGGCGTTGTCCGCGATCAAATGCATGGGGACGCCGGCGCGCATCAGTTCCCATGCCGTCAGCCGTGCGCCTTGCAGACGCGGCCGCGTCTCGTCGACCCAGACATGAATATGCTTGCCCTGCTCCTGACAGGCGTAGACCACGCCCAGCGCCGTCCCGAAGTCCACCGTCGCCAACGCGCCGGTGTTGCAGTGGTGCAGGATGTTGGCCCCGTCCGGCACGACCTCTGCGCCGTGATAACCCATGCGCCGGTTGATCTCCACATCTTCGTCGGCCAAGGCTTCGGCCTCGGCCAGCAGCGCGCTGCGCATGTCGTCGACGTTGGATAACACGGTATGCTCGGCCAGGCCCAGCAGCCGCGCCGTGGCCCATGCCAGGTTGACCGCGGTCGGCCGCGCCGCGTCGAGCGTCTCCTTGGCCGCGCGCAGATCGCTCAACAAGCCGTCACGATCCTGCGCCGGGCTGTTATAGGCCGCCAGCGCCATGCCGTAAGCCGCGGTCGCGCCGATGGCCGGGGCTCCCCGCACGTACATCTCGCGGATGCTGCGCGCCGTCCCTTCCACCGTGTCAAACTCGGCGATGACCAGTTCGCCCGGCAACAGGCGCTGGTCGATCATCTTGACCTTCTGGTCTTCCCAATATACCGTCCGCATAGCTCCCCCGCTCAACAAAAAGCCCCCCGGATTGCTCCAAGGGGGGTGCGTGAAAATCTTGGCTGGACCCCGGTCGAAAGACCGCCGGTCACTGGCGCCCCGCTTGGCAATCTGTTGCTGCACGCTGTCCGTCGGGCCGTCCTATGCCTGGCGGAGACGCCGCCTGCGTAGGCCAATCCCTAACGAACCTGGCGCGCCTTGCAACCGGAAACCGGGACTCCAGCGGGTTGCCGGGGAATAATCCCCACTTCATCGGCACGGGTCGTTCAACCGCGACGGTCCGCCTACAAAAATGGCGAAGCCGTCAGACATGGTAGGGTAGCACAACCGCGCGCCGCGTGTCAAAATCGAACGAAGGGACGGGATTGACTGGGAAAAACAACATCACGAGTCAGACGTCACGAGTCAGACGTCAATCCTGACTCGTGACGCATGAGCCTCTCACTTCTTAGCCCGCGGCTTCTTCACTGTCGTCACGGTCGACAGCTTAGCGCTCTTGCGCGCCGGTTTCTTGGCGGGCTTGGCCGGGGCGGCGGGTTTCTCTTGCGCAGGTTTGCTCTGTTCCGGGACAGTCTTCTTGGCGGGCTTCGCCGGTTCTGCTGCGGGTTCCCCGCTCGCCTTGTCGCGAGACGCCGGTTGCGCCGGAACCTTCGGCTTCTGCGGCGGCTTCGTCTGCGCGCCCGTCTTGGCCCCCGCCTTTTCGTGATTGAGCGGGGCGGCGGCCTCGGCCTTCACCGTGCGCCGCGAGGACGCCGCCGGCTTACCCCCTGCTTCCGCCGCGTCGCCGGACGGCTTTGCCGCTTGTGCATCCCCTGTGCGGCGTGCTCGTCGCGGCTTGGGCTGCTGCGCCTCCTGCGCTTTTGCGGCAGGGGCCTCGCCGCTTCCATCGGCGCCGTTGCTCTTGGATGCAGGCTGCGCCGCCTCTAGCGGCAGTTCCGGCTGCGTCTCGGCGGACTTGTTGGACCGCGCCGCGGTGCGCGGCTTGGCGGCAGGTACGGACTTGGACACAGTGCGCTTTGCGGGCGTCGCGCTGGATTCGGCGCGTTTTGCAGATACTGTGCCGGCTTTGGCGCGGCCGGTTCGCTTGGGCGCAGCATCATCCCCGCCGTCTATTGCCGGGACAGGCGTGGGAGCCGGCGGCGCAATCGTCTGCTCGACGACGCCGGCTGCAATGTCGTCCGCCGTCAGCGCCGCAGTCGCCGCCTTGACGGCCGTCACGCGGTTTGCGGACGCTGCACGCGTCACTTGTTTGCCCATGACGCTGCGCCCCATCTGCGGGATCGCCTCCGTCTCCACCAGCTTGACGTCGCCCTTCTCCTGCAACACGATCAACGACTCGACGCCCTGCGCAGCCAGCAAATAGGCCGCGGCCACCTTGCCGGTGCGGCTGCTCACCTTGTGCGTCACGATGCCGCCGCCGTTGCGCCCCTGGCTGCTGTACTGATCCAGCCCGGTGCGCTTGGCATAACCCAGTTCGGTAATGGTCACCAGCTCGCCGCCCGGATCGACCACATGCGCCGAGACCACGCGATCGCCGCGCTTGAGGCGCATGCCGCCTACGCCGCCCGCGGCCAGCCCCATGCTGCGCACATCTTCCTCGCTGAAGCGGATCGACTGGCCCGACGCCGATACCAGGATCACCTCCTGACCGCCCTGCGTGTGCAGCGCCCAGCGCAGGCGATCCTTCGCATCGACGTTGATCACGACCGGATCGCTCGCGGCCGCAGAGAGCAAGTCGGACAGCATCACCCGCTTGACCATACCCTGCTCCGTCACCAGGAAAAGATAGCCCTTAGCCGCGGACGGCTCGACGCGCGGCAGCGCAATGGCCGCGGTCACCTCGTCGCGCCGCGTGAACTCGGTCAACTCCGCCAGGTGCTTACTTTGGCCGAAGGGCGGGATTTCATGGATCGAGACGCGGCGGCACTGGCCGTCCTTGCCGAACAAGTAGAGAAAATCGCGCGTGTTGGCCGGCAGCAGATCCACCTCGCCGCCCTTGCCGATCTCGCGCAGCACTGTGTCGGAAAGCCGCGTGCGGTCATGGCGACGCAGTTCGCCGCCGGCGCTCACCGAAACCCAAGCCGCCTGATCCGGCAGCAGGTCGGTCGAGGTGAGCGTTCCCTTGGTGCGGTCCACAATCTGCGTGCGCCGTGCGTCGCCGTACTTCTCCTTGATGGCAAGCA
>CAZYSJ010000122.1:0-12397 GCA_964649875.1 uncultured Caldilineaceae bacterium
AATGCCATTTTTTCCGGGTGTTGTCCTCGCCGTATACTAGGTAGCCTAGTCGCTGTTCGTAGGGTGTTGTTCTGTGCGGGCGGGCCCGCGGGGCCCCCCCCCCCCCCCGCCCCGCTGTTTTTCGGGGAATCGCTAAGCGCCACGCAACCTGCCGCCATGCCCGCCGGCCTGCTGCTACTCCAGCGGGCTAAGCCAGCGGTCTGTGCCGTCGCCGTCGGCGGCCCAGCCTTCCACCGAGCCGTCGTCGGAGCGAATCTGATACCAGGTGAATCCGTTGGCCGACTGGGGGCCGGCGATGACGGTGAACTGCGCGCCTGTATTCACGCGGGCGACGAGCGCTGCGTCGGTGCCGGGCATGACGCGCACGCTCAACTGGCCGCCCGCGCCCATCGTCACGGTCACGCGGTCCTGGATGCGAGGCGGGCGATTGACCGGCTGCGGCTCGCCTAAACGCGGGCTGAGCCATTCCGTTTCGCCGTCGCCGTCCGCAGCCCAACCCACGTTGCCCTGCCCGTCGTCCAAACGCCACCAGGTGAAATTGTCCGCGTCGACGGGGCCTTCGAGGATAGTCACAACCTGGCCTGTGCCCAGTTGGCCGAGCAGTTGGCCGGAGGCCGTCGGCGCGTCGCGGAAGTTGAGACCCGCCGGCGCGGTGACGCGCGCCTGCTGCCCGGACGCCAGCGCCGTGCCGGGGATCGGCGTCGGCGTGAAGGTGGCGGTCGGCGCCGGGGTGGGCGTGTCCGGCAGAGGGATGGGCGTCTCTTCTACGGGCTGCACCTGCGGTTCGCCGGCTGCAATTTCGGGCTGCGTGGGCGCAGGCGGCGGGGTTGGCGTAGGCGTCGGGCGCGGCGCAAAACTGCCGCAGGCCAATGAAGGAACCAGCCAAAGCAGTGACAACACCAACAACATGCGCAGCCGCCACAGCGAAGCCCATAATTGGCGTTTGGGTGGGGATGGTGGAGTCATTGTCATGCCGGCCTTCGTGGTCATTTGCGGGTTGCTCATCAGCGAGTCCACCCTGAGGATATCACAAGTTGATCGCTTTCAGCCATATGATGTGGTCGAAAGCGGTCAATTGGTCGACAACCTGCGGCGGCGTCGGCTCGTCTGTGCCCAATACCATGATGGCCTGGGTGCGCGGGCCATGCCGGCCCACATGCATGAAGCTGATGTTGATATCACGCGCGCCCAGATGGGTGCCCACGCGGCCGATGATGCCGGGCCGGTCGTTGTGGCGCGATACGAGCAGATGCCCCGATGCAGGGATATCGACCCAAAGGTCGTTGATGCCCACGATGAACGGCTCGCTCTGCACAACGGAGCCGCGGATGATCCATTCTTCGCCGCCGGCGAGGACGCGCATGGTCAACACGTTTTCGTGGCGAGCGTCTTGCTGGTGCAGCTTGCGCTCGCTCAGGTTGATGCCGCGTCGTTCGGCCAGCAGGGCGGCATTGACCAGGTTGACGCGGATGGTTGTAACATCGCTGAGCAGCCCCTTGATAGCCGCGGCGGTGATATGCCCCAGCTCGAACCCTGCGATTTCGCCCTGGGCGATGATCTCCATGTCGGTGATGCCGCCTACGCCGATGAGCTGCAAGAGAAAGCGGCCCATGCGTTCGGCTAGGTCAATGAAGGGGATCAGGAACTCCAGGTCTTTGGGCGGGATGATGGGCGCGTTGACCGCATAGCGCGCCGGCCGGTCGTTGAGGACGTCGATGACTTGCAGCGCTACGTCGACGGCGACTTGCTCTTGGGCTTCGATTGTGCTGCCGCCCAGGTGCGGCGTGAGGATGATCTTGCCGCAGCAGCGCAGGGGACTGTCCGCCGGCAGCGGCTCGGCGGAGAACACGTCCAGCGCGGCGCCGGCGATGCGCCCGGATTCTACGGCTTCGGCCAAGGCGTCCTCGTCGACCACGCCGCCGCGCGCCACGTTGAGGAGGCGGGCGTTTGGCTTCATGCGCTCGAATTGGGCTTGGCCGATGAGGTTGAGCGTCTGCGCCGTGCGCGGCACATGTATCGTGATGAAGTCGGATCGTTCGAGCAGCGCGTCCAGGCTGACCAGTTCGACGCCGCGCTGGGCGGCGTAGTCGGGGCTGACATAGGGATCGTGGGCCACGACGCTCATGCCGAGTCCCTGGGCGCGACGCGCCACCTCTTGGGCGACGCGGCCGAGGCCGATTGTGCCGAGCGTCTTGTTGCGCACTTCGACGCCCATAAACTGGCTGCGTTTCCACAAGCCCTGGCGCACGTGGGCGTCCGCCTGGACGACGTTGCGCGCCAGCGACATGAGCATGGCGATGGTGTGCTCGGCCGCCGCTACCACATTGCCGGTAGGCGCATTGACGACGATCACGCCGGCCTGGGTCGCCGCAGCCACGTCGATGTTGTCGACGCCGACGCCCGCCCGCGCGATCACGCGCAGCCGCTCGCCGGCCTGGATCAGGTCTGCGGTGACGTTGGTGCTGCTGCGCACCAGAAGGGCGTCATAGTTAGGGATCACCTCGATGAGTTGTTGCGGCGAGAGATCGGTGTGCACGTCGACTTCGATGCCTGCAGCCGCGCGCAGGGGCGTGAGTCCCGCTTCGGAGAGCTGATCGCTCACCAGTACCTTGTAGGGATCGGTCATAGGGTCTGTTCTCCGCGGTCAAGCGCCGCCGCCGTTTTTTACATGTTCTCCGGGGCGCTGACGCCCATCAGGTGCAACACGCGCGCCAGGACGATGCGCGCCGCCTGCGACAGCATTAGCCGCGCACGCGAAAGCTCAGGCGCGTCCGGGTCCACGACACGGCAGTCCCGGTAGAAGGCGTTGAAGGTTTTCGCCAAGTCGATGGCGTAGTGGGGCAAGTTGTGCGGCGACAGCTTTTGGACCGCCAACAACACTTGCTCTTCCAGCTCAAGCATCTTGCGCAGCAGGGCAAGCTCGGACGGATGTTCGAGCAGGGCGAGGAGCGTTGCGTCATGCTCGCCGTCGTGCTCTATGTCGAAGCCGGCCTCTGCGGCGCGCGCCAGAATGGAGCAGATGCGGGCGTGGCTGTATTGCACGTAGTAGACGGGGTTTTCGTTGGTCTGCGCCACGGCCAAGTCGAGGTCGAATTCGATGACGCTCTCCGGGCTGCGCGTGAGCAAGTTGAAGCGCAGCGCGTCGGCGCCGACCTCATCCGCCACGTCGCTGATGGTCAGCAGATTGCCTGCGCGCTTGCTGAGCTTGACCTCCACGCCGTCGCGCACCAGCTTCACCAGGTCGTACATGAGGATGACCAGGCGGTCGGGGTCGAGGCCGAAGGCTTGCATCATGGCCGCCATGCGCGGCACATGGCCTTGGTGGTCGACGCCCCAGACGTTGACCACGCGGTCGAATTTGCGTACGAGGAACTTGTCGTAGTGGTAGGCGATATCGCTGGCGAAATAGGTGGGGATGCCGTTAGAGCGCACCACCACTTCGTCCTTGTCGTTCTTCGGGTATTTGCTGGCCTGGAACCAGACGGCGCCGTCGCGGCGCACTAGCTCGCCGCGTGCGTCGAGGTGAGACAGCGCTTGTTCGACCAGTCCGTTGTCATAGAGCGTCTGCTCGCTGTACCAGTTGTCGAATTGGACGCCGATGCGATCCAACTCGGCTCTCAGCATGACCACGACCAGCTTGCGCGCGATCTCGCGCAGTTCGGCGAGTGCAGCCTCCTTGTCCATGCGCAGGAACTTGTCGCCGTACTCGTCTACGACCCGGCGCGCGTAGTCGATCATGTACTCGCCGGGGTAGCCGTTCTCCGGGAAGGGTACGGGCTGGCCGAGCAGTTCGGCGTAGCGGGCGTAGAGGCTTTCGATGAAGTAGCCGAATTGATTGCCGGCGTCGTTGACATAAAACTCGCGCTGTACGTCATAGCCGGCTGCTTCGAGCACGTTGGCGAGACCGTCGCCCAATGCGGCGTTGCGCGCGCCGCCGTAATGGATCGGGCCGGTCGGGTTGGCGCTGACGTACTCCACCTGCCAGCGTTGGCCTTGGCCGACGGCGATGTTGCCGAAGCGGTCGCCCGCCTCTAGGATGGTGAGGACCTGGTTTTGCAGCCAACGGTCGCTGAGGCGAATGTTGATGAACCCTGGCCCCGCCAATTCGGCCGCGCCGATCAGGTCTGCAGCAGGCAGGTTGTCGAGAATGGCTTGGGCTAATTGGCGCGGGTTGACCTTGTCGCCGGTCGCTTGGCGAATGGCCGACGCCGCCACCAGCGCCACATTGGCGCTGTAGTCGCCGTGGCCTTCCTGTTTGGGATGGGCGACTTCGACGGGCGGCATGTCGAACGCCGGCAGGTCGCCTTTTGCTTGGGCCGCGACGATGGCCTGGGTAAACAGCTCTTGCAGGGTATCGATCAGCATGTGCGTCTCTCTGTCAGCTTAACCGTTTGGGTTGCTTTCGCGGAAATGGGGGATTTCCCGAAGGTTCTATGTGTTGGAAATCGGATCCATGTCGTACCAGTTTGGCCCGGCCTCGACATCGACCTTGAGCGGCACGACAAGTTCGTAGGCGTTCTCCATTACCTCGCGCACGAGGGCCGCTACCGTCTCCAGCTCCGTCTTGGGCAGTTCGAGCACGAGTTCGTCGTGCACTTGCAGAAGTACGCGCGCCTGATGACCGGCCTCTTGAAGCCTGTCGTGCAGGCGGATCATGGCGATCTTCATGATATCCGCGGCCGCGCCTTGAATGGGCGCGTTGATGGCGGCGCGTTCGACGGCTTGCCGCTGGTTGTAGGGCAGACGCCGGTTGCCCAGTTCGGGGAAGTAGCGCTTACGGCCAAGCAGCGTCTCGACATAGCCTTCTTCTGTGGCCTTGCGAATGGTCGAGGAGATGTATTCGCGGATGCGCGGGTACGTCTCGAAATACTGGTCGAGGAACTGGCGCGCCTCGGCGCGGCTCATCTCGGTTCGGCTGCTGAGGCCGAACTCGCTGACGCCATAGATGGTGGCGAAGTTAATGGTCTTTGCCAAGCCGCGCTGGCTGCGGTCTACCTGGTCGATGGGCGTGTTGAATAGCCGCGAGGCGGTGGCGGCGTGAATGTCTTGGTCGGCGCGGAAAGACTCTATCAGCGACTCTTCGCCGGCTACGTGCGCCAGCACGCGCAGCTCCACCTGGCTATAGTCGGCGGAGAGCAGCACCCACTCCGGCGGCGCCACAAAGGCGCGGCGGATTTGCCTGCCGATCTCAGTGCGGATGGGGATGTTCTGCAGGTTGGGGTCGCTGCTGCTGATGCGTCCGGTGGAAGTGCCCGTCTGGTTGAAGCTGGTATGCACGCGGCCCGTCTCGGCATTGACCAGCGCGGGCAGGGCGTCGACATAGGTGCCGCGCAGTTTCTCTAGTTGGCGCTGCTCGAAGATGATCTCCAGCACGCGCACTTGCCGGTTGTCCAACTCGTCGGACGCCGCCGCAAGCTGTTCCAGCGTAGACACGGCTGTGCTGTAATGGCCGGAGGCGGTGCGCTTCAGCCCCTTGGCAGGGAAGTCCATCTCGTCGAAGAGGACCTGGCTGAGCTGCTGCGTGCTGCGCAGATTGAACTCATGGCCGACAAGCGCAAAGAGTTCCCGCTCTAACTCTGCAAGGCGTTGGGCGAGCTGCTCCGACATTTCTTCCAGAAACGGGATGTCGAGCAACACGCCGTTCATCTCCATCTGCGTCAGCACGGGGACAAGCGGCAGTTCCAGGTCTTCATACAGCTTCCACAAGCCCTGGTCGTGGAGCTGCTTCTCTAGGCGCGGGTAGAGTTGGAGCGTGGCGTCCACATCGGCCCCACAGTAGGCTGCGGCCTGGTCGATGGGAACCGCATCCATCGTGATCTGCTTGCGACCGGAGCCGATTAGCTCTGCGATCTCGGTCATCTGCCAGCCGAGCTCAGCCGCGGCTTGCGCCTTCAACCCCAGGTCGCGCCTGCCGGGGTCGAGCACCCAGGCCATGTTCATGGTGTCGTGGATGGGGGCGGCGATCTCCAGGCCATAGCGCCGGCAGACCGTGAGGTCGTATTTGGCGTTGTGCGCCAGCTTCTTGCGTTCCGGGTCCGCGAAGGCGGGCTGAAGTTTGGCGCGCAGCGGTTCCCAGTCAAGCTGTTCGCCCTGGGCATGGCCGACGGGGAAATAGGCCGCTTCGCCGGGGGCCCACGCCACGCCGAGACCGACGAGCGTGGCGCTCATGGCGTCGGTGCTGGTGGTCTCGACGTCAAAGCTGAGCCATTCGGACTCGGCGAGCTTTTGCAAGACGTCTTCTAGCGTTTCTTCATCCTGCACGCAGAGGTATGGGTTGTCTACAGGCGCTTGACTTGAGCCGGCCTCTGCGCCGGGAAAGAGTGAAATCTGGCCGGTCTCGCTGACGGCAGCGTCTTCAGCCTCCACCCCCTCGCCGGCTGGGGACTGCGGCAGTTCGCGGGCTAGGCTGCGGAATTCTAATTCCTGGAAGAAATCGAGTACGGCATCGCGGTCGTAATCCGCCAGACTGAAGCGTTCCGGGTCATATTCCAAGTCTAGATCGGTGACGATGCTCATAAGGCGGCGGTTGCGCGCCACATCCTCTTTGGCGTCGACGAGGTTCTGGCGCGTCTTGGGCCCCGATACGTCGTCGATGTGGCGGTAGAGGTTGTCGATGTCCTCGTACTGCGCAAGGAACTTGGCTGCGGTTTTTTCGCCAACGCCCTGCACGCCGGGAATATTGTCGGAAGAATCGCCGATCAGAGCCTTGAAATCGACGAACTGCTCCGGCGCTAGGTTATATCGCTCGCGCACCTCGTCCCGGCCGTAGACCACGGTGTCGGGGTTTGGGCCGCCGCGCGTGTAGAGGATGCGGATGCGGTCGTCGACAAGCTGGAACATGTCGCGGTCGCCGGTCAGGATGAGGACGTCGACGCCCTCTTCGGCGGCGCGGCGGGCAAGCGTGCCCAGCACGTCATCCGCCTCGTAGTCGGGATAGGTGACGACCGGTACGTGGAACGCTTCCAGGAACTGTTGGATGCGCGCCATCTGTGTGCGCATCTCGTCGGGCATGGCATCGCGCGTTGCCTTGTACGGCTCGAATTCGGCGTGCCGCCAGGTGTCCCCGGCGTCGAAGGCGACGGCGACCTGATCGGGCTTATATTCGCGCAGCACGCTGAGGAACTTGCGCACGAAGCCGAAGACGGCGGTCGTCGGCTCGCCGCTGCGCGTAGAAAGCGGCGTCTTGACGCCGAAAAACGCTCTATACGCCTGGGAGTGCCCATCGATGAGCAGAAGCGTTGGCATGGTATGTCGACCGTTCTCTAGCAGGGCGGGCGGTCGCCTAGGGCGGCGACGCGCAGCCTATGCTTCGACGACGAGATCGCCCTGATCTACCAATTGCTTGACCTGCGCAATGTTCATGATCGATTTGAGCGTGCGCATCTTGCGGCCTGCGTCGAGCCGGTAACGGCCGCTGGGCAGTTCCAAGATGAAATTGTTGGCGGATCGATTGGCGATCACGATGATGTCCGCCGGATTTTCCTGCCATGTGTTGTCGGCCATTCTTTCAGCCATGAGTTTTGCTCCTCTATATGAACGGCCATGCCGTCAATGATCCGCGCTCTTGCACAGGTTACCGTTATTTTACAGGCGGGAGATGCGATGACAAAATCACCTTCGCTGCCCGCCTGCCGCGTCGGTCATTCCTCTCGTTGCGCCTTGCAAGAGGCGAGCGCCCTTTGCAAGGCAACCTTGCGCTGTTGCAACGTCTAGGCCGGTGATCCTTGTTCCGACATGCGGCTGCGTTTGCGACGCCGGTTGACCAACCACGCCTGCGAGGCTTGCCCCAGCCCGATCCCCGCCGTCAAGCCGAAGCCGAGCGCGTAGAGCAAGACAAAAGGCACGCTGCCCCATTTGCCGGATGCGGCCAAGAGCCCCGCGGCAATCAGCGCATAGATCGTGAATGCCGCTTCGCCAAAGACGACCGGCTGGAGTCGCAGCCGATAGGCGCTGCGCTGCCATGCGCCTGCGTCTTGCGCAGCATCGAACTTGGGCGTGCGCATGAATTCGCCCTCGCGGCCGAAAAGCCCCTGGAACACGGCGAGCGTGTTGTTTAAGCTTAGCCCTGCGCCCAAGAGCATGAGCAGCGGCAGGCAGGCCCAATTTCGGAGCCAACGCGACGGATTGAGGCGGCGTTGCGCAACGGCATAGAGAAAAGGCGGGCCGAATGAAGCGATACTGAGAAAAGCGAGCGGCGCCGCCGGGTCAGCGCCGGCCGCGGCGAGCGGCAAGGTGACGAGAAGCAGGCCGAGCAGGAGCGGGTGAACCAGATAGCTGCTCAGATGGAGCAGGCCCAACGCACGCTTCATGACAGGCCACGGCCCGGCCCAAACGCGGCGGCCGAGTTTGCGCAGCGTTTGGATGCTGCCTTTGGCCCAACGGTACTGCTGCCGTTTGAAGGCGAGCAGTTGCGGCGGTATCTCTGCGGGCGCATCTACGTCGTCTATATAGGCGCCGCGCCAGCCCGCAAGCTGGGCGCGGTAGCTGAGGTCCAGGTCTTCGCACAGCGTATCGGTCTGCCAGCCGCCGACGGACGGGTCTTGGATGCAGGCGCGTCGCCAGATGCCGGCGGAGCCGTTGAAGCCGAAGGCGTAGCCTGCGGCCTGGCGTCCGCCCTGCTCGACCACGAAGTGGCCATCCAGCGCCAGCGCTTGACTGCGCGTGAGAAAAGAGGCGTCGCGATTGAGATGCGCCCAGCGCGCCTGTACGAAACCGATGTCAGCGTTGCCAGAACCGAGCAGTTGTGGCACAGTACGCTGCAAGAAATTCGGCGGCGGCTCGAAATCCGCGTCGAAGACGGCAATGAACTCGGCGTCGGTCTTGGCCAGCGCATAGGCCAGGGCGCCGGCTTTGTAGCCTTGCCGTGTAGGCCGGCGCACGACTTCGATACGGACGCCTTCTTCTTGCGCCTGCAACGCAGCTCGGTTGATCAGGGCGGATGTGGCGTCGTCCGAATCGTCGAGCACCTGGATCAGCAGGCGATCACGCGGGTAGTCCAGGCGGCAGCAGGCGCGGATAATGCGCTCGGCTACGTGCCGCTCGTTGTAGATAGGAAGTTGCACCGCGACAGCCGGCCATCTGTGCGGCTTGGCGGGGCGCTGTCGAGTATGGGAGCTGCGCAGATATTGCCGTGTCAGCCAGAACGCCTGGAAACCATACAGGGCGAGGCCCAACACACAAACGATATAGATGCCGTGCAGCAGGATGATCGCGAAGCGCATGCAGAATTGCCTGGGTCCCTTATCGAACGGCAATAAAATTAGCCGACGACGGGCCGCCGGCTCAACACGTTGCCATTATACGCAGATTGGAGCGGGGATCAAAATCGGGGGAACGGAACGCCCTGCTGTGCATGGGCAATACGGCAACTTGGCTTGGTTAGGAACTGCGAGCCCAGTGTAGACTGGCGTAACAACGATGCAGTGCATGGATGCAAGTTTTGGGATGCGCAGTTATTTATTGGCGTGATGTGCAATTGTCTCGGATCGCATAACGATGAGGAGGAACCGGCGGTGAGTGAGGAACAGGGCAAAACGGGGCGACCGGCGATTGACCCGGACGGGTTTGCTGCGCTGGTGGAGATGATCGGGCCCGACATGCCCGAGGTGGTCGTGGACATTGTGGACACCTACCAGCAGGAAGCGCTTGCGCTGTTGGAGGAGATTGAGCCGGCTGCAGCGGATAATGACACCGAGCGGATGGTGCGTCCGGTTCACAGCCTCAAATCGAGCAGCGGCAGCGTCGGCGCGCAGACGCTCTCGCAACTCTGCGCCGATCTGGAGAGCTATCTGCGCGGCTTCGGCCCGCCGATGGATATCGCAAGGCAGGTCTCTGCCATCCGCGAGGAGTTCCAGCGCGTCACCGCAGAACTGGCGGTATTGCGTCAGGGCTTGGTCGAGGACTAATACGCGCTCAGCGGGGAGACAAAAAACAAGCCGGCGCAATCTGCGCCGGCTTGTTGCTGCTTAGCGGACGGGTTAGGCTTCAGCTTCTTCCAGCTTACTCTGGGCTACGATCTCGTCGGCGAGATGCTTCGGCACCGACTCGTAGTGGTCGAATTCCATGGTGTAAAGGCCGCGTCCCTGGGTCATCGAGCGCAGGTCTGTGCCGTAGCGCAGGATTTCCGACTGGGGCACCAAGGCGCGCACGACGGTGCGATTGCCCTTCTGCTCCATGCCCAACACGCGACCGCGACGGGTGTTGAAGTCGCTCATGATGTCGCCCATGTACTCGTCGGGGACCGTCACCTCGAGGCGGTACACCGGCTCCAGCAGGACGGGGTTGGCTTGCTGCATGGCCAGCTTGAACACTTCGCGGCCCGCGGTCTGGAAGGCGATATCCTTTGAGTCGACCGGGTGCTCTTTGCCGTCAAAGACGATTGCCTTGACGTCGACGACGGGGTAGCCGGCGATCACGCCCTGCTCCATCACCGAGCGCACGCCTTTTTCGATGGAGGGCAGGAAGACCGAGCTAATGGCGCCGCCGAAGACTTCGCTGACGTACTGGAAGCCCTCGCCGCTTTCCAGCGGCTCGACGCGCATGTGAACCTCGGCAAATTGTCCTGCGCCGCCGGTCTGCTTTTTGTGTCGGTACTGGGCCGATGCGGTGCGGCTGACCGTCTCTTGGTAGGCGACCTTCGGAATGGCTGTCTCGACCTTGACGCCGAACTTCTGCTCCAGGCGCCGCACGGCGACGTCGATATGGCTTTCGCCCATGCCTTGCAGCACGTTTTGCTTGGTGGCGGTTACATACTCGACGCGCAGGGTGGGGTCTTCCTCGGTCAACGACGCCAGCGATTGGCCCATTTTGGCGCTGTCGGCCTTTGTCGCCGGAGAGACGGCGACGCCGTACAGCGGTTGCGGGTACTCCGGTGCAGGCAGCGTGAGGCCGCTTCCCGGCGCGGTGAGCGTATCGCCGGTGAGCACGTCTTCGAGCTTGGTGACGACGCCGATATCGCCGGCAACCAGTTCGTCGGCGGCGATGAGTTCCTTGCCGCGCACGGTGAAGAGGTTGGCGATGCGGTCTTCGGTTCCGGTGCGCGCATTGACCAGGCGGTCGTCCTTCTTGAGCGTGCCGGAGAAGCTGCGGACGTAGTTCATGCGTCCGACGTAGCGGTCGATGATCGTTTTGAAGGCCTGGAGCGCAACGGGACCGGCCGGATCGTTGGACAGCTCGACCGTCTCGTCTCCCTTGTTTGCGGTAACGGCTCGCTCATTCGGCACAGGAACATAGCGCAGCAGGGCGTGGAGTAAGCGGTCGAGGCCGATATCGGCAGTGGCTGAGCCGCAGTAGACGGGCGTGATCGTGCAGTTCTTTACGCCCTGGTGCAGCCCGTGGCGGATTTCCTCTTCGGTGAGTTCTTCACCCTCGAGGTACTTCATGACCAGTTCGTCGTCCGTCTCGGCCGCGGCCTCGATCATAGCTAAACGCGCCGCTTCGACTTCTTCGAGCATGTCGGCGGGGATCGGCGCCTCTTTACCCTCCGCGCCAATGTAGGCTTTCATGGAGACGAGGCTCACGACGCCTTTCAGGTTCTCGGCTTCGCCGATAGGCAGTTGCAGCGGCAAAATGGTTGAGCCGGTCAGGGTTTCGCGCAGGGAATCGACCGCTTTCTGGAAGTTGGCGTTCTCGCGGTCCATCTTGTTGACGAAGATGAGCCGCGGCTTGTTGAGCGCCGTGAGCCGGTCCCAGGCGAGTTCGGCGCCGACTTCGGACCCGGCGACGGCGTCGATCAGCAGCAAGCCGGCTTCGGCGGCGTGCAGCCCGCTGACCACCTCGCTGACGAAGTCCAAATATCCGGGCGTGTCGAGGAAGTTGATTTTGTGTTTCTGGTATTCGACGGGAACAACTGAGACGTTGATCGAAATGCCGCGCCGGTGTTCCTCCGGATCCCAGTCAGAGACAGTCGACCCGTCCTCGATGCGCCCCATACGCGTGATCGCCTTTGTCCGGAAGAGCAAAGTCTCGGTGAGCGAGGTTTTCCCGGAACCGCCGTGACCGAGCAGGGCGACATTTCGGATCTGGTCTGTGCGGAACGTTGTCATTAGTCCTCCTACAACAGCGTCAATGGTCTAGTTGTTGGCCGGAAGAACGCAGGCGGCGCCGGCGTCTGACCAAACTCACATGGTTGGGGCGTGGGGGTGCTGCGCCGGCATTGCACTGAAGTAGAGGTTTCATGCCAACCTGCTTCCGGCAAACGGATGGCAGAGCCAACCTCTCCGAAAATCAAGGTCGTCTCTGCCGAATTTCAGCTCTCGGACTCGCCAGTTCTTCGCAGCCCCTGCAGTCTCCAGAGTCGTTTCTCGATTTTACAGAAAAACCAGAGGTCTGTCAACGAAACGAGGTTGTGAACCAGGGCTTCTCAAAAGTCAGGGTGAAGAGCGGATCAGGGCGAGGG
>CAZYSJ010000123.1:0-12246 GCA_964649875.1 uncultured Caldilineaceae bacterium
TCAAGCTGGACCTGCGCGACAATATCAACGATCTGCGCGCCCAGCTCGACGCCGCCTTGCAGCGCCAGTTCGACAAGGAGCTGGGCGACAGCGTGCAGCGACTGCGCGAGGCGATTGCGCCCTACACGCGCTTTGTGCGCGTGGAGCGTGAGAAGCTCGAACGACTGGAAACGGATCTACAAGAATCGCAGACGGAGGTCCGCGCCCTGCGCGCCATGACCGAGTCCCTGGCCCCGCCGCCAAAGCCGGAAGCCTAGGCGCGCCTCTGCCGCGCGCTTCCGCTGTGAACTGTAGGCGAGACATGACGCCGATCATCTCGCTGGCCCCGCTCAACGCCGAAGACCACGCCGCAGCGCTGCAAGCGGTCTACCAGGCGACGCCGCGCTATTGGGAGATGTACGGACTGCCTACCGCGCCGGCAGGCCAAGCTGCCCGCGACCTGCAAGAGGCGGCGCAGACGCCGGGCCGCTATCTCTTGGGCATCATCCGCCGCATCGACCCCGCCAATGCACAGGCCGGCGGCGAGTTGATCGGCCTGGCGGATTTCCGGCTGCACTGGCCTGAAGAGCGCATAGCCTACCTGGGCATGCTCATGGTGGCGGGGCGCTATCAGCGCCAGGGCGTAGGCCTACAGGCATGGCGGCTGCTCGTCCCCTGGCTGGCGGAGGCTGCCGGCATCCATACGGTGCGGCTCGGCGTGGAGCAGTTCAACCCGGGTGCGCTCTTGTTCTTTCAGAAGGCGGGCTTCACGCTGACCGGCGAAAGCAGCCGCATCAGCGTGGGCAGCAAGCGGGTGCGGCTGTTCTACATGGAACAACCGCTCAGGCAGTCCTCGCCGGCAAACATGCACAGCACATCGAAATAGGAGACCCTCGACATGAAGCTTACCTCACGGCCGCAATGGCAGGCGCTGCTCCAGCATCGGCAGGAGATGGAAGGCGTCCACATGCGGGACCTCTTTGCGCAGGATGCGTCCCGCTTTGACCGCTTCTCGCTGCGCTTCGACGACATCCTGTTCGACTACTCGAAGAACCGCATCACCGAGCAGACAATGGCCCTGCTGACCGACCTGGCCCGCGCCGTCGACCTTCAGGCGCAGATCGACGCCATGTTCCGCGGCGACAAGATCAACACGACCGAGAACCGCGCCGTGCTCCATGTGGCGCTGCGCAACCGCAGCAACCGGCCCATCCTGGTGGACGGGCAAGACGTGATGCCCGACGTCAACCGCGTGCTGGCGAAGATGCGCCGCTTCAGCCAAGCCGTGCGCACGGGCGAATGGCGCGGCTACAGCGGCGAGCGCATCACCGACGTCGTCAACATCGGCATCGGCGGCTCGGACCTGGGGCCGAAGATGGCGACGACCGCGCTGACGCCCTATTGCCGCGCGGACCTGCGCACGCACTTCGTGTCTAACGTGGACGGCACAGACATCGCCGAGACGCTGAAGGTCGTTCAGCCGCAGACGACGCTCTTCCTCGTCGCGTCCAAAACCTTCACTACCCAGGAGACCATGACCAACGCACACACGGCCCGCGCCTGGTTCCTGGAAGCGGCGCAGGATGAGGCGCACATCGCCAAGCACTTCGTCGCCCTCTCGACCAACGAAGCCGCGGTGCGCAGCTTCGGCATTGACCCGGACAATATGTTCGAGTTCTGGGATTGGGTCGGCGGGCGCTATTCGCTCTGGTCCGCCATCGGGCTATCGTTGGCGATCGCCGTCGGCATGGACCGCTACGAGGAGATGCTGGAGGGAGCGCACCGCGTCGACGAATACTTCCGCACGACGCCCTTCGAGCAGAACATCCCTGCGATCATGGCGCTGCTCGGCATCTGGTACAACAACTTCTTCGGCGCCGAAACCCACGCCATCCTGCCCTATGACCAGTACCTGGCCCGCTTCGCCGACTACTTCCAGCAAGGCGACATGGAGAGCAACGGCAAAGCCGTCACCAAGAACGGCCAATGGACGGACTACAGCACCGGGCCGGTGATCTGGGGCCAGCCGGGCACCAATGGCCAGCACGCCTTCTACCAGCTCATCCACCAGGGCACAAAGTTGATCCCCTGCGATTTTCTGGCAGCAGCCCAGAGCCACAACCCGCTCGGCAAGCACCACCCCATCCTGATCTCCAACTACTTCGCGCAGACCGAAGCGCTGATGAAGGGCAAGACGCCAGACGAGGTGCGGGCGGAGCTAGCGGCGCAGGGCGTCGGCGGCGAGCGGCTGGAAATCCTGGTCGCGGCCAAGACCTTCCCCGGCAACAGGCCGACCAATTCGTTCCTTTACCGTAAGCTGACGCCGCAGACGCTCGGCTCGCTGATCGCACTGTACGAGCACAAGATCTTCGTGCAGGGAGCGATCTGGGGCATCAACTCGTTTGATCAGATGGGCGTGGAGCTCGGCAAGGTACTGGCGCAGGCCATCCTGCCGGAGCTTGAGGGCGACGAGCCGGTCGCCGGCCATGACGCATCGACAAACGGGCTGATCAACTACTACAAGAAACTGCGCTAAGCGGTCTGATCGCCAAATACGCACGATGTCATGTTGAGCGGAGCGAAACATCTCTACCGCTGAACCAACGAGATTCTTCAGCTCGCTAACGCTCGCTTCAGAATGACAGACGCTAGGCAATTACACCGCTTGCTTAGCAGGGAGGCTTTTCTCGTTCGGGTTGCCGGATTACACATGAAAGGCGATCCACCGTGATGGATTATCAAGTTCAGTTACAGATGCTCGCCGATATCATCTTGGCCGCGCTGTTGGGCGGCATCATCGGCTTTGAGCGCGAGTTGCATCGCAAGTCCGCAGGGCTGCGCACGCATATGCTGGTGGCCGCGGCGTCGGCTTTTCTGGTGGGCCTTGGCAATATCGTCGTGGCCTCCTTCGCCGGCGTCAGCGCCGAGATTCGCACCGACCCCATCCGCATCATCGAAGCCGTGATCACCGGCGTCAGCTTTCTGGGGGCCGGCTCCATCATCCGCACGCGCGGACAAAACCACGTAGAGGGGCTGACCACCGCCGCGGCCATGCTCTTCGCCGCGGCGGTCGGCGTGAGCGTCGCCCTCTCGCAATACGTGCTGGCGGTGGGGGCCACCGTGTTTGTGCTGGCCGTGCTGCGCGGCATGAAGTTCATCGATGCCTGGTCCGCGCGCCGTCGCAGACGCGAAGCCAAAGATCGCCCGCCGTCAGTTTAGCCGGCACAACCTACACACAACGACACAAGCTGAGGGAAATCAATGGACGCTGTCTCCGCGCCGCAGCCGCTCGCAACGGGCCGGGTAGACAAACTGCCTGTGGTCGTATTTCGCACAAAAGAGGAACTCGGCCTAGCCGCGGCGCACGACGCACGCGCCATCCTCATTGACGCCGTCGACGCCCGCGGCGAGGCCAACCTGATTCTCGCCACGGGCAACTCACAACTCGCCTTTCTCCACGCCCTGCGCGAATTGGACGGCATCGAGTGGCCGCGCGTGCGCATCTTCCACATGGACGAATATGTCGGCATCGACCCCGAACACCCGGCCAGCTTTCCGCGTTACCTCCGCCGGCATTTCGTTGGCCACGTGCAGCCCGCGGCCTTCCACCCGCTGCCCAGCCGCCCGGCGGATATCGAGCAGACGTGCCAGGAATACGCGGCCTTGTTGCGCCGCTATCCCGCCGACCTGGTCGCGCTGGGCTTCGGCGAGAACGGCCACCTGGCCTTCAACGACCCGCCCTACGCCCTATTCGACGACCCGGCGTGGGTCAAGCTGGTCCGCCTGGCTGAGGTGAGCCGCCGCCAGCAGGTGGGCGAGGGCCATTTCAGCAGTCTGGCGGAAGTCCCGACGCACGCCATCACGTTGACGATTCCCGCGCTGTTGGCCGCACAGCGCATCCTCGCCATCGTGCCCGAGGCGCGCAAGGCAAAGGCGGTGCGCGCCTGCCTGACCGAACCGGTGAGCGAAGACCGGCCCGGCTCCATCCTGCGCCGCGTGGACCGCGCCCGGCTCTACCTCGACCGGGACTCGGCGGCGCTGTTGCAGCTTTGATAGCCGCGGTTGGCTGCGGCAGCCCAAAGCAACCGCGCACCTCGGGCTGCGGTCGATTATTGCGGGTCTGCGTACAACGCCTGAAGTATCGCCCGGCTGAACGCGCGCGGGTTGGTTTGCTGATCGTTGCTGAGCACGACGATCAGCGTATGGTCGTCCAGTAGACGCATGATGCCCGCGCTGAAGCCCTCGATGCCGCCCATGTGGCTCACGATGGGCTGGCCGTATTCCTCGCCAACCTCCCACCCATAGCCGTAGCCCATGCCGCCGCTGTCGGGGATGGGCGCGGCCGCCGTGAACATGGCCGCCTGCACCTCTTCGGGCAGCAGAAGGCCGGCATCCAGACCGCGATCCCACCGCAGCAAGTCCTCGACGGTGGAATAGAGCGCGCCCGCCGCATAGGGGATGGACATGTCGAGGGCATCAGCCTGGCGGACGCCCGCGTACCCCGCGGCTAGGCCGGAGCCGTCGCGGTCGTAGCCGCTGTCGACCATGCCCAGCGGGTCGAAGATATTGGCCTGCACGAAGTCGGCATAGCGCTGCCCCGACGCCTGCTCGACGACGCTTCCCAGCAGGATGTAGCCGGAGTTGGAATAACTCCATTTTTCGCCGGGTGCAAAGTCGAGAGGCGCATCACGGAAGCGGTCGATGGTCTGCGCCGGCGTAGAGGGCAGTCCCTTCGTCCGCTCGTAGTCGGAGAAGCGCGTGAAGTCAGGGATGCCGCTCGTATGCGCCAGCAGGTGGTGAAGCGTGACCGGCTGCCAAGCGTCCGGGCAATCGTCCAGGTAGGCGCAGATCGAGTCTTGCACGTCCAGCAGGCCGCGCGCCTGCAACATCAGCACAGCCGCGGCGGTGAAGGGCTTGGTGAGCGAACCGATGCGGAAGCGCGTTTGGGGCGTGTTAGGCAGTTGAGCGGCGCGGTCGGCGTAGCCGAAGCCCTTGCTGAAGAGCGTCTCGCCGTCACGCGCGACCAACACCGCGCCGCTGAAGTTCTGCGCTTCGGCCAGCGCGTCGATCTCTTGAGAGAGGGCCGTGACGAGGGCAGCATTCTCCGCGAGCGATGTCGCAGGCGCGGGCTCCGTCGGAGGGACCTCAGCGGCGGCAGGCTCCGTAGGTTCGGCGGGCGCAGTTGTCGGGGCGGGCGCGGTTGCGCTTTCCGCCACGGGCGGCGCGGTTGCGACTTCAGGCGTCGGCGCCTCGGCAGGGGCGGCCCGACATGCCGCCAAGAGCAATACACACAACAGCAGCGCGCCGGCTATGCGGCGCGGCGCCGGCAAACAAAACGAATTCGCGGCGTGCATAGCTATCTCCCCCGTCATCCGGCGGGCGATTTAGTGAGTCACCCAGTCCGGCCAGTTGATCGTCATGCCGTCGCAGCCGGCGGCCAACACGCGCTCGATCAGGGCGAGCACCTCGCCGCACTCGCCGCGTGCCGTACGACCGCTCAGGCCCCAGGCGCGCACTTCCGGCGTCACGTCCCGCGCCTGCGCAACCTGCTGTGCGGTGACCGTTTCCGCCGCCGGGCAAAGCTGGAACAGGCCGAGATCGCGCGCCTGCGCCAGTGCGCCCGCGTCGATCTCCCTCACCAGCCAACCCAGACGCAGGTTGCGGTCGATCGCGCGCATGGCCCCCAGCGCATCGGCGGAAAACGACGTGACGATGCAGCGCTCCGCCAAACCGTGGCGCTGGATGGCGGCGTGGACCGCGGCGGGCAGGTCCGCCGCCGCGCCCTTGATCTCTATGTGGTAGGTCAGTTGGTCGCCAAAGAGCGCGAAGAGGTCTTCGAGGCGCAACATGCGCTCGCCGCCGAAGAGGTAGGGCGAAAACCACGCGCCCATATCCAGCGCCGACAACTCCGGCCAAGACATCTCCTCGACGACGCGCGCGCCGTGCCCATAGCGTGTCAGGTCGCGGTCGTGACAGAGGGCGATCTCACCGTCAGCGGCAAGTTGCGCGTCCAGTTCCACCTCGTCTACGCCCATCGCCGCGGCAAGGCGAAAGGCGGGCGCGGTGTTCTCCGGCGCATAGGCCGAAGCCCCACGGTGGGCGATGATGCGGAATGCGACGGGTACGGCGATGGGCGGCGGCATGGCGTCTACTCCGGTTTACGGCTGATGAGGATGGCTTCGGTCAAGTGGAAGGCAAGTTCGCCTGCGTCTTCCACGGGCTGGAAATAGGCGGCAACGGCGGGCGGCGCGTCAAGCAACATGCCGCGCAGCACGGAAATCGTCTCGGCGGAAGCGCCCATGCGCTCGGCCCAGGGCTGGAACGCCATGCGCTTGGGGGCGGTCTCGGCATGGAGCACGCGCAAGCCGGCCGCGGAAAAGGCTGTGCGCCACTCGTCCAGGCTGAGGGCGCGGTGGTGGCTGGGGTCGCGCAGCTTCTCGAAGCGGTTGACATACTCGCCTGCGTCACCCTCCGGCACGACGTTATCGACCACGGCGAGGAGGCCGTCCCCGCGCAGAACGCGCGCCGCCTCCGCCACGAAGCGATCTACGTGCGGAAAGTGGTGCGGCGCGATGCGGCAGGTCACCAGGTCGAACTCGGCGTCGGCGAAGGGCAAATCCTCGGCGTCCGCCGTCTGCAGCGTCACGTTGTCGACGCCTTTCTCCGCGGCCAACTTGGCGGCGACGGGCAGCATCTCCGGCGTGATGTCCGTAGCGACGACATGGGCGACGTGCGACGCCAAGGCGAAGGCCGTATGCCCGGCGGCGGCGGCGACGTCGAGCACGCGCCAGCCCGGCTGCGGCGCGACCAACTCGACCAGGCGGCCCAGACTGGCGCCCTTGGCGTGGACTGCGCTCGTGGCATAGGCGGCGGCATGTGCGCCGAACTGGGCGCGGACTAGCTTTTTACTCACGGGTTCTCCCCCTACATGGTTCTAGCAATAGTGTACCACGAGATGCGCCGCCAAAAGAACGGCGTCCGACACCCCGCGCCTATCGCGTACTTGACAACCAAACGGGCCTATGCGACAATGCCCTTATACCCCCCCCAGGGGGGATGGGTAAAACAAAGAGAGGCCGACATGGACGACGCAACCAAACAGGCTGTAGCAAGACGACTCGCCAGCGCAGGCGGGCACATCAAGGGCATCGAGCGCATGGTGCAGGACGACGCTTATTGTATCGACGTCATCCGCCAGATCCAAGCCGTGCAGGCCGCGTTGAGCAAGATCAGCACGATGGTGCTGGACAACCACCTGCGCACCTGCGTCACGACCGCCATCCAGGGGGATGACGCCGACGAGCGCGAGGCGATGCTGCAGGAGATTACCAGCGTGTTCGACATGTCGCGCAAGTTGTGAGGCGATGTGCGTCATGCGTCACGAGTCATGCGTCACGAGTCACCCGTTATGTAGAGTTCAGATTCAATACAGGAGAATTCGCCAATATGACTGCCAAGACATTCGAGGTTCCCAACATCAGTTGCGGGCATTGCACGCACACCATCGAAATGGAATTGGGCGAACTGGACGGCGTGCGCAGCGTTCGCGCCGACCAGACCACCAAACATGTGACGGTCGAGTGGAACGAGCCCGCCACTTGGGAGCAGATCGAGGCGTTGCTGGAGGAGATCAACTACCCGCCCGCCAAATAGAATGAACGCGGGGCGCAGCCCAAGAGCAGCAAGGATGCCGCTCCTACAGGCATCCTCTGCTTTGCGCCCTTGACATCTGTCGCGGTTTGCAAGCACTACGGCAAGCCCTGAGCGAGAAGTGAGGTGCGAATGGCCGAAACAAAACAGGTCACCCTGCCGGTGATCGGCATGACGTGCGCCAACTGCGTGGCGTCGGTCGAACGCAACAGCAAAAAGGTGGAGGGCGTGACCGACGCAGCCGTCAACTACGCCAGCGAAAAAGTGACGGTGGTCTTCGACCCGTCCATCGCCGGCGCGCAGGCCGTGACCTCCGGCGTCATCCAGCGAGTCAAGGCCGCCGGCTACGACGTGCCTACCGCAGTCGAGGAACTCTCGCTGCTGGGCATGACCTGCGCCAACTGCGCCGCCACCATCCAGCGCCGCCTCAACAAGGTCGACGGCGTGCTCGAAGCCACGGTCAACTACGCCAGCGAGAAGGCGACGGTGCGCTATGTGCCGGGCGCGGTCACCCATGCCGACCTGGTCGCAGCGGTGCGCAAAGCGGGCTACGACGTGGTCGAAACCGCCGCGACCGAAGATCTGCAGGATGCCGAGGCCGCGGCGCGCGCCGCCGAACTGCGCCACCAATGGAAACGACTCATCGTCGGTCTGGTCTTCTCGACGCCGCTCTTCCTGCTCAGCATGGGCCGCGACTTCGGCTTGCTGGGGCACTGGGCGCATGCGCTGTGGGTCAACTGGCTCTTCTTCGCCCTGGCGACGCCGGTTCAATTCTACGTGGGCTGGGACTACTACGTCGGCGCGTACAAGAGCCTGCGCAACGGCAGCGCCAACATGGACGTGCTGGTGGCGATGGGCTCGTCCGTGGCCTACTTCTACAGCGTCGCCCTGCTCATCGCGCTGAGCTTGGGCAGCGAAGCGCTGGGCGTGCACGTCTACTTCGAGACGGCCGCGGTGATCATCACGTTGATCGTGCTGGGCAAGCTGTTGGAGGTGCGCGCCAAGGGTCGCACCAGCGAGGCGATCAAGAAGCTGATGGGTCTGCAGCCCAAGACGGCGCGCGTCGTGCGCGACGGCGCCGAACTGGACATCCCCATCGCAGAGGTGCAGCGCGGGGACGTGGTGATCGTGCGCCCCGGCGAGAAAATCCCGGTCGACGGCACGGTGATCGAAGGCCATTCCTCGGTGGACGAGAGCATGATCACCGGCGAAAGCCTGCCCGTAGAAAAGCAGCCCGGCGACAGCGTCACCGGCGCTACCATCAACCGGCAAGGCCTCCTGCGCTTCGAGGCGACTCGCGTTGGCAAGGAAACAGCGCTGGCCCAGATCATCAAGCTGGTTGAGCAAGCCCAGGGCAGCCGCGCGCCCATCCAGCGCGTGGTCGACCGCGTGGCGGCCTGGTTCGTGCCCGCGGTGATCGGCCTGGCGCTGCTGACGTTCGTTGTCTGGCTGGCGTTGGGCGCGGGGTTTGTGCCGGCGTTGCTGCGCCTGATCGCGGTGCTGGTCATCGCCTGCCCGTGCGCCATGGGGCTGGCAACGCCGACCTCGATCATGGTGGGCGTGGGCAAGGGAGCGGAGCAAGGCATCCTCTTCAAGAGCAGCGCCGCGCTCGAAGAAGCGCATCGCCTGCAGGCCGTCGTACTGGACAAGACCGGCACGATCACGCGCGGCGAGCCGTCCATGACCGATCTGGCGGTGAGCGGCGCGTCGCCGTGGACGCGCGACGAACTGCTGCGTCTGGCCGCTTCGGCGGAGCGCGGCTCCGAACATCCGCTCGGCGAGGCGATCATCGCCGCGGCGCGGGGGCAAGGCATGGCGCTGAGCGAGCCGAGCGCGTTCGAGAGCATCCCAGGCCACGGCATCGCCGCCACGGTGGACGGCCATCGCATATTGCTCGGCAACCGGCGTCTGATGGCGCGCGAGCAGGCGAGCCTCAACGGGCTGGAGCCGGAGGCGGATCGCCTGCAAGCCGAGGCTAAGACGGCCATGTGGCTGGCGGTGGACGGGCAGGCCGGCGCGCTGATCGGGATGGCGGACACGATCAAGGACGGCTCGCAAGAGGCGGTCGCCGCGCTGCACGAGTTGGGGCTGACGGTGGTCATGCTCACGGGCGACAACGAGGCGACGGCGCGCACCATCGCCCAAGAGGCGGGCATCGACCGCGTCTTTGCCGAGGTGCTGCCCGGCGACAAGGCCAAGTTCGTGGCGCAGCTACAAGAAGAAGGGCTGCGCGTGGGCATGGTGGGCGACGGCATCAACGACGCGCCCGCCCTGGCCCAGGCGGACGTGGGCATCGCCATCGGCACCGGCACGGATGTCGCTATGGAAACGGCGGACGTGACGCTAATGCGCGGCGATTTGCGCAGCGTGCCCCAGGCGATCCGTCTGTCCAAAGCGACCATGCGCAACATCAGGCAGAATCTGGCCTGGGCTTTCGGTTATAACGTGGCGCTGATCCCGATCGCTGCCGGCGTCTTGGCGCCGTTTGCGTGGGCGCCCGGCTTCCTGCGCGAGTTGCACCCCATCCTGGCGGCGGGAGCGATGGCCTTCTCCAGCATCAGCGTCGTGACGAACGCGCTGCGCCTGCGCCGCGTGAAGTTGTAGAACATATTCCCCGAATTGAACCGGTCGCACGAAGCCGCAAACTGCTTTGTGCGACCGGCTGTTATGCTCGCAAGTCGCCGTGTGCTCCGACCATCGTGCGGCTCTGCTTGCCTCTCCCTGCGCCGTCAGCGGCCGGCCGTCTTCATGAGAGCATAAGACGCAGCCGTTGCGCGGATTCCTGGCGCACAGGTATAATCTCGGTAGACTTGTCCTCCCAACCCTCTAGACAAGGACCGCCGTCGTGCTTGCCAAAGTACAGAGCTGCGCCGTCATCGGCCTAGACGCCCTGCCCATCCAGGTGGAAGTCGACATCGCCAGCGGCCTGGAACGCGTCACGCTGGTGGGCTTGCCCGATACCGCCGTGCGCGAGAGCAGCGAACGCGTGCGCGCCGCCATCACCAACAGCGGCTATTTCTTCCCGAATCACCGCCTCACCATCAATTTGGCTCCGGCGGACCTGCGCAAGGAAGGACCCGCCTACGACCTGCCCATCGCGGTCGGCATCCTCGCAGCCACGCATCAGATTCTCGCCGACCTGGACGATGCGCTCATCATGGGCGAGTTGAGCCTGGACGGCGCGGTGCGCCACGTCAACGGCGTGCTGCCCATGGCCGACCTTGCCAGCCGCAACGGCTGCCGCGCCCTGTTTGTGCCCGCTGTCGACGCAGCGGAAGCGGCGCTGGTGAACGGCGTGACGGTCTACCCGGTCGAGAACCTGCACGCGCTCGTGCAGCACCTCACCGGCGCCGCGGCCATCGCGCCCTATACGGCCGCGCGCCGCTTCGACGACGACGAGCCGATCGTCTATCCGGTTGACTTCGCGGATATCAAAGGGCAGGAGCACGTCAAACGCGCGCTGGAAGTGGCGTGCGCCGGGGGACATAACTGCCTGATGAAGGGGCCGCCAGGCGCGGGCAAGACGCTTCTGGCGCGGGCGCTGCCCTCGATTCTGCCGCGCCTCAACCTGGCCGAGGCGCTGGAGATCACGCGCATCTATTCCGTGGCCGACGCGCTGCCGGGCGGCCAGCCGTTAATCCGCACGCGGCCCTTCCGCGCGCCGCACCACACCATCAGCCATGCGGGGCTAGTCGGCGGAGGAGGGTGGCCCCGTCCCGGCGAAATCAGCCTGGCGCACCGCGGCATTCTCTTTTTGGACGAACTGCCGGAGTTCGGCACGCGCAACCTGGAGACGCTGCGCCAGCCGCTGGAGGACCACATAGTGACCATCAGCCGCGCCACCGGCTCGCTCACTTTCCCGGCGAATTTCGTGCTCGTCGCGGCGATGAACCCCTGTCCCTGCGGCTATTACGGCGATGACCGCCACGAGTGCACCTGCTCGATGAGCGCCATCCAGCGCTACCAGGGCCGCATCAGCGGGCCGCTCATGGACCGCATCGATATCCACCTGACCGTGCAGCGCGTACCTTACCAGAAACTCACATCGTTGGACGGCGGCGAGACTTCCGCCACGATCCGTCGCCGCATCGAAGGCGCACGGCGACGCCAACAGGAACGCTTCGCCCCGCTCGACAAGCCCAACCTGCTCGTCAACGGCGACATGGGGCCGGCGGAGGTGCAGCAGTTCTGCGCGCTGGACGAGGCCGGCCGCGGATTGATGCGCGCCGCCACCCAGCAGATGGACCTCAGCGCACGCGCCTATCACCGCGTGCTCAAACTGGCCCGCACCATCGCCGACCTGGCGGGCGAGGAGCAAGTGCAGACCGCGCACCTGGCCGAGGCGCTGCAGTATCGCCGTCAAACACTGCTTGTATGACAATGGGCGGACAATGGACGGTGTGGATTGCCGAATCCTTCAACCTGCCGGCTACCCACCGCGGTGAAAAGGCCGGACTAGGCCCGCTACGTTCCCCAAAAGACGGCAAATCGCGCTTCTTTGTGCCCGGCGGGGCCGAAGGGGTGGTCGACGTGGCGACGGCTATTTCTGTATACCGCTCATATCGGCGGCGCTCTCGCCTGTGGGCCGTGTTCATCCTATCGCGGTGTAGGCCGATG
>CAZYSJ010000124.1:0-11441 GCA_964649875.1 uncultured Caldilineaceae bacterium
CCGTCCCAGCCCTCCATCGGCAGCACGGCAAAGCGGTTGCCGATGCGCCGCCTCCCCAGGTCGAGCGGTTGCGCCAGCGAGCCCCCCGGCCCAGGCTGCATCTCCTCGTCGAACGGCAGGTCCGCGCCGATCGCCTGCAAATGCTTGCGGAACGCCTCCGCGGTCTTCAGCGCCGCCACACGTCGAATCTTCATCGAATGCCTTTCCTGCTCACGATGGTTGCTCGCCCCGCCTACAGACGCCGCAAATGGAAACCGCCGTCCACGTTGAACACCTCGCCGGTGGAGAAGGGAAAATCGCCCTCGGCGATCGCCAGCACCGCACGCGCCACGTCGCCCGGTTGGCCCCAGCGACGGATCGGCGTCAACCCTTCGTCGATCATGCGGTCATACTTCTCCTGCACAACGCTCGTCATGTCCGTGGCGATAATGCCCGGGCGTATCTCGTAGACGTTGATGCCGTACTCCGCCAAACGGTCCGCAAAGAGCGCGGTCATCATCGCCACGCCCGCCTTCGAGATGCAATATTCGCCCCGGTTCGTGCTGCTGGCATAGGCGCTGACTGAGCCGATGTTGACGATTTTCGGCGCGCCGCCTACGCCGGCCTGCACCTGTCGGATCATGGCGTGGGCCACGCGCTGCGTCAGGAAAAATGGACCGCGCAGGTTCACGTTCATCACCTCGTCGTAGCTCGTCTCGCTCATCTGCAGCAGGTCGGCGCGTTGGCGCGGGGCCATGCCGGCGTTGTTGACGAGCAACTCCAGCGGTCCCAAGTCCAGCGCGGCCTGCACCAAGCGCTCGCGGTCCGCCGCTGCGCCGACATCCGCCTGGACGACCGCGGCCTTCGCCCCCAAGGCAGCCGCCTCCGTTGCGACCTCCTCCGCTGCTTGCGCCGCGCTGTGGTAGTTGATGACCATGGCCCACCCGGCGCGTGCCAACGCCAGTGCGATGCCGCGCCCGATGCCGCGGCCCCCCCCCGTCACCAGCGCGACCCGCTCATTCATGGCCCAGCGCCTTATTCACGGCTTCCAGAAAGAAGTAATCGCCCCACATCACGCTCTCGTCCACGCCCAGCCCCTTACGCTCATGGTACATGCCGTGCTTGAGCACGCCTTCCCAGCCCGGCGTCTCGTTCGCCAAGAATTCAGGTGCAGTAAGCGTGTCGAGGATCTGCAGCGCATAATCACGGTAGAGCCGCGCCCGCGCCGGGTCGCCCGTCAATTTCGCCAGGTTGAACAGGCCGCTCGCCGCGATCGCTGCAGCCGAGCTTTCATACGGGTGCGCCGGCGACGGCTCGTCCCAATCGTTGGGCGGGACGCCGTGCGGCGGCGTGTGTTCGATGTAGAAATTGGCGCACAATTCCGCCGTCTGCAAAAAGCGCGCATCCCCCGAAAACTGATAGGCCGTGCCAAAGCCGTACAACGCCCAGGTCAGGCCGCGCGCCCAGGCCGAATCGCCGCGCCAGCCCTGGTGCGTGCTTTGGCGCAGGAACTCGCCCGTCTCCAGGTTGAAGATGCCCTCGTGCGCCGTGCTGCCGTCCCCCCGCACCAGCGTGCGCCGCGTCGTCAGGCAGTGCTCGTCCGCAATGCGCCGCAACTCCAGGTCGCTGGTCTGTTGCGCCGCATAGTAGATGATGCCTACGTTCATCATAATGTCGATGAACAGGCTGTCATCCGCCACAAACGAACGAAGATAGCGCCCCTTCTCCTTGAAGCGCAGCGCCAGCGTCCGCCCTGCCTCAATTACGACCTCGTTGACCGCAGGGTCCTGCGTCAGGTCGTACCAGCGCTTCCACGTCGACCAGAACAGAAAGCCCAGGTCGTGTACGGTGCGGTCCGTCTTGCGATGCTCCACCAGCCGCGCATAATGTTCCGCCTGCCTGCGCCAATAGGGCAACCCTGTATGGCCGTACAAGATCCACATCTGCCCGCCCAGAAAGCCTTCGCACCAGTTGGTCCACGCCTCGCCCTCGTGCCGCCACTTGCCGCCCTGCGTGTACATCGGAAAGAAATCCGGGTGCGCCTCGCTCAGCGCCCGCACTTGCCGGCCTGCAAAGTCCATGGCCGTATGGCACTTCTCCATCAACCTGTCATGTTCTACCATCTGGCGCTCCTGATTCTGCCAACAACGCTGCGATAGGAAGAAAAAGAAAAGGGCTTTCCGATCCGCCTCAGCCACGCGCACAACCGGCGACAACGCATTCGCCTGCCGTACACGGCATACCGTCCGGTACGGGGATAAACGCGTCGCCGCGGCATGATTCGTCGCTGCAATGGCTGCATTGAATGATGAGGATTGGCGCTCGCATTGGGCTTAGCCCGGCGTCTGTGCTATAGTAGCGGCTAGTATAGACAACGCCATTGGGCTTGTCAAACAGTCCGGCGCTATCGGAAGCGCCTCAGATTGCCGATGCGCGGCCTATCTATCGTGTCGCCGGCATCTTTGTGAGGAGCATAGCCCGTTCGGCGAAGGGGCTTGGCAAAGCAGCATTGAACCGCATCGTTCACATTTCAGACCTCCATCTCCGGCATCACCTGCCCGGCACGGCATCGATCCCCACACGGCTCAGCAGAGAAATGCCCGAGCTTTTTGCTCAGGCCATAGAGCGCATCACCGCACTGGCCCCCGACCTACTGGTCCTTAGCGGCGACTTGCTCGATTATCCCCTGGACGCGCTGGCGGACGCTGAAACCCAGGCGCAGGCCCGCCTTGACCTGGCGCTGATCGCGGCTCTGCTCGAACGGCTAACCTGCCCGCTCGCCGTCGTCTATGGCAACCACGACCACCCCGCGCTGTTTGGCGAGTTCTTCGGACATCTGCCCGCCGACCGCATCGTAGCCGGTCATCGCGTCGTGTCGTTCCTCGACGACGAAGGCAAGGGCAACGTCCCTCTGCGCACAGGCGGCGAACGCCGCCGCTTCGCAGCAGTCCTGGCGGACGAAGCCTCGCCGCCGCAGATTCACGTTCAGCATTACATTGTCTGGCCGGAACGCAACGAAGGCTACCCGCACACCTACGGCGACGGGGCGGAGATGCGCGAGGCCATCATCGCCGGCGGCGCCGTGCGCCTCGTGCTCAGCGGGCATTACCACCGAGGCGTAGCGCCGCTCTTCGACAAAGGCGTCACTTTTGCCACGGTCCCGGCCTTCTGCGAGCATCCCCATCCCTTCTGGGTCTACGATCTCTCCGCCGACGGCGTGCGCCACAGCGAACACGTCCTCGCCAGGTAAACATATTATGCACGAACTGCCCATCACCCAGAGCTTACTCGACATCACGCTGCGCCACGCCAATGCAGCCGGCGCCACGCGCGTTACCCAGATACGCGTCAAGATCGGCCAGCTTTCCAGCGTGGTCGACGACTCCGTTCAGTTTTACTGGAACATCATCGCCAAAGACACCTGCGCCCAAGATGCCGAGTTAGTCTTCAACCGCATCCCCGCCGTATTTCATTGCGCCGCATGCGGCCATTCCGCGGCCTTGCAGAAGGCCGAAGACTATCGCTGTCCTAAATGCGGCAGCCCCGACCTTGTGCTAGACGGGGGCGAGGAATTGTACATCGAAAGCATTGAAGTGGAATGAAGCGTCACGAGTCAAACGTTATCCGTCACCGCTAGAGAGGTTGCTTGACGCCTGACTCGTGACTCATCACTTGTGACTCGTTACTCATGACACACGATGACTCTCTATTCACGAAAGAATATTCACCCATGAACATCCCGGTCGTTGAACAAATCTTGTTTGCCAACAATACGCTTGCCGAAGACCTGCGCCGCAAACTGGACGCAGCCGGCGTCTTCGGCATCAATGTGATGGCCTCGCCCGGCGCGGGCAAAACCACCGTGATCACCGGCACGGTCGAACGGCTGCTCAACCGTCTCAAGATCGGCTACGTCGACGGCGACATCGCCACCAGCATGGACGCGGAACGCATCGCTGCGCTCGACGTGCCGGTCGTTCAGATCAACACCGGCGGCAACTGCCACCTCGACGCCAACATGCTCGCCCCGGCCGTCGACAAGCTGCCCCTGGACGACATCGACCTCATGATCGTGGAGAACGTCGGCAACCTCATTTGCCCGGCCAACTTCCAACTCGGCACGCACATCAACGTGCTCGTCGCCAGCGTCCCCGAAGGCGACGACAAGCCCTACAAATACCCCACCATGTACCGCGGGGTAGACGTGTTGATCCTTAACAAGGTCGACCTGCTGCCCTACATCCCCTTCGACGTAGAGCGCTTTAAGCACGGCGTGCGCGTGCTCAGTCCCAATCTGAAGACCTTCGAGGTTTCCGGCTTGCATGGCGACGGCATGGACGCCTGGGTCAATTGGCTGGCCGAACAGGTCGCGGGCGATCGCTAATGCTCCGTGCGCTGTAGCGCAGGCGGCCGCTTTCTATTATGACTAATGCGCAACGGGCCGGAAGGCGAATCCACATCCAGGGCATTGTCCAGGGCGTGGGCTTCCGGCCCTTCGTCTATAGCCTCGCCGCCCGTCACGGATTGGACGGCTGGGTGCTCAACAACTCCTCCGGCGTCGATATTGAGGTCTACGGCCCCCCCGCCGTTCTCGACGCTTTCGTGGCCGCGCTGCCCGCCGAAAAGCCGCCCCTCGCCGTCATCGACAGCCTGGACGTCGCGTCAGTCCCGGCTCCGCCGCAAGACGGCGAAAACGACGCCCCAGCTTTCGTCATCCGCCACAGCGTCGATCAGCCCGCGGCCTTCGTGCCCGTCTCGCCCGACGTCGCCGTCTGCGACGATTGCCTCGCCGAGCTGTTCGACCCGCAAGATCGCCGTTACCGCTACCCCTTCATTAACTGCACCAACTGCGGGCCGCGCTTCACCATCATCCGCGACATCCCCTACGACCGGCCTCTGACGACCATGGCCCCATTTGTCATGTGTCCCGACTGCGAGGCCGAATATACGGATCCCGCCAACCGCCGCTTCCATGCGCAGCCCAACGCCTGCCCCGAATGCGGCCCCGTGTTGACGCTGCTGGCCTCGCCGCGCGTCGAAGCCGCCGCCCTCGGCCTAGCCGCGCCGCTTTCGGGCGACGACGCCCTGCGCCAGGCGCAACGCCTGCTCGACAGCGGGCGCATCGTCGCTGTCAAGGGCCTCGGCGGCTATCACCTCGCCTGCGACGCCGCTGACGACGCGGCCGTCCTGGCCCTACGCGAGCGCAAAGGCCGCGGCAACAAGCCGCTCGCCGTGATGGCGGCGAACATCGACGCGGTGCGCCGCTTCGCCCACGTCACCCCGGCGGAAGAGCGCCTGCTCACCAGCCGCGAGCGCCCCATTGTCCTCCTGCGCAAGCGCGCCGCCGTGGATTGCGATCTGCGTCTCTCTCAGTACGTCGCGCCCGGCAACCTCACCGTCGGCGTCATGCTGCCCTACACGCCGCTGCATCACCTGCTCCTGCACCACGAGGGCGATGCGCCTCCCCGCGTCTACGTCATGACCTCCGGCAACCTCTCCGAGGAGCCGATTGTCAAGGACGACGACGAAGCGCTGGAGCGGTTGGCTGCGCTGGCGGACGTCTTCCTGCTGCACAACCGCGCTATCCACATTCACTGCGACGACTCGGTGGTGCGCGTCTTTCGCGAGACGGCCCTGCCCATCCGCCGCGCCCGCGGCTATGCGCCGTTCCCGGTCCGCCTGCCGCACAGCTTGCGGCCTATCCTTGCCGTGGGCGGCGAACTCAAAAACACGTTCTGCCTGACCAACGACCGCTACGCCTTTCTCAGCCAGCACATCGGCGACATGGAAAACTTGGAGACGCTGCACGCCTTCGAGGCCGCGGTCGAGCACTTTGCACGCATCTTTCGAGTGCAGCCTCAATACGTCGCGCACGACATGCACCCCGCCTACCTTTCGACGCGCTGGGCCGAAAGCCATGCCTCGCAGCACGACCTGCCCCGCGTCGCCGTGCAGCACCACCATGCCCACATTGCCGGCGTCATGGCCGAACACGGCCTCGGCGCCGACGATCGCGTGATCGGCGTCGCGCTCGACGGGACCGGCTATGGCACGGACGGCACGATTTGGGGCGGCGAAATCCTCCTGGCAAGCTATGGCGCATTCCAGCGAGTCGGCGCGCTGCGCCCCGTACCCCTGCCCGGCGGCGACGCGGCCATCCGCCGCCCCTACCGCATCGCCCTGGCGCATCTCTGGGCCGCCGGCATCGAATGGGACGAGGCGCTGCCGCCCGTCGCCGCCTGTCCGCCCGAAGAGCGGCGCATCCTCAAACGCCAACTTGAAACCGGCCTCAATACTGTGCCGACCAGCAGCATGGGGCGCCTATTTGATGCAGCGGCATCGCTGGCGGGCGTGCGCCAGATCGTCACCTACGAAGCGCAAGCCGCCATGGAGTTCGAGACGCTCGCCGCAGACGCCGCTTTAGCGCCCTACGACTTGACCGGCGCCGTCCGCCCAGTTTCGCCGCAAAGCTTGCAATCCGGCATTTCTGAAGTACAATTCGAGATCGATCCGCGTGCTTTGCTGCGCCAACTGGTGCAGGACGTGCTCGGCGGAACTGCGCCTGGCGCGATCTCGTTCCGCTTCCACCAGGCCATCGCCGCCATCGTGCGCGACGCCTGCCTGGCGGCAAGGGACCTGTGCGGGCTGAATATCGTCGCCCTGAGCGGCGGCGTGTTCCAAAACGTGCTCCTGCTTGGGGCCGTCTTGGATCGACTGCAAGAGAGCGGCTTCACGACGCTGACGCACCTGCGCATCCCCGCCAACGACGGCGGGCTTGCCCTGGGCCAAGCGCTCGTAGCCCACTACATGACTCGTAACGCATGACTCGTGAAACATAGCCCGTGTCACATGACACCCGAAACACGACTCATGCCGAATAGATTCTGAAAGGACCACCCACCATGTGTCTTGGCGTACCCGGCAAAGTCATCGAAATCTACGAATCCGACGGCATCCGCATGGGCAAAGTTGACTTCGGCGGCCTCACCAAAGAAGCCTGCCTCGCCTACGTGCCCGAAGTCGAACTCGGCGACTATACGATCATCCACGTCGGCTTTGCCATCACCAAGCTAGACGAACAATCCGCCCTCGAAACCCTGGCGTTGTTCAACCAGATCGGCTTTATCGAAGAAGAATTCGGAGCGGCGGACGCCGAAGCGAGTTCGGCATGAAGTATCTGGAAGAATTCCGCGACCCGGACCTGGCCCAACGGCTGCTGGACGACATCCGTCGCACCGTCACCAAGCCCTGGGCCATCATGGAAGTGTGCGGCGGCCAAACGCACTCCATCATCCGCAACGGCATCGACCAACTCCTGCCCGCCGAAGTCGAGTTGATCCACGGCCCCGGCTGCCCCGTCTGCGTCACGCCCCTAGAGATCATCGACAAGGCCCTGGCGATCGCAGCCCAGCCGGGCGTGATCTTCTGCTCGTTTGGCGACATGCTGCGCGTGCCCGGCAGCGAAAAGGACCTCTTCCGCATTAAGAGCGAAGGCGGCGACGTGCGCATCGTCTATTCGCCGCTCGACGCGCTCCAGTTGGCCCGCAAGAACCCCGACCGGCAGGTCGTCTTCTTCGGCATCGGCTTCGAAACCACTGCGCCGGCCAACGCCATGGCCGTGGCGCAGGCTAAGCGTCTGGGCCTGGACAACTTTTCCATGCTCGTGTCGCACGTGCTCGTGCCGCCCGCTATCGAGGCTATCCTCACCTCGCCCAGCAACCGTGTCCAGTCCTTCTTGGCCGCGGGGCATGTGTGCAGCGTAATGGGAACGTGGCAGTACGTTCCCCTGGTGGAGCGCTTTCACACGCCAATCGTCGTCACCGGCTTCGAGCCGCTCGATGTGCTGGAAGGCATCCGCCGCGCTGTCCATCAACTGGAAGCGGGCGATGCGCGCCTGGAAAACGCCTACGAGCGCGCCGTCACCTTCGAGGGCAATGTCCCTGCCCAGAAGATCCTCGAAGAGGTCTTCGAAGTGACCGACCGCACCTGGCGCGGCATCGGCATGATTCCGCAGAGCGGCTGGAAGTTGCGCCCCGGATACGAACAGTTCGACGCCGAAAACCGCTTCGACGTGTCGGGCATCCACACCCAGGAATCGCCCCTCTGCCACAGCGGCGAGGTGTTGCAAGGGCTGCTCAAGCCCAACCAGTGCCCGGCCTTCGGTAAACAGTGCACGCCGCAGACCCCGCTCGGCGCCACCATGGTGTCAAGCGAAGGGGCCTGCGCCGCTTACTACCGCTACGGCCGCGCCGCCATCAACCTGACCGAATCTGCCCGCGCCTAACTGCCCGGCTTCTATTGAACGAGTGAACGGTTACGCTATGCCATCAGACAACGCAACGCCTCTCGATATCACCGGCTGGACCTGCCCTGTGCCGCTGCGCAACCACCCTAGCATCATCATGGGGCACGGCGGCGGCGGCAAGCTCTCCGCCGAGTTGGTCGAGCATCTCTTTATGCCCGCCTTCTCCAACCCCGTACTCACAAACCTGGGCGACGCGGCCGAGCTATCCCTCAACGGCGCGCGCCTCGCCTTCTCCACCGACACGTTTACGGTGCGCCCGCTTGTCTTCCCCGGCGGCAACATCGGCGAGCTGGCCGTCAACGGCACGGTGAACGACATCGCCATGTCCGGCGCCACGCCGCTTTTCCTCAGCACCGGCTTCATCCTCGAAGAGGGGATGGATCTCTCGCTGCTAGGCGCCATTGCCCAAAGCATGGGTGAAGCCGCAGCCAGCGCCGGCGTCTCTATTGTGGCGGGCGACACCAAGGTCGTGGACAAAGGCCACGGCGACGGCGTCTACATCAACACTGCCGGCATCGGCCTGATCCCGGAAGGCGTCAACATCTCGCCGCAGCGCGCCCGTCCCGGCGACGTCGTGATCGTCAGCGGCACGATCGGCGACCACGGCATCGCCATCATGAGCATGCGCGCCGGCCTCGAGTTCGACACCGTGATCCAGAGCGATACCGCCGCGCTCAACGGCCTCGTCGCCGCCCTGCTAAAGGTGACCCGCGACATCCATGTGCTGCGCGACCCGACGCGTGGCGGTCTCGCCTCGACGCTCAACGAAATTGCGCAAGCCTCCGGCATCGGCATCGCCTTCGACGAGCGTAAGCTGCCCGTGACGGAGCCGGTGCGGTCCGCCTGCGAGCTGCTCGGCCTCGACCCGCTCTACGTTGCCAACGAGGGCAAACTTGCCGCCATCGTGCCGCCCGAATCCGCCGAGGAGATTCTCGCCGCCATGCACGCGCATCCCCTGGGCCGCAATGCCGTCATCATCGGCAGCGTCACCGCCGAAAACCCCGGTGTCGTCACCGCGCGCACCGGCATCGGCGCCACGCGCCTCGTGGACATGCAGGTCGGCGAGCAACTGCCGCGCATCTGCTAAGACGCCTCTTAAACCTTGACTCCTGACAAATGACAAATGATAAAACAGGACGGCTGCGAACAGACTCGCAACCGTCCTGTTACTTTACGCGTCTTGGTCGCTTACCGCGGCTCAGTCCTCCAACCGCACCTCGCGCCCCTCGTCCTGGCTGCGGTAGATCCCGTCCAGGATCGACATCACCTGCAGCGACTGCTCCGCAGGCACGGGCGACGGCAGCCCTTCAGCCACGCAGCGCGCAAACTCGATGCACTCCAGCGCATGCGGTTCCATCGAGTCCGCGGTCAACTGCAACGTCCGGTTATACATCTGCTTCGTGTCGTAGTTCGTCTCCATAAACTTGCACGAAGGCCAGTGCGAACCGGCTTCCGTGCCGTAGAGCCACATCTGCATGTCCTCGCCCGTCGTCTCGTGGTGCATCAACCATGCGACTTCGAGGACTAGCGTCGCGCCGTTCTCAAAGCGCACAAACGCCGCTGCGAAATCCTCCACGTCCATATCTTCCGGCACGAGCGCGCCGCCCCACATGCTGAAGGCGCCGGCGTGCTTCGCCAACGGCGCCTTCGCTACGCCGCTAACCGCCACCGGCTTCGGATTACCCATAAACCACAGCGTCAGGTCGAGAATGTGCACGCCGATGTCGATGCATGGGCCGCCGCCGCTGTTCTTCTTATACACGAAGCCGGGCCGCACCGGAATCCACCCGCGCCGGATCATCCAACTGCGCGCGTGATAGATATCGCCCAGAGCGCCGGTCTCCAACTCGCGCTTCATCGCCTGCGAGCTGCCCTTGAAGCGGAAATGCTGCGCCGTCATCAGCAGCTTGCCGGAGCGGTCACGCGCCTCGATCATGCGCCGGATGTCCTTGGGCGTCGGCGCCAACGGCTTCTCGCAAATTACGTGCTTACCCGCGTCCAGCGCCGCTACCGCCATGTCCGTGTGGTACATGTTCGGCGTGCAGATGTCGATGATGTCGATGTCCGGGTCTGCGATCAGGTCTGCCGGATTCGTATACAGCTTCTCCACGCCGTGGATTTTGCCCCACGTCTCCAGCACGTCGCCCGCCACGTCGCTGCCCGCCACGACCTCGGCGTGTTCCGACGCGTGCCACCCCGGCATGTGCACCTTCACGATACCGCCCACGCCAATCACGCCCACCTTCAATAATTCTGCCACGTTTCGAATCCTTCTTTGTCTTTAGGTTGTTTGTCAATTCGGAACTACGCAGGGCTGGCGCGCCAAGAGGCTACAGCCCGTAATGCTCATCGATCTCCGCCTGGTATGCACGCACGGAGCCGTTCAGCACGTCGCGCAGCGTCACCCGCCTCCCCGCCAGCGACGACTCCAACAGCGCGTAGGCGCAGGCCAGGTCGTGCAGCCCCTCGCGGCCGCTTGTCTCCGGGTCCGTCCCCTGCTCGACGGCGCGCAGCCAGTCCAACTGCTGAATGGCGAACAGATCGTCGAGGCCGAGCGGGAAGTATGTCTCACGCGCCGCGTCGTCTAGCGACCGCTCAAACATATCCATAAGCGAGGCGCGCGCCCCGCGCTCGCCGGTCAACTCGCCGCCTTTGATGCAGCCCTCGCTGCCGTAGAAGGCGGGCGTCCCCAGGATCTCCAACGGCTCGCCGTGCGTCCCCCACGACCAGAGCAACTGCCCCAACGCGCCGTTCTCGAAGCCTGCCGTAGCGAGGTAGGTGTCGTCCACGTTAGCGTGCACCGTCTCGATCACGTTCCCCGCCGCGTCGCGACGATAGCGCACCGGCTCAAACGTGCGCGCCGTGGCGCTCACCCAGGCGACCTCGCCGAACACATAACGCAGCAGGTGGAACTGGTGTACGCCGATGTCGATCGATCCCCCGCCGCCCGCCTGCAGCTTACGGTGACGCCACGGCGTATCAGCCACCACCCTGTCCGGCGACCACAGCCCGCCCAACGAACCTGCGATCGCCATCTGCGGCTCGCCGATCAGCCCCTGGCGCACCGCCCAGCCTGCCGCGCGCGTAAAGGGCGCATGACGCACGTTCTCAAACGTGCCCAGCGTCAACCCCTTCTCGCGCGCCAAGTCAACCATGC
>CAZYSJ010000125.1:0-11266 GCA_964649875.1 uncultured Caldilineaceae bacterium
CCCCCACCCCCTATCCTACACTCTTTCCCTACACGACGCTCTTCCGATCTTCCTGCAAGATGCCGGCTACACTCGACCGACTCATGGCGCAGTGGTGCGCAAAGCCGTTCTTGCAGATGTAACGCAACAGCCGCTGCAGGTCCGGAACCTCGACGACCGCATGCGAACCGGATATTTGCGACAGCGGATCGTCGGTGAACCGTCCTTCGCCCACATACGTATGGATGACGCCGCGACGGTCGTCGGTGTCAATGCGCGCAAAGGTCAACGGGCCTGCCGGCGTGCGTCCCTGAACGGCGCCCCACGTGTTATCCCGACCCAGCGTCGTGCCCAGCACTTCTGCCGGGATGATCTCGATATTGCTGACCAGGCTCTTAGCCCAGTTGCCGCAGTGGAAGAAAAGGCACTTATCCCGTTCGTTGTTGTAATTGTTGTTCCAGTCGACCAGCGCGCTGGGCGCGTTCGCCGCCAGCGTCAGAGCATACATCGACGCCGTGCCCGCAATGTCCACCTCGCACGCACTCGGCATCAGCTTATCGCTCATCATGCTCATCACCGTACAAGCGTTGATGCCGTAGTTCTTCTGCAGCGAGTCCCAACACTGGAACGCCGTAGCGTCGATGTCGTAGGCGTCCATCCAGTCAGTCAACACGAGCGCCAATTTCGCCATCAAGACCAGGCGGTCATCGGGCGCTCCTCCGCTGGCTGCATAGGCGCGGATCTCCTCCAGCTTAGCGCGCACGCGGGCATCGCCGTTCGCTATCTTCGAGGCATTGCCCAGCACCTCGGACAGGTCGACCGTCGACACGTTGATCCCCGACGCATCCAGCAGTTTCTCGCTGTAACGTACCGTCTGGAACGCGTTGGGGCGCGCTCCCACAGCGCCTAGCCTTGCCTTGCGCATGCCCTTCACCACCCGGCACAACTGCACAAAGCGCAAAATCTCCGCCTTAAATTCCTCCGAATCCGGATCGACCGTGTGGTTCTCTGTGAGGCTGTAATCGATGCCGTACTGGTAGAGGTTATTGCTCAACGAGATCTTGCCGCAAAAAGCATCACGGCGTCCCGCTGCCGTCAATTCGCTGGTGACATCGGGAAAGGCATGGAGCAAGATCGGCACGCGCAATCCGGACAATCGAATTGCCTCCGCCACGCCCTTCTCATCGCCAAAGTTGGGCAGCGTCACCAAGATGCCGTCGATCTCGTCTTGGCGCTGCTTAAAGAGCGCAGCGCACTTCTGAGCGTCTGACCAAGTCTCGACAGCGCCCAGATTGGTGTCTGTCTCGTCAAGCGCAATCGTGTCGATGCCGAACTCCGCCAGTTTATCCAGCACCTTGCGCCGCCCGCTCGCCACCAGAGAATCGGCGAAGAAGTTCCGGTTGGTTGCGATCACGCCGAAAGTTATCTTCGTTTCCATGAATCTTATCCTCCTCGATAAATCTGCTAAACGGTTACTGTTTTCTATCGCTTCTGCATTGACATCGCGGTCATTCAGACAGACATTAGGTCTCAAATACAGCCTTGAGCACCTTGCCCTCGAGCGCCATCTGCGCCCCCTGCTTAAATTCAGCCAACGGGAAGCGGTGTGTGATCAGCTTGTCCACCGGGATGCGGTTCGACGCAACCAGCTTCACCGCCAGGCGATAATGGCGCGGGGCGAATGTCGTCGTGCCGATCACATATAGCGCGTTGTAGTGGACCAGGTTCATGTCGACCGGCGGCGTGCTGTTATCTTTTGGCAGCCCGCCAAAGACCAGTATGCGTCCGCCCTTGCGCGCCATCTGCACGGCCTGCACTACAGCGATGGGGGCCGGCGTCGCCGTCACAATCACATCTGCGCCCTTGCCATTGGTCAGCCGGCGCACCTCCTCCACAATATCGGTCTTGCTGACGTCTATCAGCGCGTCCGGCTCAAACGCTTCGGCAAACCCGAGCCTGTCAGCCGAGATATCGGCGATGAAAACCTTGTCGGCGCCGTGAATGCGCGCCAGGCTGGCATGGATGCACCCGATTGGGCCGGAGCCGATGATAAGCACCGAATCGCCCATCCCGACCTGGCCCCGTTCCTGGGCGTTCAAACACGATGAAATCGGCTCCGCAATGGCGGCGCTGCCGGGGTCCACCCCGGCGGGAACCTTCTCGATCACGCCCAACCGCACTGCCTCCGGCGGCACAGCCATGTATTCAGCCAGCCCGCCCGGCCATGCCTGCGCGATCTCTCGGTAGTTCTCGCACAGCTCATAGCGCCCTTCGAGGCAGAAATCGCAGTGCCCGCAGTACACCACCGGCCCCATGCTGAGCAGTTCGCCTACTTGCCAGGGCCCGTCATATCCGGCCCCGGTTTCCGCCACCACACCGCAGATCTCATGGCCGATCACCCACGGAAAGGTCACCTTGCGGTGTCCGCTGCGCAGCGTGCGCAGATCAGAACCGCACAACCCGCACGCTTTCACGTCCAGCAGAAGACCTCCTGCCGGCGTCTCCGGCATGGCGACTTCTTCTACGTCGAACTGCATAGGCGCCCGCACCACCACTGCCTTCATCGTCTTCCCCATCTGCACTGTCCCCTCTCCTGGTTTCAATGATTCGCTGCGCTGCACACGCTCGCGCGCCGCCTCACAGCCCTAGCCGGGCAGCGTATCCTGCATCTGTCTCAGTTTGTACACGAACTGCGTTGCATCCGGCTGGAAGTTCTCCTCGGTGAACATCTCGTCCTTGGCGATATCACGCAAGACCGTCCCGCCTGCCGTCAACCCCATTGGGATGCCCCTGGCCGCTTTGGCCTCGGTATAGGCATACATGCGCCCAAAGAAATCTCTGCCGCCGATGCCTTCCACCTTCTGCCCTGCCTTCAAGTCGCGTTTGGCGATGGACACCACCTCCGCCACGCGCCCCTGGGGCACAAGCGTAGACTCGCCGTAAATCACGGCCTCGGCAACCGCAATCGGCGTCTCGATGCTGCACAGGTGATACGGCCGGTAGAGCGTGTAATAAGGCCCGTCGCCCATCGAGTAGAACTTCAAATCCTCCACCACGCGCGGGTCCTCGGTGGCGATAATGGCGAACACGCCCGGGGCCACTTTTCCCGTCGAATAATCCACGCAACCGCGGCGGTTCAAAACGCCGCCGTCCTCCTGCGGCACGAGCACCTTGTTCAAGTCCGCCAAATCCGCCTTCGGGCCGTGCCCGCCCGGCGTATCCGGCACAAGGCCGGTGGCGTTCGCCATAGCCGACATCTCGACCATCGTCTTGGTGCCGTCCTGAAAGGCCGCCAACATCTTGGGGTTCATGTTCTTGCGCTCGGCCTCTTCGCGCGCGGTTTCGGGCGTGGCGTAGTAATTGATCGGGTTGTTCTTGCCTTTGCCCAAACAGACCACCTCGAACCCCAGCACGCGAGAGAAGTCGAACAACTGCTTGCAAACACCCGGTTCATCGCCCGTCGACACGGTATACACGCAGCCGCTGCGTTGCGCCATCTGGTGTAGAAACAGCCCCACAGTCACATCTGTCTCGACGTTGAGCATCACCACGTGCTTGCGGTTGAGTATGCAATGCCACGCAACTTGCGCGCCGACATCGGTGACGCCTGTCGCCTCGACCACCGCATCGACGCTATCGATCTGCGGCAGCAACAGCGCATCCTCGGTCACAACACGCTTGCCCGCGCGGATCGCATCCGCTGCTTGCCCAGGATGGTTTGTCTTCACAATATCCTGTTCGGCAATCCCTATTCGCTTAAATGTCGCAAGGGGACGGCTCAAGTCGATATCGGCAATAATAGCCGTATCCAACCCGGCCATTTGGTTGGTGATATGCACCATGCCCGAGCCCTCTTGTCCGCAGCCGACCAAACCCACGCGGATAGGATTTCCGTCCGCCTGTCGCCGTTGCAGGTGACTGAGAAGTTGCATAGCTGGCCTCCATGACTTGTGGGAGTCGCAGCCCGGCCTAGCCGGTCTCGACAGATGATAGACTTGTTCAGCGGCGATGATGGCCCTGCGCCGGAGAAGATATCAGGCGACGCTCTCGCCGGCGATCTGTGGCCGGGCTTCCTGTGATCCAACCGGATTCTGCAGATCAGCCAGAAGTGCACGGGCCAAATGCTCGTCCGTCACCAACACGTCGATCAAGCGTCCGCGCAGCGCAGCACGGATCACCTCAAACTTCTCCGAACCGCCGGCGACGCCGATCACGCGTGGAATGCGCTGGATCTGCGCCAGTTCCAGCCCAATAATGCGATCGTTAATAGGATGGTCCACACCTTGGCCGTCCGCATCAAAGAATCGCAGCGCAATGTCGCCCACAGCGCCAAGCGCTCGCAGTTCATCCAGTTCGTTCATGGTCAACATGCCGGATTGGATCACGACCGAGGTCGGCGTCGGAGAACCGATGCCGACCAGCGCACAATCAGCCCTAGCCGCCAATGCCAATGTCTCGGATATGTTCGCATCCTGCAGAAGCGCATCGCGCACCAGCTTGCTCGATACCACGCTTGGCGACCAGAGCAAACGCATACGCGCCCCGAAGATCGTCGCCATTCGTAAGGCCAGATCGCCGCCCGCCGCTTCCGCCTCCAGTTTTCCCAAGCCGCCCAACATCTGGACGACACGCACATGCGGCAGACTTTGCGGCGTCATGGCATCAACAGTCGCCAGGAGCGTCGTACCCCAACTCAGGTCAAGCACGATGCCGTCTTCGATGCAGCGCGCCAGATACGCGGCCGCGGCCTGCCCGATGGCCGGCACCACATCGGCTTGGTCAGCCCTTGGCGCCGCCGCCACGACAACCTCGTCCAGTCCATAGGCGGTCTCCAGTTCGCGCTCCAGATCCGCATGCGAATCGGCGGGGGCGGCAATCGTGATCTGTACCACCCCGTTCTGCCGCGCCTGTTGCAGCAGCCGCGAGACTTTGATGCGTGATAGGCCAAACCGTTTTCCGATCTGGCTTTGAGTCAGACCGTCTTCATAGTACGCTTTTGCGATTTTGTAGAGGAGATGCGTCTCAGCCGTCACGGAAGACTCCGTCTCTGACCGTTTGAACGCTGCAGAACACATGAACAAGCATAGCACGGCTGTTGCACCGTGTCAATTGTTCATTTGCGTTCATTTGTTCACAGGAGGAATGCAGCATAGCGTATACAGGATGGAGGGACAGACCGCGAAAAAGCAGAAACGTCGACTTCGCAATAGCATCGCTCCCATAACGCGCGTGCAGCGGCCTGCTCCCGCCGCGAGCAAGGCCGCTGCACATCTCACCTATCCATCTGTTGCTATGCAGTTATCGCGCTTTGTGTATCGCCCCGAATCGGCTGCGGATGCGCATTCGCCTGCGCTATCGCTTGTAGCTTTTCTGCAAGATTTCGTAGATCTCATCGCGCGTTGCCACACGCGGATTATTCTTGTAATCAGGCAAGACTTGGCTGTGGTCCGCGATCAAAACAAGTTCATCCCGGCTCACGCGGAGCCCCTCAAAGCTCAGCCACATGCCGATCCGCTGCAAAAAGCGATCCAGCGCCATGCAAGACTGCGCCGCCGCCTCTTCGTCAGACGCCTGGTTCAGCCCCGGATCGAAGATGCGTCCCATCGTGGCGAACTGCTTCACCGCATAGGGATACGTATATCGGGTAAATTCCGGATAGGTCACGGCCAACGCTTCGCCGTGCATCACGTGCGGGCAGAAGCCGCCGATGGTCATGCCGATCCCATGCGGCAGCGTTACCCCGGCGGCGGCGATGCACAGGCCGGCCAAACAATCCGCCCAGGCCATCGCTTCGCGCGCCGGCAGGTTCGATCCGTCATCTACGACCGCAGGCAAATTCGCCGCAACCAGCTTGATCGCTTCCAGCGCCATCATCTCCGTATACGGTGAGGCGTTGGCATGCAGATAGCTCTCAAAAGCATGGCAGAAGACGTCAAAACCGGTCGAAGCGGTGACATGCGTCGGCAGGGTGAGCATCAACTCCGGATCGACGATGGCCACGCGCGGGTAAACTTCGTTGTTGTAGATCGCCGACTTGTTCTTCTCCTGCGGGTTGGTCAGCACCGCTACCTGCGTGAATTGCGATCCGGTCCCGGAAGTAGTTGTCACGGCGACGATCGGCAAGGTGGCTGCGGATGGCTGCGTGTCGCTGAACCAGAGATAGTCCCAGGCCGTACCGGGGTGGCTCGCCTCCACCGCGATCGCCTTGGCAGTATCCATGCTCGAGCCGCCTCCGACGCCCAGCACGACCTCGGCGCCGAACTCCTTTGCCAGCGTCGCCCCCTGCGTGATGCACTCCGTCGTCGGGTTCGGCACTACCCCGTCAAAATGCAAGCACTCGACGCCGCTGTCGGCTAGGATGTCCTTGATGCGCGTGAAAAGCGGCCCCATCACCGCGTCCGTCGGCGTCGTAACCAACAGGCAGCGCTTACCGTAGCGAGCAACCGCCTCGCCGACTTCACTCACGCGCCCCGTTCCAAATCGGAGTTCGGTCGGCTGGAAATAATTGAATGGCTTCACTTCGGTCTCCTTTCACGAAGTTCGAGTGATCGATGCGGAGGATGGTCAACCGATTGCTCGATGAGGATGGTTGGCCGATAGAAAACCGGTTGCGCAACCGGTTTCTCAGGGCTATTGTCGCACGGCCCCTGGCTTTTGTCAATGTCGTTTACGCGCTTGCAGCCTGCTATTGCTTCAGGTAAGCCTAGACCGTGTGCTATACTGTCTGTATAGTGATGCACCCTGACACGAATGACGCAGTCCTGTTTCGCCCTATCTGCCGAACGACTGCCTGTCGCTATGCGCTCGGATAGCGCCGCGTCTGCGTCGAGCCGTCGTGACGTCGCAGATGTCAAAAACAGGCCGCAGTCGTGTCCCGTCGAGACATCGTTCCAATATCACAACCTGCACGACACCCAAGAAAGGAACTACACCCCATGGCTATCGAATACCGGCGACTCGGAAAGCATGGCGTCCTGGTCAGCAACCTGTGCCTGGGCACTATGAACTTCGGTACGCAGACTCCGGAAGACGAGAGCTTCAAGATCATGGACCGCGCCCTGGAACTGGGCATCAATTTCTTCGACACGGCCGACGTTTATGGCGGACAGATCGAACACGGCCTCACCGAAGAGATCATCGGCAAGTGGTTCGCCCAGGGCGGCGGACGCCGCGACGCCGTGGTCCTCGCCACCAAGGTCTACAACCCGGTTTCGCGCAAAGCCAATAAGCCCGAACCGAATTCCGACGGCAGAAGCCTCTCCGCCGTCAAGATCAAAAAGCACTGTGACGGCAGCCTGAAGCGACTCCAGACGGACTGGATCGACCTCTATCAGATGCACCACATCGACCGCGAATGCCCGTGGGATGAGACCTGGCAGGCATTCGGCGCTCTTGTACAACAGGGCAAGGTCGTCTACGTCGGCTCCAGCAACTTCGCCGGCTGGGACATCGCCACCGCCTGTCAAGAGGCGTCCAAGCGCGGCATGACCGGGCTGGTGAGCGAACAAAGCATCTACCACCTCAACAACCGCATGATCGAACTGGAAGTCATTCCGGCTTGCGAGCACTACGGTCTAGGCGTCATCCCGTGGAGCCCTCTGGGCGGCGGCCTGCTCGGCGGCGCACTAGAGAAATACAACACCGGACGCCGTTCCAGCGAGAACTTCCAGAAAGAAGTCGAGAAGAACAAGAATAAGCTCGAGCGCTACGAGGCTCTGTGCCGCGAACTGGGCGAGCCGCCGGCGGCGGTCGCTCTGGCCTGGCTGTTGACCAATCCCGTCGTGACCGCACCCATCATCGGCCCGCGCACCCTCGACCAGCTAGAGAGCGCCGTGCGCGCCACGGAGATCAAGCTCGACGCCGGGGTTCTGGCCAAGCTCGATGAGATCTTCCCCGGTCCCGGCGAACCAGCCCCGAAGGCCTACGCCTGGTAGCCGCATGGGCTGCGCCCAGACTTGAATCGAACACAAGAAGAAGGCTCGCTTGCGCGAGCCTTCGCTTCTCCCTATTCGTTTGGCCCAACCAATGCATCAGACCAAATGTGTCTATTGATTACGACTGCGGCCTTACAATTCCGACATCCGTCCCAGATTCGCCAGCAAAGCGGCGCCGGTCTTGACGCCGCGGATAAAGCGCTCTACTTCCAGGTTCTCATTGGGAGCGTGGTTAGCTTCGTCCGGGTTGGCGTATGGCGTGCCGAATGCGGGCCTGCCCAACAACTTGGTAAACACGTAGTCGGGCAGGCTGCCCCCCATCGCCGGGATGAACAGCGGATCCTCGCCTTGCGCCGCCTGAATTGCCTGGCGGATCGGCGCGACAAATCGCGAGTCCAGCGGCGTCTTGGACGGGTCCATGCCGCCCTGCAGCACGAGCTTCACGTCCGGTGCATAGCGCGCCACATGCGCTTCCAACTTGGCCGAGATCGACTCAACCGTCTGCGCTTCCACCAATCGGATATCGCATTTGACGAAGGCCTCGTGCGGCAACACAGTCTTCGAGCCCGGCCCGCCATAACCGCCGTGGAAGCCGTTAATCGTCAGCGTCGGCCACAGCGAAAGCCGCTCGTAGAAGCCGCGCCCCGCCGGCGCGTCCAGCGCCTTCAAGTCAAGGTCGCTCATCACCTTTTCCATGTCGACGGGCAGCGCTGCCAAAGCCTGTAGTTCCAACTCGCTCGGCGGCAGCACATCGTCGTAAAACCCCTCGATGAGCACCTCGCCGCGGTCGTTCTTCATCGTGGACAATGCGTGGACCAGCGTCCAGATCGGGTTGGGCGCAACGCCGCCCCAGTTGCCGGAATGCAGGTCGTGGTTGGCCCCGCGCGCGTGCAGTTCGAATGACAGCACCCCGCGCACCCCAAAATTGAGCGTTGCGCGCCCGCTTTCGTGTACAGGCCCGTCCGCAGTCACCACCAGGTCAGCCTTGAGCAGGTCGGCATGTTGGCGCACAAACTGCGCAATATGCGGGCTGCCGACCTCTTCCTCGCCTTCCAGCAAGAAAATGACATTGCACGGCAGCCGATCCGAAACGGCCAACAGCGATTCGATGCCGAGCAACTGTGCAAAGTGCTGCCCCTTGTTGTCGCCCACGCCGCGGCCATAGATGCGCCCGTTGCGGATTTCCGGCTCGAAAGGCGGCGACACCCATTCCTCCAATGGGTCGGGCGGCTGCACGTCATAGTGACCGTAGAGCAGAATGGTCGGAGCGCCGGGTGCGTCGTCGCGCCGGCCATAGACCATCGGCCAGCCGTCTGTATCGATGAGCCGGCCATCCATGCCTAACGCGTTCAGGCGTTCACGCAGAAACTGCGCAACCTCCATAATGCCCACGCCATGCGCGCTGATGCTCGGCTGCGATACGTAGTCGAGCAAGCGCCGGATGAACGCATCGCGCTGCGCGTCGACGTGTGCGAATGCGTCTTTCAGAAGATCCTCCGTTGCCATTTTGATTCCGTTTCTAGAAGCGCTGGTTCGTATTTGATTTCATTGCGACACCGGCGATTACACCCTCATGCGAAAGGCGGCGCCAGACGCAGTACGCACGGCACATGCGCCGGTTCAGCCAAGCGTAACATGCCGTAGCCGATCCCGGCCAATCCCAGCATCAGCCCAGGCATCTCGACGCCAGGCGGTCCGCCGCACTGCCAGCCGGTTCGTTCGATGCTGGACAACACCTCCCCCGCCAGCCGAAAAGTCGCGTCGCGCCAGCGGTTCTCTCCTAAAACCTGGTTCGCCTCCAGCAGCACATCCAATGCGCCCATGTCGCCATGACAAAGCGCATGCGTATGGCCGAAGCCCTCTTTCAGCGTTGTCTCAAGCGCAATCCGGACTTCGTCGAACAGCGCCGGATCGTCTAGCCGGTCGAGTGAATGCAGTCGCGCCAGCCCGATGCCGGTTGCGCCGTGACACCAGGCGGTCACAGGTCGGGCGGGAACTGAGGCGGCGGCGTCATCAACCGAACGAAGGTCGGGCCAGTTGCCTGTCTCCGGCGAAAAGAGGCTGCGTTCGTAGGCGATGGCCTGCCGCGCGGCGTCGCGATATCTCTCATCGCCTGTTTCCGCGCACAATTCCAGAAGCGCCCAAGCAATGCCCGCGGCCCCATGCGAGAATCCGGCCAACGGCGTCTCACCGTGACGCCTGATGCGCCAGCCGGCGCCGCTTGCCATCGGTTGTGTCGACGCAATCAGTTGATCGCCGCAGGCAACCGCCGCCGCCAGGGCGGCTTCCGACGGAAAGCGCTTGTGATAGGCAAGCAGCGCGGCGATTGCGCCGGCGGAACCGCGCATTACGTCATAGGCGTCGTTTGGCTCGATAAAGCCGGCCAACGTCTCGACAACCTGCGCGGCCTGCTCCCGCACCGTCTCGTCATCCCACAGTGCAGCCAAGTGCGTCAACGTATACAGCACCCCGCCCCACCCCTCGAAAGCCCCGATCTCAGGCAGGCCGGGACGCAGCAATTCGGCATGCAACCACATCGTTCGCCACGCCCGCCGCGCCAACTCTGTGTAGCGCTCCTCGCCCAGCACGCGACCGGCGTAAGCCATAAACAACGCAATGCCCGGCGTCCCGTTATAGAGATCATTGCCCAACGGCGTGATCGACCAGTACTGCTCGCCCATCGGCTCAAGCCCGATCCAGGCGGCGTCTTCTTCGCCATAGATGGCGCTGGCGGCCAGGTGATCGGCGATGCCGCGCGCCGCATCTAAAAACCGCGAGCGGAATTCGCCGCTCCCGTCGCCGTCCAACAGGTGGGTTGTCGCCGGAGGACGGTCTATGCCCGGGGCCAGCGTGCCCAGCGAAGCCCGGATCATCCACGTCTGCCGCCGCATATCGTGGTCGCTCATTGCCTGCACGCGACGACGCACAATCGCCATCCCTGTGTCGCCCAAAACGCCGCTGATGACTTGGCCCTGAGCGCCGTACAGATCGCGCGTCGACGGCTTCGACGTAAAAAGCGGGATGTCGCCCACAAGGATGTCGTCGCGCTCGGCTGCGATCACCTCGGCCAGATACGGGCGCGCCGGCGTCGCAACCCACAGTCGATCCAGAAAGAGATCCCGGTCAATCGCATCGCGCAGCAAATCCGGATGGAAGCTCTCGAACAGCAACTGCGCATAGGTGCGCGTGGGCCGCAGCAAGATGCGGATCTCGTCCTCTGCAAACTGAGCAAGCGGACTATCATCCGCCAGCAGATCGCGCTTGTGCGCCAGCAAGAGGCGATACATCCCCGCAAAGCCGGCGACGATGCTGTCCACGTAGTCGACGGCGCTGGTCTCCTGCCCCTCGAGCGA
>CAZYSJ010000126.1:0-10986 GCA_964649875.1 uncultured Caldilineaceae bacterium
GCGCCCCTTAAGACGCTATGCCTGTCTCCCAGGCACAAGTACTGAGTTTACCACACTCACTACTGCGCTCCAAATTCGGAACTCTCCGAATCGCACTACATTCCTTCGCCCGTTTAACTGCTTCTCACAGCGCGACAAGAACCTTCCTGGTCACTATTGCGCCAGGCTTGGTCGGTATCGCCTGTGAACTGCGGGCTTCACTTTTTAATCCGGAGCAAAACTACGTTCTTCGGAGCAACGAGATCGAATCCTACCACCAACCCCGCGGCTTGTCAATTTGGCGATGCGCCCGATCAACAGTCGATTCTGCCAAGCGACGCAAAGCGCTAGGCGGCGGCGCCTATTCCATCAACAGCAGGATGCCGTTTTGCTCCACCCGCTGACCGGGTTGCACCTGTATCCTGTTGATTGTCCCGCCGCGCCGCGCCCGAATCTCGTTCTCCATCTTCATCGCCTCGAGGATCACCAGCGGCTGACCTTCCTCCACGGCATCGCCGACCCCCACCAATATCTTCACTACCAGCCCCGGGATGGGCGCAATTACCGCCAGTTCGCCATCCGGCAGCGTCGGCAGCCTGCGACCCGCATTCAATCGCCGCTGCCGCTCATCTTCCACCAACACGTCGTAGCGATCCCCGCGCAACGTCACGCCGTAATGGTAGCGATCTTCCTCGACCAGCAGTTCATAGCTCCGCCCATTGTACAACATACTGTACAACTCCGGATCGCCGGTCTGCCGCAGGTCGATGTCGACCGGCTCGCCATCCACCAACAGGACGTCCCCGTCGATCTCGATCTCGTATTCGTTCTGGCCGATGCGAGCGTAATATTTCACCAGCGCCCCCTTACGGCAACCAGTCGTCCCGCCTGTTTCCACAATGTCCGCCCCGATGCAGCCGATGCAGCAGAAGCGGAGCCGATGTGTACAGCTTGGCGGCCCTGTTCATGTGCGATCAGCGCAGCCGTCACCGCCGCAATCTTCTCCTGCTCGTTGTTCTTGTCCGCCTGACGCCGCAGATGCCGCCGATCCAAAAAGCCCGTATCAAACGTACCCCAGATGAACTCGGTGCTGTCCATGATCTCCTGATGGAACGGGATAGAGGTCTTGATCCCGCCGATGCGATATTCATTGAGCGCGCGCCGCATGCGCAAGATCGCCTCAGCCCGCGTCTCGCCCCAGGCGATCAACTTGGCTACCATCGGGTCATAATAGGGCGTGATCTCCGCCCCGCGATACAGCCCGCTCTCCACCCGCACCCCCGGCCCTGTCGGCTCCTGCAAGTTGACAATCGTCCCCACGCTGGGCACAAAGCCGTTGAACGGGTCCTCGGCAGTGATCCGGCATTCGATAGCCCATCCCTTGGGCGCAATATCTTCCTGACGGTAGCGCATGCGCCGGCCGGCCGCAATCGCGATTTGCTCCTTCACAATATCGACGCCCGTCACGATTTCGGTGACCGGATGCTCCACCTGCAAGCGCGTATTCATTTCGAGGAAATAATACTTGCTGTCGCGGCTGTCGAAGAGGAACTCGACCGTGCCCGCATTCACATAGTCCACCGCGCGCGCCGCTTCGATGGCGACCGCGCCTATCTCCCGGCGCAACGTCTCCGCCACGGCCACGCTCGGCGCCTCCTCGATCAACTTTTGGTGCCGGCGCTGAATGCTGCACTCGCGTTCCCCCAGATGCACGATCTGCCCGTGGCTGTCGGCCAGAATCTGAATCTCGATATGCCGCGCGTTTGGGATCAACTTCTCGACATATACCTCATCGTTGCCGAATGCGCTCAACGCCTCGCGGCGGGCTGCAGCCAACGCGCCGGCAAATTCGGACGGTCCCTGCACCACGCGCATGCCTTTGCCGCCGCCGCCCGCGCTGGCTTTGATCATCACCGGATAGCCGATCTCCGCCGCCGCCGCGCATAACTCCTCATCATGCAACCCCGGCGGCGAGCCCGGCACCAACGGCACCCCGCGGCGCGCCACCGTCTGGCGGGCTGTCACCTTATCGCCCATCTTCTCAATGGCATCGGGGCCGGGGCCGATGAAGGCGATGCCGGCGTCGGCGCAAGCCGCGGCAAACTCGGCATTCTCCGACAAAAAGCCATACCCCGGGTGGATCGCATCCACGCCCGCCCGGCGCGCCACGTCGATAATCTTATCGATGCGCAGATAGCTGTCCCGGCTAGGCGCCGGGCCGATGCAGTAGGCCTCGTCCGCATAACGTACATGCAGCGCTGACCGGTCCACTTCCGAGAAGACCGCCACCGCCGCGATTCCCCGCTCGTCGCAAGCGCGCAGCACGCGAACGGCTATCTCGCCTCGATTTGCTACCAACACCTTTTTGAACATGCCATTATCCGATCTTCACGGTCGCCGCCCAAGTGCGCGGCTTGCCGCCTAGCTAGATCGCCTGTCGGTGAATACGCGCCGTAACGCAGATCCGGTCATGCGCATACGGAACCGGCAACAGCTCCGCGGCCTCGTGCCACTCGCCGAACAGCGGGTCGCCGGGAGCCAAGACCAGCCGCCGGAAACTCCAGATCGTCGCGCCGATCGGGCTGCCCGGCTCGGTCGAGAGATCCTCCTCAGCCAGACCATACACGCGGCCGTAGCCCGCCAAGTAGCGGGTTTCCCATGTACCATAGGGCAGCCGGCCATCCTCCTGCGGCGCGCAAAAGACGCGCAGCGGAATCTCCCCGCAGCGAACGATCAACGTCGCCGTTTCTACATCGTCGCGCTGCATTGTCTCCGCCGCTTCAATCTGCCCGGCAAAGGCGTATTGGGCGCGCCCCACGCGCACGAAGCGCTCCGGCATAGGCTCTTTCGCCACAGCATACCAAGCCTCTGCAGCCGGGTCGGGCAGTAACACGCCTGTTTCCAGTTGCAAAACAAGCGGCTGCCCTTGGCGCAAATGCGGATACCCCATCAGCTCAAACTGGCCGGCAGGCAGTTCAAATTCTACTTCGGTCAATGCCATCTTTTATTCTCCGGCGCGCGGATAGGCCGCTCGCAATCCCCTCACATTATCTGAGAGCGCAACAGCAATTACAGCGAATTACAGCGGAATATTGCCGTGCTTCTTGGCGGGCAGACCGCCTTGCTTATTCTGCAACATCTCCAGCGCGTTGATCAGCCGCGGGCGCGTCTCATGCGGCTCGATCACATTGTCGATAAAGCCCGCCGCAGCCGCGACGTATGGATTGGCAAAGCGCTCGCGGTAATCGGCCACCAACTCGGCCTTGCGCGCTTCGACATCCTCCGCCTGGCTCAACTCGCGCCGAAAGATCACATTCACCGCCGCGTCCGGCCCCATGACCGCCAATTCGGCGCTCGGCCATGCCAGCACCAGGTCGGCGCCGACGTGACGCGGGTTCATCACGCAATACGCCCCGCCATACGCCTTGCGCACGATCACCGTCAGCTTGGGCGCCGTAGCTTCGGCAAAGGCGTAGAGCAGCTTGGCCCCGTGCCGGATGATGCCGTCGTGCTCCTGCGTCACGCCCGGCATGAAGCCCGGCACATCCTCCAGCACGATCAACGGAATATTAAACGCATCGCAGAAGCGCACAAAGCGGGCCGCCTTTTGGCTGGCTTCCACATCCAACACGCCCGCCAACACCGCAGGCTGGTTGGCGACAATGCCCACAGAACGCCCGCCCAACCGGGCGAACCCCACCAGCACATTCATCGCCCAATGCTCATGCACCTCAAGAAACTGGCCGTCGTCCACGATGTGGCGGATGATCAGCTTCATATCGTACGGGCGATTCGGGTTATCCGGCACGAGGCTGTCCAGTTCCTCGTCCTGGCGCAGCGGATCGTCCTGCGCCGCCAGCAGCGGCGGATCGTCCATGTTGTTGTTGGGCAAATAGCCCACCAACTGCTGCACCAAGAAGAGCGCGTCCTCCTCGTTCTCCGCAGCAAAGTGCGCCACGCCCGACTCGCTGGCGTGCACCACTGCGCCGCCCAATTCCTCGAAGGTCACGTCCTCGTGCGTCACGGCCTTGATCACGTCCGGGCCGGTCACGAACATGTTGCTGGTGTCCTTCACCATCACCACAAAATCAGTGATGGCCGGGCTATAGACCGCGCCGCCTGCGCACGGCCCCATGATCACGCTGATCTGCGGCACGACGCCGGAGGCGATCACGTTGCGATAGAAGATATCGGCAAAGCCCGCCAGGCTCATCACGCCTTCCTGAATGCGCGCCCCGCCCGAATCGTTCAGCCCGATCACCGGCGCGCCGTTCTTCATCGCCATATCCAGCACTTTGCATATCTTGCCCGCATGGGCGCGGCTTACGCTGCCGCCAAAGACGGTAAAGTCCTGTGCATAGACAAAGACCAGCCGCCCATCGACCGTGCCATATCCGGTGACCACGCCGTCGCCGGGGATCTTGCGGTCGGCCAAGCCAAAATCGCTGCTGTCGTGTGTAACGAACACGTCGATCTCGCGAAAACTGCCCTTGTCGAGCAGCAGTTCCAGCCGCTCCCGCGCCGTCATGCTGCCTTTGGCATGTTGCCGTGCAATGCGCTCCTCGCCGCCGCCCAGCTTGGCCGCAGCTTTGCGGGTGCGCAGTTCCTGAATCTTCGGGTCCTCGTGTAGTTCGCTCAACGAAGCCTCACCCTTCTCTTGTCCCGTTCATGGCCGGCGTCGCTCTCCAAACAGCATGCCAATCGCCGGCGGAAATGCTATTATAGCCAATCATGCGCCGAACGCATACGGACCAGTGCCCGAAATACCTGTCATGGACGCTGACGAAGTGCGCCGCAGCGGCTTCGCCTCGTCCGCCAAAGCGATCCTATGCCGCAATCAGCAACGCGGCCAACAGCGCGCCGCCCAGCACACAGACGCCCATAAACAGCGCCGCCAGGACTACCAGCGCGCAGCTAAAGACAATATTCACCGGCGCGCCACGCGTTCGGGTTGCGGCGGACAGGACGGCCCCGCTCACGCCCAGGCTGAACAGCAGCGCCAGCACGGCAAGCCCGGCGCTCAACGCCGCGTTCAGACCGAGGAGGCCATAGCCGATGTACAGCCCGATCACGCCGCCGGCAATGCCGCTTGCCGCGCTGAACAAAATAATGGGCAACGAAGGAGCAGTGCGATCTTCGTCGCGCTCGTCAAGACCCGCCGGCAGCAGATCTTCTTCTATCTCTTTAAACAGGTCGTCGGAATACCGGTCCGGGGTCAAGATGGCCTTCATCTCTTGCGGCAGATCGGCGGGCTCAACACCCGTCGCGCGCCAATTCTACACGATGCGCCCTGCCCATCCAAGCTTCTGCGTTTTGTGGGGTGCGCCCCAAAGTTTTGGCGTACTCGTCGCGCCGGTTTGTAGGTGCGCCATCCTTGGCGCACGAGCCGCACATCCGGCGGCAAGGATGCCGCCTCTACACGGTGATAAGCCAAGAAATTGGGACAGACCCGTTTCGTGCGCCCGTCTTGCGGCAACCCGCCCGGCGAAGAGGACGGCCGGCCGATGACGTTTGCTCAAGATCCGGAACTGCACGAGCTAGACATCGAGCGGCTGTCCGCGTCGCTTCGCGGCTGCGCCATAGGCCATACGCTGGACTACCATCGCACCATCGCCAGCGTCATGCCTCGCGCCCACGAGCTGGCAGACCTTCCCGCCACCCGCGCCGGGACCCTCGTCATCTGCGAAGAACAAACCGCAGGCCGCGGGCGCGCCGCGCGCCAATGGCATGCGGCCTACGCTTCCTCGCTCCTGGCCGCCTTCATCCTCAAACCGCCGCTTACGCCGCACAACCCGGCGCAGATCCCGATGGCCGCGGGCATCGCCGTCGTTCACGCCCTGACCGAGACCGCCCCCGCGTTGGCCGGCCATGTCTGGCTCAAATGGCCCAACGACGTCCTCCTCGGCGCGGATCCGGCCGCAGCCGGCAAAGTAGCCGGCATTCTCGTCGAAGCAACCTTCACCGGGGATGCGCTCGACCACGCCGTGCTGGGCATCGGCATCAACGTCAACCAGACGCAGGCCGAACTCCCCGCGGTGGACGATTTCGCGCTGCCGCCCGCCGGCCTGCGCCAATTTCTAGGCCGGCCTATCGACCGCACCGAACTGCTCGCCGCCCTATGTCGAAGCCTGGCGGCGCAATTCGCCGTCCCCCGCGCCCCGGAAGATATCCTGCATGACTGGCGCACCCGCCTCGCCACGCTAGGCCGGCCTGTGATCGTGCGGACGCAGGGCGACGCAGCCGGCGAGATCGCCGGAACCGCCGTAGACATCACCCCGTCCGGCGATCTCATCGTCGAAGACGTCGCCGGCCGCCGCCGCATCTTTAGCGCCGCCGATGTGTCGCTGCGGCCTGCGCCTTAACCGCCTGTTCCGAAACCTAGCCGCGTTTTTTCCGTAGTGTCTCTTGCCCGATAACGGCGCATACGTTCCGGTTCGGGTTGAATTGTTGGCCGTTTCGCCATGTGATACAATCCGACTGGACTGATCAATACGATCGTAACCTCACAGGAGGGATCAATGGATTACGCAAAGGCATTAACTTTTATCACCGAAGACCCGCGTTGGAAAGAAAAGATCGCGATTGGCGGCGGCGTTGCGCTGATCAGCATCCTGCTGTCGTTCATCCTGATCGGCGTCATCGGCTTTCTGATTATTTCCGGCTACGCTGTGCGCCTATTGCAGAACGTGCGCGACGGCAAAACCCACCCGCTGCCCGAATGGGACGCCTGGGGCGATGACCTCGTGCGCGGCTTCAAGTTCTTCGTCGTCAGCTTGGTGTGGTCGCTGCCGGCCATCATCTTCACGATCCCCTCTACCATCGGCGGCATGCTCACCGAAGGCGGCGGATCGGCGGAGTCGGTCGGCGCAATCATCGTCTTCTGCGCCACATGCCTCGTGTCGCTCTACAGCCTGTTCGTCGCCCTTGTTTCGCCCGGCTTCACCATCGGCTTCGCCACCGACGAGCGCGTGAGCAGCGGCCTCCAGATCACCAAGATCTGGAACTGGACGCAGCAGAACATCGGCCAGGTCGTCATCGCCGTCATCGTAGTCATCGTCGCCGGTCTAGCCATCTCCCTCGTGGGCAGCATCGCCGGCGCCTTGCTGTGTCTCGTCGGCTTGATCGTCACCCTGCCGCTCGTCATGCTGATCACCACGATCTACCAGTTCCACATCTATGGGCAGTTGGCCTATGCGTTCCCCTATGACGGCGGCGATCGGCTTCCCGTTGCGCCGCCCACAGACTGGACGCCCGACGCAACCGATCTCACCGTGACGCCGGCCCAGCCGGAGACGCCCGCCGAACCTGAGGCGCAAGAACCCTCAGGCGAGGCTGCAGCGGAGAGCGACGAAACCACACAGCCGCCCGCAACGCAAGCGTAAGCGCCCGCTCAACGAACGATTCATAACTGAAAAGAGGCCGGCTGGAGATGCAACATCCAGCCGGCCTCTTTGCTTGTTCCCCTAACTCGCCGCGCCAAATATACCCCAAGCGCAACCGCCCCTACTGGTAGATCACCATGTTCGGCGTCACGTCGATCAACAACTCCCCGCCGTACGCCTCTGTTCCTAGAGCCTCGTCCGGGCTGAGAATCGGATCGTCCCATCTGTAAAAAAGCTTGAAGGCCGCATACGGGCTTTCCGGCGTAACCAGCGCATTGTACTTGGTGATCTTGGCCCAGGGCCCGCCCCAGCCGTCGACCGAGATCGTCACGGCCACGCGCTCATAACTCGCATCGATCTGCTCGGCGTCGACGATCATGTTGTCCTGAAACTGGTGCACCAGCAGCACGCGGTTGCCCGCCAGCCGGTTGCGCCGCAAATAACGCTGCACGTCGGACTGCACCTTGTTCACCTGTTCCGCGGTCACATACCCAATCGGATCGCCCGGCCACAACTGCCCTGCGTGCACCATGGCGAATTCCGGATCGATGGCAAGGTGTACATGCTCATGCGCCAAATAGGCCAGCGCCGGGCTGATGGCCTCCGTCGGCGACAACGCGCCGATCTGCACATCCAGAATGACGGCGAACCCTTCTTCCGCCGCGGCATTCACATAGTCCATCACGACCGCATCTTCCAGATAGGCCAGATGGTTCCCATCATCTCCGGGGGCTGCCGTCGCCATGCCGTAGACCAGGTGAAACGCCGGCGTTACCTCCAGCCCGCGACCGTTTGCCGCATCATACGCCCTTGCCTCCTTGCGCAGCCGCGGCACGAGGTCTTCGATCTCGTATTCCCCCAGAATGCCCATCTCGTCAACGCCGGGCCGCCCGTAATAGGTAAGCCAGGTCTGCTCGAAAAAGGGCGACTCCGCGCTAGCCGTCTGGGCCAGGCTGGTCATGCGTTCGGTGATCAAGCCGCTAGGCGCAATCACCGCATCGCCGGCGTCCGACGGCGCGACATCGATAGCCGAGGCAAGAAACGAACGGGGGTTCAACAGCGCAAAGCGATTCGACGGCGGCGCAGGACGGGGTAAAACGCCGGCAGTCTCCTGCGCCGTCGCCGCCGCCGCCCTGGAAGCGGACAACAGTGCGATCGCCAATACCAACGCGACCATGCAGGCCGCTAACCAGGGATATCTCACATTTCCTCGTTGTGCATCGCCGGTCTACGCCGGCAACGCCTCCCGCTGCGCAGCACGAACCATTGCCAAGAAAAACTCGTGCCAGCGCAGATCGCCGGTCAATTCCGGATGAAAGGCTGTGGCCAACAGCGACCCTTGCCTCACCGCCACGCAGATAGGCGGCGGCCCCGGCAGTTCCGCCAGCGTCTCCACGCCCGGACCGGTCTGGGTGATGGCGGGCGCACGAATGAAGATCGCCGGCGCCGGGTCCGCGCCAAGCAACGGCGCATCCAGCAACGTCTCGAAACTGTCCGCCTGGCGACCGAAATAGTTGCGGTTCACCGTCACATCCAACCCGCCGATCAGCGGCTGACCGCCCTGCTTCTGACCGGCGGCGCGATCCGCCAACAGGATCATGCCGGCGCAGGTGCCCCAGGTTGGCCGCCCCTGACGCGCCCATCGGCGCAGCGGCTCCACCAAGCCCCACCGCGCCGCCGTCAACCCCATCGTCGTGCTTTCTCCGCCGGGGATGATCAGCCCGTCCAGGCCGGCTAACTGCTCAGGTTTGCGCACCTCTATGGCCTGCGCGCCCGCCCGCCGCACCATCTGCACGTGTTCTGCGAAGGCGCCTTGCAACGCCAGCACGCCAATTGTCGGTCGCCGTCCATTCTCTTCCGCTCGGCTGTCCATTCGTCTGCCCGTCTACCAGCCGCGGCCGGCCATCCGCTCGGCTTCAGACAGCGTGTCCAGGTTAATGCCCACCATCGGCTCGCCTAGGTCTGCGCTGACTTCGGCCAACACCTGCGGATCGTTGTAGTGCGTCACCGCCTGGACGATCGCATGGGCGCGCTTGGCCGGGTTGCCGCTCTTAAAGATGCCGGAGCCCACAAACACCCCGTCCAGCCCAAGTTGCATCATCAACGCCGCGTCCGCCGGCGTCGCCACGCCGCCCGCCGCAAAGTTGACGACCGGCAAGCGGCCCAGTTCCGCCGTCTGCTTCACCAGATCGATCGGCGCGCGAATCTCCTTGGCATAGGCATACAGCTCGTCCTCGTCCATGCCGTGGATGCGCCGGATCTCGCCCATCACGGCGCGGGCGTGGCGCACCGCTTCGACCACATTGCCGGTTCCGGCTTCGCCCTTGGTGCGGATCATGGCCGCGCCCTCGGCGATCCGGCGCAGAGCCTCGCCCAAATTGCGGCAGCCGCACACAAACGGGACCTTGAACGCGTGCTTATTGATGTGGTGCTCTTCGTCCGCGGGCGTCAGCACCTCGCTCTCGTCGATGTAATCCACGCCCAATGCTTCCAAGATCTGCGCCTCTACGAAATGGCCGATGCGCGCCTTGGCCATGACCGGAATCGTCACCGCTTCGATGATCTCGCGGATCTTCTGCGGGTCGCTCATGCGCGCCACGCCCCCGTCCTGCCGGATATCCGCGGGCACCCGTTCCAGCGCCATCACCGCGCACGCCCCCGCCTCCTCCGCAATGCGGGCTTGCTCCGCGGTCACCACATCCATGATTACCCCGCCTTTGAGCATCTGGGCTAGGCCGGCCTTCACCGTAAATGTGCCTGTCCGCCCCTCCTGACCGCCATTGCCAAAACCGCCGTTACCGCTCATCACAGCCTTCTTTCTATTTGCCTCCACCGCTGATTTCGCCGCGTCCGGCGCGGTGAACGGCTAAGCCAATTAGAGAAAATGCACACACTTGGGTTAAACGCTCCGAGAAACTGCGAGCTTCGCACAAAACATCACTCGGCCGGTAGGCGAATTGAATATCATTCTACTCCTCGGATGAACGCATGCAAATAACTCCTGTGGCATTCCGCCATCACCGCGCTCGCTCGCGCTCGTAATGCTCTTGCAGGCTGCGCACGGTCAGATCGTGCTGCTGCAGGGCGCGGATGCCGTTGACCGCGGCTTGCGCCGCCGACAGCGTCGTGATCAATGGGATCTCCATGCGCGTCGCCAGGTTGCGGATCTTGACCCCATCCTCGCGGCTTACACGGCCCAACGGCGTGTTGATGATCAGATGCACCTTGCCGTCGCGCATGGCGTCGAGCGTCGTATTGCTCTCAGCCCCGGTGATCGCCTTCTCCAGCAGCGTCACCGGAATGCCGGCATGGCCGATAAACGCGCCCGTGCCTGCCGTCGCGTAAATGGCAAAGCCCAGCCGGTGCAGGTCGCGCGCGATCTTGAGCGCGCCGCCCTTGTCGAAGTCGTTGACCGTAATCAGCACGCCGCCCTCATGCGGCAGCCGCATGCCCGCGCCGAGTTGGCTCTTGGCAAAGGCGTGTCCAAACATATCCGCCGACCCCATCACCTCGCCTGTCGAGCGCATCTCCGGCCCCAATAGCGTATCGATCCCCGTGAATTTCTTCCAGGGCAGCACCGCCTCCTTGACGAAGAAGCCGTCCAGTTCCGGCTCCTCCGTGACGC
>CAZYSJ010000127.1:0-10876 GCA_964649875.1 uncultured Caldilineaceae bacterium
AGGCCGCCGTTGCTGGAGAGGCGGTAGGTTCCGCTGCCCGGCAAGCGGATGTTCTTATCAACATTGGCGTCGGGGTTCGAATAGGCGCTGACCGGCGTCGGCGGGTAGTGGAGCCACACATAATCGGCCCCGGCTGGGATTTGCAGCGGGAATTTCTCGTGACGGCTGCCGTAGCGCGACTGCATCTGCGCCACCAGCGCCGCGATGCGACCGCTGTCGCCCGTGCCGATGTAAGAGTGAAAGGTGAAGGACTGGCTGCCCAGCACGTCGACCGCGATCTGCTGCGGCGCATAGAAGACGAACTCGGCCGTCAGCCCGCTGCGTTCTCCGGGAATGTAGATCGTGCAGCCCATGTTGGCGGGGATTTTGAGCGCGCCGTCGGCGGTGCGCTCAAGCGCTACAAAGGTCGTCTCATACGCCTTGTAGCGCGATTCGTCGGCGTCATTCGAAGGCTGCATCTGTCCCGCGCGATAGTAGTGGAAGGTGGGCGAAACCTCGGCGGAAATGTCGCGGCCGTTCTGAAAGATGCGCATGGTCGAAGCGGGCACAGTCAGCGGCCATTCGTCGTAGAGCGCACGCTTGCCCAGGCAGTTGATCGTCGTGTAGGGCTTGATCAACTCCGGGTAGCGCGGCGAGACGTCGACCTTGATGGTGACGCGATTGCCGTCGCGCCGCCCTTCCAAATAGCGCAGAATGCCGCTGCCGCCGGTGAAGACCAGAATGCTGCCGCGGAGATGTTCTTCGGGCACGACGCCGACGAGGTCGACGATGCTCAGCCCGCGCGGTTCCAGCCAGTCGATTGCTTCGGCTGCTTCTGCGTTGACGGGCGTTTCGGCGACGGGCGCGGCGAGCAACTCCTGGGCGTCGGGGCTTTCGAGAAAGCTCACGATGTCCCGATAGCCAATGTCCTGATACTCGCGCGGTTCGGCGGGCGGCTCCTGGGCATAAACCGGCAGCGGCAGCGCCGTCGCCAGGATCAACAAGACGAAGAGGGGAATGCGATGGCGGACGGACGCCCGCTTGGCTGCTATGCTGTGCATCTCGTTTCCTTGTGCATAATCATCGGGCCGGCGCGGCCGGATGTGAACGATGCGCATTTACAACTTGCAAGCATAGCAGAAACTAGGGCGGATCGAACCGGACAATTGGCGCACGCAGGCTGTCCTATTCGGCAATTGCTGCGCGACGCCCGCCCCACGTTTACGCGACGCACGCGCGACGGCTCAGTTCTATCGATAACCCTAGCGATGATGTCCTCGTCGCGCCGCCACCAGACGCAGGGCGGGGCGCAGTTCTTCGCTGCGCAGCAGCGCGGCCGCGAGCAAGTAAACCGCCGCGGCCAGCGCGATGCCGCCCAGCGCCGCGATCGACGCCCGCGCCCACGGCCCGGCCAACATGCTCAGCCACAGCCACAGCGCCGCCGCCATCGCCGCGGTCGCGGCCAGGCTGCGGGCAAGCGCACCGCCGAGCCGCGCCCCTTCCAGCCCGCCCATCTTGCGGCGCAACAGCCACAGCAGCGCCGCCATCTCCAGCGTGGTGGCAGTCGTGTTGGCGAGGGCCAGCCCGCCGTAGCTCAACCGGCCCACGAGCAGAAAGCTCAGGCCGATGTTCAACATCATGGCCGCCACGCCGGCTGCGACCGGCGTCCACGTATCGTGCAGCGCATAGAAGGCGCGCACCGAGATCTCGACTGCGGCGTGCGCCGTCAGGCCGAGGGCGTAGAACCGGAGGGCATAGGCGACCATCTGCGTGCTTTGCGCGCCGAATTGGCCGCGCTCGAAGAGCAGTTGGATCACCGGCTCGCGCAGCACGTACAGGCCGGCCGCGGCCGGGATCGTCAGGAAGAAGATCACGCGCAGCAGTTGGCCGAAGGTGGCGCGCATGGCCGCGGGCTGCCCGGCCGCGATCTGCGCGGCGAGCGTGGGGAAGGCCGCCGTGCCGATCGCCTGGGCGAACACGCCCAGCGGCAGCAGCATCAGCAGCCAGGCATAGTTGAGCGCGCTGAGGCTGCCCGCGCTCAGGCCGCTGGCAAGAATCGTGTTGACCAGGAAGTGCAGTTGAACGAAGAAGAGACCGAGCACGCGCGGCCCCATCAGCCGGGCCACCTCGTACACGCCGGCGTCACGCACGGTCCAGTCAAAGGCGTAGCGCGCCCGGCGGCGAACCAACCCCGGAATCTGCACAAGGAGATGACCTGCAGCGCCAACCATCACGCCCGCCACGAGGCCGTAGATGCCGATGTGCGGGGCCAACAGCCACGCTCCGAGGATGATGGCGAGGTTGTAGACGACAGGCGCGGCGGCGGGCAGCAGGAAGTGCTGCATGGCGTTGAGCGCGCCCATCACCAGGCCGCTGGCCCCAAAAATGACCGTGCTGATCATCATCCAGCGCATCAGGTTGGCGGTCAGCGTCTGCTGTTCGGGCGGGAAACCGGGAGCGATCACACGCTGCACGAGCGGCAGCGCAAAGAGCGCGGCCAGCCCCGCCAGCACGACGATCAGCAACGTCATCAGATTGAGTACGCGGCTGAACAGCAGCCAGGCGCCGCGCCGGTCATCCTTGACCCAATAGGCGGTGAAAGTAGGGATGAAGGCGCTGCCCAGCGCGCCGCCGGCCACAAGTTGAAACAGCAAATCCGGCACGCGGAACGCGGCCAGGTAGGCGTCCAGGTCTGCGCTCGTACCGAACTGGGCGCCGATGATCATCTCGCGGGCGAGGCCGGTGGCGCGGCTTGCCACGAAGAAGAGCATGACGACGAGCGCGGCGCTCGCCATTTTGCCGCCGCTCAAACCCGCCGGTGCGGCGTCAATAGGTGCGTCGAGAGGGGCTTCGGTCGGTGCGGCGGGTTCCATAGTGCAGCCATGCCCCGAAGGTCGGGCCTTCGGGAGCCGGTCTCAGCCGGCGCGCAGCGGCTTGGCCTCTGCGTCGCCGCGCTTCTGTTGGGCGTGCTCCTTCACCAAAGCGGCAAAGCGCGCGAAGAGCAGGTCAGCATCGTGGGGGCCGGGGCTGGCTTCCGGGTGGTATTGCACGCAGAAGACGGGTCGGTCGATCAGGCGCAGCCCCTCCACGGTGCCGTCGTTCAGGTTGCGGTGCGTGATCTGAACGTTGGGGGGCAGCCCCTCTTCTTGCACGGCGTAGTTGTGGTTCTGCGCCGTGATCTGGACGTTGACGGCGTCGGCGTCGCTCACCGGCTGGTTGCTGCCGTGGTGGCCAAACTTCAGCTTGTAGGTGCTGCCGCCCAGCGCCAGACCGATGATCTGGTGGCCCAGGCAAATGCCGAAGGTGGGGATGCCCGCCTCCAAAAGCTCGCTCACCGCTTCGGCTGCATAGGGCACGCCGGCGGGGTCGCCGGGGCCGTTGCTCAGGAAGATGCCGTCGGGCCGCAGCGCCAACGTCTCGGCTGCGGGCGTGTTGGCCGGTACAACGGTCACGCGCAGCCCCTGGCTGGTGAGCCGGCGCAGAATGTTGTGCTTGATGCCGAAGTCATAGGCGACGACCAGGGGCGCCTGCGAGCGGGCTGCACGCGCTTCCCCGGCTGCGGTCTCGTTTAGGGGGCGGCGATGCCCCGCGGCGACCGGCGTCCACTCTACGCGCGTGCCGTCCACCCAGTGATACGGCTCGTGGCAGGTCACCTCTTGCACCAGGTCGCGGCCGTCCAGTCCCTGCCAGGCGCGCGCCATTTCCAGCAGTTCGGCCTCGCTGCGACTGCCGTCGGTGCAGAGCGCGGCGTGCACCACGCCCTCGTCGCGCAGCCGCCGCGTCAGGGCGCGCGTGTCGACCTCGCTGATGCCGGGGATGCCGTGGCGGCGCAGGTAGTCGGGCAGCGACTCATTGGCGCGCCAGTTGGAGACCACCGGGCTGACCTCGCGCACGATGAAGGCCGTGATCTGCGGACGGTCGCTCTCCAGGTCTTCCGAGTTGACGCCGGTATTGCCGACATGGGGCACGGTCATGCACACCATCTGCCCGCGATACGACGGGTCGGTGATGACCTCTTGATAACCGGTGAGGCTGGTATTAAAGACGACTTCGCCGACAACCGTCGTGGCGGCCCCAAAGGCGCGGCCGCGATAGACGGCGCCGTCTGCGAGGACAAGGATAGCAGTCAAGGCGTACGCTCCCGCAAATGCAAACAGATAGCCGTTGTGCACCTGAATTGTTCGTTCAAGTGCGCAAGGCCCAAGACAAAATTAGCCGGGCATCACTATACCGCCATTTAGCGGCGAGGGGAAGTTGCGCAACGGCGCGTCCGAGGATTTTGGCGAATCGACCGGCTGCAGCGCGCTGCAACGCATAGGAGCAACCGGGCTGCCGCCCCTATGCGTTGTCTCAATCCCGGAATGCGCCCGCTCTCACGCCCCTACTTGCGCAACTGCGGGTCGAGCGCATCGCGCAGGCCGTCGCCCAGCAGGTTGAAGCCGAGCACGGTGAGCATGATCGCCATGCCGGGGAAGAAGACCAGGTAAGGCGACTGGCGCAGGAAGGGGATGGCGTCGCTGATCATGGCGCCCCATTCGGGGATAGGCGGCTGCACGCCCAGGCCAAGGAAGCCCAGCGCCGCGGCAAAAAGGATGGCGCTGCCCACGCCCAACGTCATCTGGACGATGATGGGCGAGAGGCTGTTGGGCAGAATATGCACGAACATGATGCGACCGTGGCTGACGCCGATCATGCGTGCGGCGTCGATGTAATCGCGCTCGCGCACGGACAGTACGATGGAGCGCACGACGCGGGCATAGCCGGGCACGCTGACGACGCCCACGGCAATCATGGTGTTTTCCAAGCTTGGCCCGCGCACGGCTACGATGGCAATCGCCAATAGAATGGCGGGAAAAGCCAATAAGATGTCCATCAGCCGCATGATCAGCGAGTCGACGGCCTTGCCGAAATAGCCGGCAAACAAGCCGAGCAGAATCCCCACCGCGCCGGAAGCGAAGACCACCACAAAGCCGATCAGCAGCGAGACGCGCGTGCCGTGGATGATGCGGCGCAGCATATCGCGACCCAGCCGGTCCGTTCCGAAAGGATGTTGCAGCGACGGACTCATGCGCGATTCCGCCAGGTTCGAGTCGGTGTAGGGGTCGTAGGGCCAAACGACAGGCGCCAATACGCCGATTAAGATGGTGACGGTGATCATCACCAGGCCTACGCGGCCGTTCCAGCTTGACAGCAGGCGTCGCCAGGCATCGCTCATCAGACTGCGCGATTGGCCTGGGACCATGATCTCATTGAGCGCGGCGGCTTGTGCGTTGGCGGTTGTACTCATGGGACGCGACAGTCTTTCTTCCGGTTACTTGCTCTGATAGCGAATACGCGGGTCGACGTAGGCGTAGGAGATGTCGACCAACAGATTGACCACGACATAAATCGTGGCGCTGACGAGAACAGCGCCCTGCACAATCGGGTAGTCTCGGCTGAGGATGGCGCGATAGGTCCACAAGCCCATGCCCGGCCAGGAGAAGATCGTCTCGGTCAGGAGGGCGCCGCCGAGCAGGCCGCCCAGTTGCAGGCCGACGATAGTGATCACGGGGAGCAGGGCGTTCTTCAGCGCATGCTGCATGACGACCGTTCGCCGGCGCAAGCCCTTGGCATCCGCCGTACGCACGTAATCCTGGCGCAGCACTTCGAGCATGCTGGAGCGGGTCATGCGCGCTAAGATGGGCATAACGGTCGTGCTCAACACGAAGGCGGGCAGAACGAGATGCCAGAGCGCGTTGAGAAAAAGGGTCATATCGCCCATCAACAGGGTGTCGATGAGCATAAAGCCCGTGTGGCGCGTCACATCCAGTTGCACATCCAGTCGCGCGCTGGGAGGGAATATCTGCCGGTTCACCGCCAGGGCGTACATCAGTATCAGCGCCAGCCAATAAATGGGCATGGACACCCCAAGCAGCACCCCGACCGTGGCGGTTAGGTCGATCCAAGAGTTCTGTTTGATGGCAGAAATAATGCCTACGCTAATGCCGATAATGAGGCCGATGATCATGGCGGCCGCCACCAGCTCAATTGTGGCGGCCAGGCGGCTTCTGAGTTCGTCCATAACCGGCGTGCGGTTGATGATGGACGTGCCCAGGTCGCCGCGTAGAATGCGCCCCATCCACTCGAAATACTGTTCGTAGATGGGACGGTTGAAACCCATCTCCTCGCGCACGCGCTCGATGTCTTCCGGCCGCGCTCGCTCACCCAGCATCACGGTCACGGGGTCGCCGGGGATCATGCGGATGAGCGAAAAGACAATAATGGACACGCCCAAGAGGACCGGAATGAGCGAAATGACGCGTCGTGCGATGTACTGTGTCATCTACGGAGTTCCTTCAGGGCCTGGCGCCCGCCGGCGGCGGGTGAAAAGGGCGCTGCCGGGCCGGAGAAGATTCCAGCCCGGCAGCAAGCGTTCATTGCCTATTCTTCGATCCACACATGGTCATACCAAGAGCGGAACACTACCGGCGTGTAATTGCGCACCTCTTTGCGCAGCACCCACGGCGTGCTCGCCCAGACGACGGAGATACGCGCTACGTCGTCGTGGATGAGTTGTTCGGCCTCCTGATAGAGTTTCTCGCGTGCGGCGGGGTCCGCCTCGATGCGGCCCTCGATCAACAACTCCGCCACGCGGTCATTGGCATAGCAGTCCTCGACCCTCGGCTCGCCGATGGGATGGCCGAAGTGCCAGCCCAGATAGTTGTCCGGATCGCCGTTGTCGGAACCCCAGCCCAACATCCACATGGGGAACTTGCCCTCGTTGCGGTGCTCAAGATAAGCGCCCCAGTCCTCGGTCATCAGGTTGACGCGAATGCCGACTTTAGCCAGGTCCGCGGCGATCGCCTCGGCGATGGCCTTGGAATCGGGGAAGTAGCCGCGCACAACCGGGATGTACCAGAACTCGGTCTCGAAGCCGTCGGGCAGCCCGGCCTGGGCCAGCAGTTCCTTGGCCAGTTCGGGGTTATACTCGTAGGGCTGAATGTCGGGATTGTGCCCCAAGATGGCGGGCGGCTGGAAGGAACCCGCCGCCTGGCCGTACTTGCCGTAGAACGGATCGATCAGCGCTTCCCAGTTGACGGCATGGGCGATGGCCTGGCGCACTTCCAGCTTGTCGAACGGCTCGATGCACTGCTGGAAAGCGATGTAGCCGGTGCTGGTGGAAGGCAGGATGTTGACGACAATGTTGGGGTCGGCGTCCGCCGCAGGCAGGTCAGTCTGCGCTACGGTGTTAGCCTGGTGGATGGTGCCGGCCTGCAACTCGGCAAAGCGCGCTGAGTTATCGGGGATCGAGCGGAAGATCAACCGTTCCAGGTAAGGACCTTCGCCCCACCAATCCTCGTTGCGTTCCAGCACGATGCGGTCATCCGGGACCCATTCGACGAACTTGAAGGGGCCGGTGCCCACGGCGCCGCCTGCCGGCGTGCCGTACACGTCACCCTGCTCCATGACGGCGGTCGGGCTGTTCATGCCGAAGACAAAGCTCAGGGACAGCTTGGCGAGAAGCACGCTCGACGGCTGGGCAAGCTTCAACTCGATGGTGTAGTCGTCGATGATGTTGACTTCCTCGATTGCCATGTCCGTGCCGAACTCGGAGTCGTAGTACTCGAAGGTGCGCCCGAAGCGCCACTCGTTGTCCGGGAAGCGCCAGCGATCGATGTTCCACTTGACGGCCTCGGCGTTGAACGGCGTGCCGTCATGGAAGGTCACGCCTTGGCGCAGATGGAAAATCCAGGTCTGGCTGTCTTCGGTTTCCCACGATTCGGCCAGCCACGGGATCGGCTTGGTGCTGATGCCTTCCTGGCGAACCAGCGGCTCGGCGATCTCCTGGATGACCATGGCCGATTCGCCGTCGGTGACCGAGCCGGAGTCGAGCAGCACGGAGTCGCCGCCGCGACCGACGATCATCGTGCCATCCGCCTGGCCCTCGCCCGGCAGATCGTAGTTGATCTCGACGACGCGCTCAGCTACCTTGCTCTCTTCCGAAATGGAAGGCGCAGCAGCCTCAGCTTCCGCTTCGGCTGCCGGCTCGGCCGCCGGCGCTGCTGCGCTACAGGCCGCCAGCATGGCGACGACCAGCAGCATGGTTGCAAATACTACCCACCTCTTCTGCATCTCTGTGCTCCTTTGTGTTTTAGAACGGCTGACTACGGACGGCTTCTGGCGAAGCCGAAAATCAACGAAACGAAAGACTATGCAAGAATCAGCCTGTTAACCTAACAGGGGCCGCATGGCGCTTTGCAGCGGCAAGGTCGTCACTTCAACGCGGTCTTCATACATCATGCAGTTGATCTCGCTGCGAATCCCCAGCCCCTTGGGCGCGGGGCTGTCGTCGAAATTGAAGTCCGGCATGTAGATGCCGGGTTCGATGGTAAACATGACGCCCGGCGCCAAGACGCGGCGGTCTTGCGTTTCCAGGTTATCGATGTTCACCCCCAGATAATGTCCCGTCGGGCCGAGGCTGTGACCTGTGCGATGGATGAAGTGCGGACCATAGCCGGCGCCGGCGATCACTTGGCGGCAGGCGTCGTCCACCTCGTAGCCGCGGACGGTTTTGCCCGCGGCAAGCTGTTCTTCAATGTACGCCACGGCGCGGTCGCGCCCGGCAATGACTGTCTCGAATACCTGCTGCGCCTTGGGCGGGACTTCGCTGCCGCAGAACGCCGTCCAGGTGAGGTCGGCCATGCTGTCGTCGGGGCTGTTGCGCTCGCGCGACCAGAGGTCGATGAGCACGACATCGCCGGTGCGAATGGGGACGGGCCGATCAGCGCTGGGCAAGTAGTGCGGATCGGCGGCGTTGGCGTTGACGGAGACAATGGGGAGCAGCGGCTCCAGCCCGTGGCTGCCGAAGTACTCGGCGATGTGCTGCTGCACTTCATGCTCCATGATCGGCCGGCCGGCGCGCAGCCGCTCGGCGATCAGGTCGAAAGCCGAATCCTTGGCGGCAAGGCAGACGGCCGCGGCGCGGCGGTGGCTGGCAAGCTGCTCAGGCGTCAGCACGGCGAGGGCCAGTTGCGCGGCGTCGGCGCTGCTCAAAATCTCGGCGCCCGTGCTCTGGATGACGACTTCCATGATGCCGGCGTCGACGCGGCTGATAAAGGGGATGGCGTTGCCGGGGCTGTATTCCATTAGGATCTTCGGCTTACGCCCGGAGACGCCGATCAAGCGCGGCAAGCTCTCGGCCAGTTCCTGCCAACTCACATAGCGAATCTGTTCGCCGGCGAGGGCCGGATCGATGTCGAGGAACATATTGCCTTCGATAGCATGGATCAGCCAGCGCGGTTCGCCCTGCGCCGGAATCCACAGAAACCAACGGCGACTGCCGCCCGATTGCAGGCCCGCCACCGAAATGGCGATGGGGTTTAGGTCGCGAAAGTTGTACAACAGCCAGCCGTCTACGCCCTGCTCTTGTAGATAGGCTTGGATATGCCGGAGGTTCATCACAGTGGCCTTGTTGAGATGATGCGGGATGATTCAGATGTTCCTAATTGGAGTCTGCGAACGCCGGATGGACAAAACAGCGGATGGAAAGCCAGACGCGGATCCAGGTTCGTGATATAGATTATCCGCTATTATCTATGATCTAGGGGATTTTGTCCAAAGCGTTTTTTTCGCCCGGCGAGGCATATTAGGCCCGCTCCGGAAGAAGGCGGAGAGGGCATGGGGCAGGTTTCACAAGGCGTGTCGATTACCCGCTGATTATGCGAAATTTGTGAAAGCCGCGCCGTTCGCCGTGCGGGAATTATGGAATCGCGTAGCGCCATCGGCGGGGCGGCGCGCTATTCCTCGCGGTTGGGCTTGCGCTGATAGGCGAGAAGCAGCGGACGCCATTCGCCGTAGCGCAGCAGCGAATTCCAAGCGGGCGGCTTCTGCGCCTCTTGCTCCGCGGCCGCCGGCTGCGGGGCTAGGTTCATAAGCACGGCGACCTCGTCGCAGCGGTGAAACTTGGGGCAATAGATGCAGGCCTGCCACACCTTGGGGCTGATGCTCCAGCGATCCACCAATTCGAAACCCAGGCGGGTGAAAAAGTTCTCGCGCAGCGTCAACGCGCAGACTTGGGGATAACCGCGTTGACGGGCCATCTCAACCAGCGCCAGGACGATCTGCCCGCCCACGCCCTTGCCCTGCTGTCCCCGCGCAATCGCCAGCGAACGGATCTCGACCAGCGTTTCGGTGAGCGGGACCAGCGAACCGCAGCCGATCACCGTCCCGTCCTCCACCGCCGCTAACCAATCTGCCAGCGAAGCGCGTACGCTGGCCTCGGTGCGCGGCAGCATCAGGTTCTCGGCGGCGTATTGGTTGACCAGTTCGAGGATGGTTGCGACATCCTCATCTTGGGCGGGACGAAGGGTGATCGGCATGGCGGCTTCCGGTTCTACATCTCTTGCAGAATTTCGCCGATGATGGCGACGGCGCGCTTGATCTCGTCGTGGCTGATGATCAACGGCGGCACGAAGCGCAGCACGTTTGGCCCGGCGTTAATCACGAGCAGCCCGCGCTCGACGGCTTTGCCGATGATGGGCGCGGTCTCGATGTCCAACTCGGCGCCGACCATCAGCCCCTTGCCGCGCACTTCCAGCACATGGGGGCTGTTTAGCTCCTCAAGCAGATCGCGTAGCAGTTGGCCTTTCTCCTCTACGGCGGCGAGAAAAGCCGGCTCGGCAATGCGGCTGACCACATGGCGGGCCACGTGGGTGGTGTAGGGGCCGCCGGCAAAGGTGCTGGCATGGTCGCCCTTGTGTATGGCGTCGGCCACTTTCTGGCGCATGAGGATGGCGCCGATAGGCAGGCCGGCAGCCAGAGGCTTGGCCGCGGTCAGGATGTCCGGCTCGACGCCATAGCCCTGGTAGGCCCAGAGCGCGCCGGTGCGCCCGACGCCGCACTGCACCTCGTCGAAGAT
>CAZYSJ010000128.1:0-10779 GCA_964649875.1 uncultured Caldilineaceae bacterium
CGCGCGTTGGCGGCCACACACGCATTTCATTGCAGGCGACGGTTGACGAGGCAAGGTAAAGGATGCAAATAGCCCAAACTATCGGCGAACGGGTTCTGAACAACGTTCAAAAAGTCATCATCGGCAAGGACCACGAGATCCGCCTGACGCTCTTGGCGTTATTTAGCGAGGGGCATCTCCTGATCGAAGATGTGCCGGGCGTCGGCAAGACCATGTTGGCGCGCGCCATTGCGCGCAGCATCGGCTGCTCGTTCCGTCGCATCCAGTTTACGCCGGACATGCTGCCCAGCGACGTCACCGGCGTGAGCATCTACAACCAGAAGACCATGGAGTTTGAGTTCCGGCCCGGCCCCATCATGGCGCAGATCGTATTGACCGACGAGATCAACCGGGCCACGCCCAAAACGCAGTCGGCGCTGCTCGAGGCTATGGAGGAGCGCCAGGTCACGGTGGACGGCGTTACCTACCCGATGGCGCGGCCGTTTTTGGTGCTCGCCACGCAGAACCCGATTGAATACGAAGGCACCTTCCCGCTGCCGGAAGCCCAGGTCGACCGCTTCATGATCCGCATCCATCTGGGCTACCCGAACAAGTCGCACGAGATCGACGTGCTCAACCGCCAGAGCGATCACCACCCCATCCAAGACCTGGAGCAGGTCGTGTCGGTGGAGGAGTTGATCGAGGCGCAGCAGGCCATGCGCAATGTCTATGTGGACGATCTGGTGAAGGCCTACATCGTTGACTTGGTGACAGCCACGCGCGAGCACCCGGATATCTACCTGGGGGCCAGCCCGCGCGGCAGTTTGGCTCTCTTCTCCGCGGCGCGCGCCTGGGCGGCGCTGGAGGCGCGCGACTATGTGGTGCCGGACGATGTGAAGTTGCTGGCCGAGCCGACGCTCGCCCACCGTCTGATCATCAGCCCGTCCGCCCGAATTAAGAACGTGACCGCCCGCCAGGTCGTCGAGGACACGCTGAAAAATACGCCGGTCCCCGGCGCCAGGGCGAGAGTCCGCTGAGCGCGGCTGTCGCGCCCGGCTAACGGCCCGCACAGGCTTCACTGCCGGCGGGCAAAGCGCCCGCCGGAGCCAATATGTCCTCCCGCCTCTTTTTTCTGATCGCCGCCACGGTCATCGCCTGGATCATGGCCTTCAACACCGGCCGCGATCTGGCGTTTAACATCGCCTATCTGCTCACCTTTGTGCTGGCGTTCAGCTATGCGTGGGCGTGGTCCAGCCTGCGCGGCATCACGCTGCGCCGCGTCACCCGCACCCGCCGCAGCCAGGTTGGCCAATATGCCGAGGAGCAGTTCGAGGTCAGCAACCGCGGGCGCATCACCAAACTCTGGCTAGAGGTCAAGGACGAGTCGACGCTGCCCTGGCACGATGTCAGCCGCGTGATCAGCAACTTGGTGCGCCATACCAGCCAGCGCTGGCAGGTGCGCACCCTCTGCACGCAGCGCGGGCGTTTTCGGCTCGGCCCGCTCTCTTTGCACAGCGGCGACCCGCTGGGCATCTTCCAAGTCGAACAACGCATCGAGACGACCGGTTACATGATCGTCTATCCGATGGTCGTCGATCTCGCCTCGTTCGAGCCGTCCGTCTCGCACCTGTCGGGCGGCGAGGCGCGCCACCGTCGCACTTACCAGATCACGACCAACGTGGCGGGCGTGCGCGACTACGCGCCCGGCGACAGTTTGAACCGCATCCACTGGCCGACGACTGCACGCGTCCGACGGCTGATGGCGAAAGAGTTCGAGTTGGACCCGACTGCGGATGTGTGGCTCTATTTGGACTTGAACCGGATGAGTGAGGCGGGGCTGCCCTGGACGCCGACGCCGCCGGAAACGGGGTTGTTCGCTATTCACAGTCTTCGACAGAAAAGGACGACCTTCGAGCTTCCGCCCATCACCACCGAATACGCGGTCAGCGTCACGGCCAGCCTGGCGCGCTACTTCATCATGCGCAATCGTGCGGTAGGCCTGAGCTGCCACGGCCGCAACCGCGAGTTTATTCAGGCGGACCGCAGCGAGCGCCAGCTCAACAAAATCATGGAAGCGCTGGCTGTCGTCAACGCCGCGGGCGACCTGCCCTTCGCCCATCTCATCGCCACCGACGGCATTCGCCTCAACCGCAACGACACGGTTCTCGCCGTCAGCGCCGACCCTAGCCCGGAATGGGCCGTCGCGCTCCAGCACATCCAACGCCGCGGCGTCAACAGCATCGCCGTAGTCATCGACGGCGGGACCTTTGGGCGCGAGCGAGACTATGCGCCGCTCCTGGGTGAGTTGGAAGCGGCGGGCATCGCCGTCTATCGCGTTCAACGCGGCGACAACTTGGAGCGCGTCCTCAGCCGTTCGGCGCGCGGCGACGGCGGCCGGGCGCCGGGCGCAGGCATGATCAGCCGTCATCGAGATTGGAATCCTGCGGAGTGGGGAATGTGAGCGCAGCCCGCTGCGACGCGTGAACGGTGTAGATGCAGCGGCGTCTTCTTTGCCACGAATTACACGAATTTCACGAAGCAAATGGAATCGAATTTGTGCAATTCGTAAAATTCGTGGCGGATCTCTGCGTATGTGTTCAGCGTATTGGGCGGCTTTGTGCTAGGCGCGCACGGCCTTGCGCATAAGTTGCTCTAGGGCTTCTTCCGGGTCGCGGCACAGCCCGCAGTGGACGGGCGACGTGCGCAAGACCGTGTTGTGCGGCGAAACCAGCCAGTGAAAGCTTTCCGCCTGCCCCAGTTCGCCAATCGGCCCGCGGCCGGCGCAGATCTCCGGTATCAGCGCCAAATGACGGCGCAGCGTTTCTTGGTCCAATTCCGGGGCCAGGGCGCGCAACCGCGTTTCGTCCACCTCGATGCGCGCGCCAAGAAAGCGTTTCGTGCGGCAGAACAGGATCACGCCAACGTTGACGTACTCACCGCGCGCCTCGCTGGGCATGACTCGCACATAGGCATAGTCATACGAGCTGAGATCGGGCATAGATCGCCTCGTCTACAAAGGCAGAGGATGCATCCAAACGGCTCAGGAGATAGCGCAGATAGGCCTCGCGGTGCTCGCTGCTGGAGTCGAAGCCGGGCTCGTCGCCCAGCCAGTGCGTGGGGATGAGATCGACGACGGCGCGCAGCCGCTCCGGCGTCAGCAGCGTTTTGGCCTCTTGGTCCGCTGCCGGCAAGTCGGCGGCGAACTCCAGCAGGGTATGTTGGCGGATCAACGGGAAAGGCGTCCGGCTGCGATCCATGTAGTTCGACCAGTCGTGGTGGAAATAGAGCGCGGCCCCGTGGTCGATCAGCCACAGCTTGTTTTGCCACAGCAATAGATTGACGTTGCGCGGGGTGCGGTCTACGTTGGTCACGTATGCGTCGAACCAGACGACTGCCGAAGCGGTGCGGCTGTCGGGCGGCGGTTCGAGCAGTTGGTTAAAGGCGAAGGCGCTGGGCAAGTAGCGCAGCCCCAAATTCAACCCATGACTGGCCAGCAGCAGGTCGTGGATCTCCTCGTCGGGTTCGGAGCGCCCCAGTTTGCCGTCCAACTCGATAAACACAATGTCGGGAACTAACAGCCCCAGTGTGCGCGCGATCTCGCCGGCGACCAGTTCGGCGATCAACGCCTTGATCCCCTGCCCCGCGCCGCAAAATTTCATTACGTACAGATCGCCGTCGTCCGCCTCTACCAATGCGGGCAGGGAGCCGCCTTCGCGGAAAGGCGTGATATAGCGAGTGGCCGTTACCGTCCGAATCATTTGTCTGCCTGTCGAAAACGTCTTCAAACGTCGAAACCAATCCTCCGCATCAACTCGCCGGCTGCGTCTAGGTGCGCACCCACAGCCGCCAGCGCGGCCGGAACCGCGCCCGCTTTAGGCGCTGGATGGCAAGGATCGCGCTCAACAGGATGAGCACGCCGCCCGCCGCCTGGATGAGCGACAGCCGTTCGCCCAAGAAAAGCATAGACCAGACGACGGCCAACAGCGTCTCTACAGGCGAGAGCATGGATGTCTGCCCGCCGCCGATGCGCGTCACAGCGCTAAATTGCAGCAGACGGGCGGCATATGTGCTGACGACGCCAAGAATGAGGATTGTCGTCCAGCCCTGCATGCCGGGCGGATCCCACGGCATCCCCTGTACCAGCCACCAGCCGACTACGCCCGCCGTCATGCCGATCAACACGTAGAATGTGACGGCGCGTGCGTCGTAGCCCAAGAGATGCCACTGCATCAGGACCAACTGCAGGGCAAAACCCCACAGCGATACGAAGATCCAGAGTACGCCGACAAGGTCGACCTTGCCGCCGGGCCCGATCAGGAGATAGACGCCTGTCAGGGCCAAGACCAAGCGCACCGCGTGGCGATAGGTCACCTTCTCGCCACGCAAGGCCAGCAAGCTCAGCACGGCCAGCGGGCTGAGGGAGATGAGCATGGCGGCCATCGACGACTCTAGGCGAGCCAGGCCGATGAAGTAGCATACCATGCCGAAGGCGTTGACCAGCCCGGCGGCCAACGCGATCTTGACGGCGCGCCACCCGATGCGCAGTCTCTCCGGGTGGGAGACGGCGATCGTGGCCCCCATTAACAGCGTGGCAAGGACCATGCGGCTCACGAGCAGCGCGTTCGGGTCCATGCCCCCTACCAACGCCGCACGCGCAATCGGCGTGGCGATACTGAACGCCGTAATCGCCGCCAAGGCGGCGGCCCAACCGGTCCACGCAGGGCTAACTACTGCACGCGGGACGCCTGCTTCCGCAGGAACTGCCGAAACATCCGTGACGCCCATCTCTACCTGGCCTTCTCACCTCAGGAAAAATCGAGCCTGTTATCCTCAGGCGGGACCAAACCGGCCGGCCTGTTTTTTGTTGTCTAAATTAGTTTGCCAGGTTCGGCGGCGCTGACCAAATCGAGAAGGCGGCGAATCCGTCGCGTTTCTATCACGGCCCGCATCCGCCGAATTGAAGCGGGCAGGCGGGTTTCCCAATCGGGGTCTTATCGGGGTTCCGGCGGGGCTTAAGCTGACAGGAATATAACAGGCACAGCCGGAAAAATGGATGCTACACTAGCATCGCAAGTTAATATGGCCGGCACGAGCGAAATAGCCGGCCAATGAGACGAGAATATTGCCGAGGACAGTTCGTGTCGAGACCATCACATCATCGCCCCTCATCGCCGTCCCCGTCTGTCCCGTGTAGTTGTCGCCGCGGCCTAATCGCTGTGGCGTTGGCGAACGCCTGACAAGGCGCAGCCGAAAACCAACCCATCGGCCAAATACCGCTTCGGCGGAAAGGCCGCATAACTTAATAACCGCGCTGTCGTCCGCCTGCAACTTGCTGTCGCGGACACAGAGGGGCGTCGTATCGAATTGGCCGGAAGATGGTCGACGCGATCCGGCTGATCGATCCTAGTGCAACGCATACCATCCGCCGTTTAGGGCGACGAGATCGCAGTCAGAGAGACCGTAGGCAGGACAGAAAGGACCATGATTTCATGAAAAGTTCGATTATGAAAAGCAGAGTGTCGAAGTTCGCAGTTCTCATTGCGGTTGTGGTCGCCGTGCTCGGTCTGAGCCTCGGCTTGACCTCGACCGCCAGCGCCACTATCGGATGCGAAGGCGACTTCTGCGGCGAGACATCCAAGCTGACCGCGTTCAAGTTCAACGATCTGAACGCCAACGGCCAGTACGACGAAGGCGAACCGCCGCTCGCCGGTTGGGAGTTCTGTCTTTTGAAGGAGAATGGCGACCCCTATCCGAACGCCAATGATCAAATTTGCCGGACTACCAACAGCAGCGGCTTTGCGACCTTCTCCAACCTGCCGGTCGGCTGGACGTTTAAGATCGCGGAGACGGTCTAGCCCGGCTGGACGGTGACCACGCCCAATCCCCAGGGCGACACGGTTGAGTCCGGCGCCATCTCGGGCGTGCCGGGCCCGAATCCCGCCACCATCGGCGGCTTCACCATCGAGGTAACGAACCCCTCCCCCAACACTTGGGAATATACGGTTCCCAAGACAGGGTCGATTAACTCGAACGCGTTGAGCCACTGGGTGTTGGGCATCGCCACGTGCAGCGACCACGTCGTGTCTTTCGATCCTCAGACCGACGGCGGCTTCGGCACGGACCCCACCACCGGCCTATACGGCATCAAGTGGAACACATCATGGAATGCGGGTGAGACCAGCCGCACGTTCACCATCGTGCTCGACGACCACTACCCCGCCGGCACGGTGCAGGCGGCCGTCAAGTTCGGTCCCAAACAATATACCGGCGACATCCTGGGGCCGATCTGCTACCCGCGCTTCGGCAACGTCCAGGCCGGCAGCCTCACCGTCACCAAGGCGGTTGAGCTGAACGGCTGGGACGCCGACAGCACGACCTTCGACATCTGCATCCAGGGGCCGTCCTACCCGAACGGCAACGAGAGCGGCGCCTGCCACGCCTTCAGCGGCGGCGAGTCCTACACCTGGCAGGGCCTGCAGGCGGGCGACTACACAGTCTCCGAGACCAACCCGGACGCGGCCAACTGGACCGTGACCGGCGAAGGCGCTGTGACGGTGTCCCAGGGCCAGAATGCGACCAAGACCATCACCAACACGCGCAAGATGAACGACGTGACCGTGACCAAGACGGCCACGACCGTGTACACGCGTACCAATACTTACGAGTGGGACATCGACAAGACCGTCGACCCGACGCAGGCTGACCTGTTCGAGGGCGAGTCGACTGTGCTGACCTATACGGTCAGCGTTACGCCGTCGCTGGCTTCGCAGGTTGACAGCGGGCATCGCGTTTTTGGCGACATCACGGTCGCCAACCCCGGCCCGGCCAAGACGCGCGTGGCGAGCGTCACCGATGTCCTGGCGAACGCCACATGCCCCGGCGTCACCTTCCCCAAGGAACTGGCTGCGGGCGAGTCCTTTGTCTGCTCCTATGCTGCTGATCTGCCCGGCGCCATTAGCGGCACGAATGTGGCGACCGCGACACTGACCAACCAGAGCAACTTCACAGGTTCGGCGGGCTACGCTTTCGGCGAGCCGGCTACGACGATCAACGGCAACGTCCCGATCACCGTCACCGACACCTACACCATCGGCGCAGCGTCGAATACTGAGACGTTGGGCACGGGCATCGGCTCGACCTGGTCCGATACCTACACACGCGAAGCGACCTGCAGCAGCGACCTGAACTACGTCAATGGCGTAGCCGTCATCACCGCCGACAACGTGGCGCGCATCGTCGAAACCGGCGACAAGGACGACGCTCAGGCCATCATCAACTGCTACCGGCCGAGCGTGAGCAAGACCGCGGTCCCGGCCTATGCCACGACCTACGAGTGGGACATCGATAAGACCGTCACGCCGCTTCAGACCGACCTGATCGAGGGCGAGTCGACCAGCCTCAACTACACCGTCACCGTGACGCGCAGCTTGGGCGGCCAGAGCTACCGCGTGGACGGGCTGATCAACGTCGTCAACCCGAACCCGACCAAGGCTCTCTCGCTCACTAGCGTGACCGACCAGCTCAACACCGGGCAAGCGCTGAGCGTGAACTGCCCCGCAAGCGTCGTGCCGGCGGGCGGCTCCCTCGACTGCACCTATGGCGACGCCCTGCAGAGTAACGATACCGTCACCAATACGGCCACGATCGTCGCCGCTACCGGCATTCAGTACGCCAGCGCCGGCGTCCTGGTGGACTTCACCGGCGTGACGCCCACTGAAATCAACCCCTCTGTCACCGTCACGGACACGCAGCCGTCGTCCTCGGCGCCGTGGACATTTGGCGATTCCGGTTCGCAGTCGTACTCGCACCAGGTGACCTGCAACCTGAACGCCTTCGAGGAGGGCAACAGTTACAACATCCCAGTTGCCAACACGGCAACCATCGACCAGACCGGGCAGTCGGCCAGCGCCAATGCCAACGTCACCTGCTGGGTTGGCGATCTGGAAGTGATCAAGGTCGTCAACTGGGGCAGCGCCACGCCTGACCAAGGCAAGACCTTTGAGATCTGCGTCACCGGCCCGTCCTTCCCGCAAGGCGACTGCAAGAATGTCGACTTTGACGGCGGCTCCGCGGTCTGGCAGAACATCACCCCCGGCGACTACACCGTGGTCGAGACTGACCCCGGCGCCGAGTGGACGGTCAGCGGCAGCGGCGTCCAGGTCAACGTGCCTACCGGCGGCAGCGCCCAGACGACCATCACCAACAGCACAGACGCCCAAACGGGCGACCTGCAAGTGACCAAGATCGTGGACTGGGGCAACGTTACGCCCGACCAGGGCAAGACGTTCGAGATCTGCATCACCGGCCCGTCCTTCCCGCAAGGCGACTGCAAGAATGTCGACTTCGACGGCGGCGTCAAGGTCTGGCAAGACCTGATCCCCGGAACCTACACCGTGGTCGAGACTGACCCCGGCGTCGAATGGACGGTCAGCGGCAACAACGTCCAGGTCAACGTGCCCGCCGGCGGCAGCGCCCAGGCGACCATCACCAATTCCACGGTCATTCCGGCCTCGCTGGGCGACTTCGTGTGGGAGGACAAGAACCAGAACGGCATCCAGGATGAGGGCGAGCCCGGCATCCCCGACGTCGTGGTGACCCTGCACCAGCCGGGTCTGGACGGCGTGTGCGGCACGGAAGACGACAGCATCGTCGGCACGACCGCGACCGACGCCAACGGCCAGTACATCTTCACCGATCTGCTGCCGGGCGACTACTGTGTGCAGGTGACGCCGCCGCCGGACTTCGACTTCACCATCCAGAACGCCGGCGACGACCCGACCAAGAACAGCAAAGTCGACCCGAGCACCGGCGTCATGCCCGTCATCACCCTGGCGCCGGGCGACAACGATCCTAACCAGGATGCGGGCCTCTTTAACACCAGACCGACCGGCCTCGACGACGACGACCAGCCGACCGGCAACATGCTCTACCTGCCCATGCTCGGCCGCTAACGCCAGGGCCTAGCCAAGCAACTGAACAAGGCAAAAAGCCGGGTCTCCGCAAGGGGGCCCGGCTTTTTGTCGCTGACGCTCGCTTCAGAATGACAGACGTTTGGCGATCAAACCGCTTAGCCGGCGCTGCGCCGCTCCGCCCGCAGCAGCGGCCAATACCAGATCAGCGAAAACAGCGCGCCGGTGGCGGTGAAGATCAGGGCCGCACTGTAGGCGAGCGGAGGATACTGCCCTGCGGCATTGGTCGGGAACGCGCCGATGATCAGGCCCATTGTCCATTGCAACAGGAATGTGCCGCCGATGGAGAAAAAATTAACCGCGCTCACCGCCTTGCCCGTCATGCTCAGCGGGAAGATCTGCCGCGCCTGCGCCACCGTCATAATGTGGAAGGCGCCTGTAATCCCGAAGATCAGGTAAAGCACACTCACCGCGCCTGTCGAGGGGGTCAGGGCGAGCGCATATTGGCTCGCCACAAATACGAGGCTCATCGCAACCAGCACACGGGCCAGGCCAAAGCGGTCGGCCAGCCAGCCGGAAAGCGCAAACCCAGCCGTCGATCCGATGCCCAACAGAAGCAGGATGTTGCCGGTCTCCACTTCGGACAGGTTAAGCACGTCGTACAGGTAGGGGCCGCTCCACAGCCCCTGGAAGCCCAGCAGCGTACCCGTCAGGAAGAAGCTCAGCGGCACAATGCGCCAGAAGCGGCTATCTGCAAAGACCTGCGCCAGGCTGCCCTGGCCCGGCTGGCCGCCCGTCCACGTCACCCCAGGCGGCGCGTTGCGCGTCCACAGCATGACGGCTGCGGCGATCAGGGCTGTCAACCCCGCGCCGAAGAGAAAGACCGAACGCCAGCCGAACTGCGCGTTGAGCAGCGCCAGCGGCGTGGCTGCAACCAGCGCGCCCGACGAGCCGACGCCCACCAACAGGCCGGACACGGTGGCGAATCGCCGGGCCGGAAACCATTGGCTGAAGATCTTCATCGACCCCATCAGCACGCCGGCCATGCCCATGCCGATCAGGGCGCGACCTAACGCCAATACGCCGAACGAAGGCGCTACGGCAAAGACCAGGCTGCCTGCCACGCCCATGAGCATCAACCCCGGCGTCACCCAGCGTGGGCCCCAGCGGTCTAGCCCGATGCCGAGCGGGATCTGCACCGCGGCGAATGCGGCATAGAACAGGCTCGTCATCAGACCGAGCTGCGCTGCGTCCAACACCATTTCACGCGCCAGGTCCGGCGCGATGACGGCGTTGGCCGAGCGGTAGAAGTAAGACATGAAATACGCGGCCGTAAAGAGGCCGAACACCGCGGCTCGTCCCGATCTCATTGCATCCTTCATCATTCGTTGGCTAGGTTCGTCGCTTGTGGGCGTCAGGAGTCATCCGTCACGAGTCACAAGTCAAAAGGGCAGGCCTGACGCATGACTCGTGACGCTTGACGCTTGGCGCTTGTTCTATGTGTTATCGCTGCGCGCTTTTTCTGATGCTTGGGCAAGCCGCTGTTCGGCTAGGGCGCAATACGCCGCGTCGATCTCGAAGCCGGCGTAGCGTCGCCCGTTGCGCAGCGCGGCCACACAGGTCGTCCCCGACCCGGCGAATGGGTCCAGCACCACATCGCCCACATACGAAAAGAGGCGAATCACGCGCGCGGCCAGCGCTTCGGGAAACGGCGCCGGATGCCCTACGCGCTTGGCCGATTCCGCCGCGATCTCCCACACCGAGAGCGTAGCTTCCATGAACTCGTCGCGCCCGATGTCGGACTCGCCCCGGTCCGGCCGCGAATAGGCCTGCTTGGCGAAGACCAGCAGGTACTCGTGGATGTCGCGCAGCCGCGGCGACTTGGCGCTCT
>CAZYSJ010000129.1:0-10638 GCA_964649875.1 uncultured Caldilineaceae bacterium
TCCCTGTAGCAAGCTTTTCATACCACGTTCGAACAAGAGGCAATTAATTAGTCCATAATTATTATCGTCCGCGGGTCTGAATTAGTCAACGGAAAACTTGCCCGCGAGAGCAGGTCACTACTTGATGAACAAGTAATACAGGGCCCCTTCAGCCCCCGTGCGACCCGCTATCGCTTCGGCCGACGCGCCCACGCCCATGTAGATGTCGCAACGGCCGGCCGCCCGAATCGCGCCGCCCGTGTCATGATCCAGGGCGAAGCCGCCGAACGGGACCGCCTGAACCATCCCGTCGTAAACTATTGGCAAATAAGTATCTATAAACGTCATCGCCGCGCGAGGGAACACTGACTTGTCCGTCGCGATGCTTCGCATGCGTGTAACGGGGACATTCAAGCTGCCGAATGGCCCGCCAGAGCGTTCCTGGAAGAACGCGTAGCGATCGTTCTGCCAGCAGAAACGCTCGACGTCCCGCGGGTGGGCCGCGAAATACTTCAGCATCGCTTGAAGAGAAAGCTCGTCAGGTCCTATAACGCCGGCGTCGACCATCAGCCTGCCGACCGACGTGTACTCGTGCCCGTTGTTGCCGGCGTAGCCCAGCTCATATAGCCGCCCATCGGGCAAGCGAAGCTTTGTTGATCCCTGGACGGTCGCGACGTAGGCCTCGAACGGATCTTTGAGCCAGGCGATCTCCTGGCCTCTCAGCACGCCGCCGGCTTCGATTTCACGCCGGGTGTAGTAGGGTACCAGGCCGCCCGCGGAAGTCCGCCGTCCGAGGATCTGCCCTTCCGCATCCTTCACGAGGTCGGGAGGCAGCCCGTAGAGCGGATACACGAACGCGCCCTCGCGCTGCAGGCGACCCTGGAAGATCGGGCAGTAGTACCCCGTGAAGTAGACCGTACCCTGATCGTCGCAGCCGACCGATTGATAGACGTCAAACTCCGCTCGAACTGCCTGATCAAGTTCGGCTGCGCTGCGCGCGTCGCGAAGCAACTCCAGGAATCGCTGGAGCGAGGCGACCACGCGCGCGTGCGTTATGTCGCCATATGGGTAGTAACGCTGGCTTGAGGGCTTCGCCAGGTACTCAAGACTGTGACGGATGGCGTCCTCGAGGCCGGCGCGCTGATGGAAGCCGCGCGAGAAATCCGGGTAGTACTCGGGGCTGATTTTCCGCAGCGCCAGCATGCCGGGCGGCAGAGGTCGCCCGTAGTCAGGCTCCTCGGCGGGCCGAAACGGCTCAAGCTCATGGGTCGCGCGCCGACACCCGACCGTGGTGAGGAGCATGCCACCGACCAAACCGACTAGCAGAATGCGCCACATATATCCACTCCTGAAAGACGTAAGCCCTCTTTGCAGAGTCAACTTGGCGGGATTCTGCCCTGGCGCGGAGCCGGTGACAAGTCCCTGACGACGACCGGCGCTTATTGAGGTTAAGTTCCGCCCGGCAAGGCGCAAGGAAAGAGGGAACAGCATCCTCGCGCTGTTCCCTCTGGTTTAACCAAATTCGCTCGTCCGGACCGGTTGCGCGGCCTAGCGGCGCCGCACCGCCACCAGGGCCAGGACCACCAGCAGCCCGAAGGTCGCCGGCTCAGGGACGATCTCGTACATGCTGGTAGCCCCGCCGATGTCGCCGGGCGTCAGCGTGAAGCCGAACCACGACTGCATGCTGGACACGTCACCGGAAACGTCCGCAAAGCCGATTGGCGGATAATTCTGGAACGCGCTACCGCTGCCGCCCGGCCCGGCCGAGACCTGCGAGAGCAGGTTTATGAAGAGCTGGTCGGTGTTGTAGAAAGTCTGGTAGACGCCGGATCCCGCCGCACCCAACTCGGCCATCGTCACGCCGTCGCCGGCCCATGCATCGCTCACGTTCAGCGCAACGCTGGCCATACCTTCGCTAGCGACGTCCGGAATCGTCGGGAACGACAGCACCGCCGACTCGATCGTGAACGTGGTCAAGGAGTCCCCGGACTGCACCGAGAAGCCCATCGCAATCTTCGGATCGGCCTGCAGCAGCACGTTGGCGTTCTGTAACAAGGCGATCTGCGTCATGCCGAAATCATCGTCCATGATCGGCACCGCCCCCGTGCTCCAGACCCACACCTGCTGCGTCGGGTAATAGACCATCTGATCGTACGTGGCCTCGAAGGTGCCACTGCCCGCATCATTGGTTGCCGTCACCCGAAAAATGATGTCAGAAACATCCGCCGTTGCGACAAATGCAGGCGCCAGCAACATTACGCTGAGCGCGACAAACCCCGCTATTCTATGCTTCATCATTCCGTCCTCTCCTCCTCAGGCGGGCGCGGCGCTACGCGCAACCGGCGCCCTTAAACCGGCCCTCTAAACCGGCCCGCCGCCAAGTCGCGACAACCTGGCGGCGCTCGCTCACGACTGTCGTGCCGCCACTAGCGGCGACGCAGCAAGCCGAGGCCCACAACCAGCAACAAGACGGTGCCCGGCTCGGGGATAATGTCGTAGGTCGCCGACCCGCTCGCCAACCCGAACGCCGTCAAGTTGAAACTGATTTCCGAGCTCATGTCGTACGCCGAGCCGATCGGCAGATACGCGCCGAAGCCCGGGTAGTCCTCGTCGACGGCGAAACTGCCGCCCTCGGCGTAGACCGAGCTAATCAGGCCGGTGAACGCAGTCCCGGTATCGAGAAAACCATCATACCAGGTGCGATAGGCCATGCCGTCCAGGCCCGTGCCCGACAGCGTCGCCCCGGTCCCAGAGAAATCGGTGACCGTGAACGCGGCGCTTGCCCGCGCGAACGCCGGCGAGATCTCGTCGAACGACAGCAATGCCGACGAAATCTGGAAATCCGTATCCGCCGAACCCGCCGCCACGGAGAAACCCAGGGCGATCGAAGCGAACGACCGACCGGAAAGCGGATCTACGTACGCTGTCAGCGAGGCCGGACCGAACCTGGCGCCCGTGTCGCCGATCTCGAGCGGTACCGAGGTTTCCCAGTAGAAGGTGCTACCCTCCCACCAACCGTCTTCTTCCGTGATAGTGATGCAGCCGTACGAGCCATCCAAGGCGCGCGTCGTCGTCGCTTCGATCGACAGAACGACGTCATCAAGAGCGGCCGAACAGAGCGGCACCACAGCCAACAAACTCACAAGCGCAAACAATGCTAAGCGGTCCATTCGTCTGCCCCTATCCATGTGCTTCTCAGGCACTTCCTCCCACCATTCCTCTCTCCTGCATCGCCAGCGCGGCGCTTCTCTATACGTTCTTTATAGCCATTCGCCAACCCCGTGTCAATACAGTTTTCGGGCGAAACTCACGCCGCCCTGGGGTTGTTTCTCCGTCAGTTCCGCATCCGTGCGCGCTCACGGAGCACCTGCCCACCGCGATCGACCCTCGTATTATTCGGAGAGGACCAGTTTCATCGGAATAATACTGCGTCCGCGGGAGCTCCATACCCACAATGCCTTGCCGTAACGCCCTTTGCGCAGATTATGCCGGCTGCTATCAAAGGCCACGGCTCCACCCCCCCCAAAAAAATATTCTCGAATATGGGGCCACGCGGTTTCACCGCACGATTGTTCGAGGTCACACGCCGGCCTGGACCGCCAACAACAGCCCACCGACGCGGCACCCGTATCGACCTGCCGATCGCCGGAAACATCAAAAGCGGTCTGCTTTTATCGGAAACCAAGCCGAGTTGAGCGCCGAAAAGGGCAGAATATTGGCTTGCGGCTCACAAAATCGTTCATTCTGTATGCGCTTTGCGGTACAGCATTGTGCAGTAAGCACCGTTCGCGGGTGGCGATCCGGACGGCCGCTGGCTCTTGATGTTGGCCCGGTCATCCGCGACGCCAAGCTGGAGGAGTTGGCGACTTCACTTCGCCCACGAGGGCGGTCGGGGCGGCCGCCGGCTTGCGGGACTGTGCGGCGTGCACGTCGACGGCGCAGTGCGGTGGCAGGAGGAAAGTTGCTGGGCGGGATCGCCACAACCCGCGCGAACATCCAGTGCAATTGGAGGGAGGCTTCCGAATGGATCACCGTACGCTGAAGTGCTGGACCGCCTCGATAACCGCAGCGGCCGTTCTCTGTCTGGGCAGCTACATCGTCGGCGCTGCCGAGGTCGGCCTCGGGCTGTATGCCGTTTCGGACGCTCCGCACGATCAGTTCTTCTCTGCCGTGCAGGCCATCATCGCCTGGGACCCGGAGTACCTGCGACTTGTCGGTACCGACCAGACCGATGCTATCGGACTCTTCTCTCAGGGGTTCATGCTCGGCGACGCCTTCGGCCTCAACGAAGCCTGCCCCCCGGCCGACGGCGACGGCCTGTGGGCCGGCCTGAACGTCCTGGGCCATATCGGACCGCCTGTCAGCGTAGCGATTGTGCCCGAGCCCGGTGGTTTTGGTCTGTTCATGGTCGCCCTTCTGGCGGTCCAAGGCGCTCGCTGGCGCCGCCGGACGAATGGCGCCGACAATAGTGAGGCCTCAGCTTGCTGACCAGACTTGGCACAGCCTGGTTGATCGTGGGATTCCTGGCGCTGCCCAGCGCCGCGCGCACCATCTACGTCAATGGCGTGTCAGGCAACGACGCCTGGACCGGACTGTGCGAGGTGTGGAACGGCACCGTCTGTGGCCCGAAACGCACAATCCAAGCCGGTATTGACATAGCCGTACCGGGCGACCTCGTCGCCGTCGCCCCGGCCACCTACACCGGCGCCGGCAACAAGAACCTGATGCTCTACGGCCGCGCCATTACCATCCGAGCCACTTACGGCCCCGAAACCTGCATCATCGACTGCCAAGGGGTCGGCCGTGCGTTCACGCTCGACGGTGGCGAGACCAGCAACTCGGTCATCGACGGCTTCACCATAACTAACGGCCGTGAGGCACGCGGCGGCGGCGTCTGGTGCTATTTCTCCAGCCCCACCTTCCTCAACTGCGTCTTCACCGCCAACCAGGCCGTGGCGGCCCAGGCGCTCGGCGGCGCCGTCTATGCCGCCGCGTCTTCCGCCCAGTTCATCAACTGCCAATTAATTGGCAACTCCTCGGATTCCAGCAGCGGCGCCCTTCATGGTCACATCGCCGGCCTCACCGTTACGGGCTGCACGTTCGTCGGCAACAGCGCCGGCGGCATCGGCGGCGCCATCTGCTTCATGCACGGCGCGTCCACGGTGCTCAACTCAATCCTCACGGGCAACAGCGCCGGCCTTCAGGGGGGCGGAATCTACTGCGAATCAGCCGACCTGACGCTCGTCAACTCCCTGTTGGCCGGCAATACCGCCCCCACCGGCGGCGGCGCCAGCTTCAGGTACACGCTCGTTAACCTCGTCAACAGCGTCTTCCACGGCAACCGCGCCACCACCACCGGCGGCGCAATCCACATCGTGCTTAACGGCAACTGGCTGATCGACAACTGCATCATCTGGGAAAACGAGGCTCCGCTCGGGCCGCAGATCACAGTCGGCACCGGCGCCCGCCTGGCACTCTCCCACACTAACCTCGACGGCGGCGCGGACGCCATTGAAGTGGCACCCGATGCCACCCTCATCTGGGGCGCCGGCATGATTGACGCCGACCCGCTCTTCACCACGCCCGGCTTCTGGGACGCCGCCGGTACGCCCGGCGACGCGGCCAATGACATCTGGATCAACGGCGACTACCACCTGTTGCCAGGGTCACCCTGCGTCGACGCCGGTTCCAACGGCGCTGTCGCAGCCCACACCGCCGTGGATCTCGACGGTTACGCACGCTTCGTGGACTGCCCCTACACGCCGGACACGGGCACCGGCACGCCGCCCATCGTCGACCTGGGCGCCTACGAGTTATGGCACGACTGCAACGAGAACGGCATCCCGGACCATGAGGATATCGCCGCCGGTACGTCGCTTGATCTCAACAGCAACGGCATCCCTGACGAGTGTGAGACCTACAAGCTGAACCTGCAATCGGATGGCGAGTGCCTCTCGGAGGAGCTCGTCGTCGCCGTCCACCTGGGCGACATCGAGGAAATCATCGTCGGGGGCCAGTTCTTCCTCGCCTACGACACCGCCCGCCTCGGCTTCGTCAGTATCGAACCAGGCGATGCCGACGGCACCGACCCGGAAAACCCATTCGAACGCGAAATCTACGAGTTCGTCGACGAAACCCGCGGGCATATCGACTACGCTGTCGGAATCCGGGACGGCGCCATGGGCACGACCGCCCCAGTTGTAATGGCCTGGATCACGTTCGCCGTCGTCGCCGACGATTGCCACGCTCACGACTTGCTGGCTTTCCGCGCGCACTACCCCATCACGCGGCTGGCGCGCGACCTGGGCCTCCCGGTGATCCCCGCCTGCTTCAACCTGCCGGTGGCGATGCTCGACATCTCCCCGCCGCAACTGGAAGTGCCGCCGGACGTCTCCCTGCAGCCCGGCGAGCCGACCGACCCGGAGTTCACCGGCCAGGCCAGCGCGACGGACAACTGCGACCCTGACCCGCTGGTGGCCCATCAGGACGCCGTGGCAGGTAACCAGATCGTCCGCACCTGGACCGCGACGGACTTGTGCGGAAACTCGTCCCAGGGCGTCCAGACCATAACGATCGGACTGCGCGGCGACCTGAACTGCGACGGGCTCATCAACGCCTTCGACATCGACCCGTTCGTGCTCGCCCTGACGGCCCCCGAGGAATACGCCCTGACATTCCCCGAATGCAGCCTGATGCTGGCAGACGTGAACTGCGACGGGCTCATCAACGCCTTCGATATTGACCCCTTCGTCGTCTGCCTGCTCCAAGGCGGCTGCGCCCCCTGCCCGTAGCCAACGCCGCTCAACACCCGTCCCGCGCCCACCCGCGGGCCCGGACCCCATGCGAACCAAAGAGTCGCGCGGCTGCCTGCCCCAAGCCCCCGCCTTACGGAACGCGCCGCCGGTCCGTCCAACCCCGGGCAACGCCCTATTCAGCCTTCGCCTTCTGATCGGCCGGCGTGGACTTCATGCGGATCGGACCCTGCGCCCGCTTCTTCGTCTCCTCGTCCGCCGGCTCACGCGGCATACTGATCACACGCGGGGGTGGAACGTCCGACTCTTCCTCGTCGGCGGGCGTGAGCCAACTCAGGATCGTGTCTTCCAGGCTGTCAGCGCGCGGCACCTCGAAGGTCTCGCCGCAACGCTTGCAACGCGCTTTGCGACCCTGCGCCTCGACCGGAAGCCGGTACTTGGCTCCGCAGTGACTGCAATTGCACTTGATGGTGTCCGCCACGGCACACCTCGTCCTTCCGGCAGCGCGACGACCGGCGCCTCCGAGTATAAGGCGAGCCCGCGACGCTGCCAAACGCCCTTTTAACCACAACCAGACTGTCGGCTGAGTATGAAGGGTATGAACGAGATAAGTGCATCCGGCGCCGGCAATAATAGATGTAACCGACACCAACTTCTCAGCCTATGTGATCATATCGAATCGATCAGTGTCCTTCAACAGCAAAAGCAAACCGCGCTGTCCGGCCAAGCCCACCAGCCTCCCCGTGCACGCTCCCGCCCAGCCCCCCTTGGCACACCATACTCAGGGCCGGAACCACTCACCGCAACGCCCGCACAGCGGCAGCCCCGCCAGTTTCAGCTCAGCGTGGGCCTCGCGAACGCCGGCCAGGTTCCCCCCCGACCAAAGGTCCTCTAACAGGTGCGCGTCCCAACGGCCCAGCTCGTGCGCGCCCCGGAAATCCTGGTGACACAGCACCACCCGTCCATCGGCCAGAAGCATCAGCCGCGCTCCCAACCGCCGGCAACCCGCACGCAACGCCGGCCCGGTGGGCAGCAGCGTATCCGGCGGCAGCGCCCCGCAGTAGTCGTTGTACCCCTCGATTACGGCCCAGCCGGTCGCCGGGATCCAGCGATCGTAGAAGGTCTCCAGTTCTCCCAGCGTGGCGGCGCAGCGCGTCAGGCTGCACGCGATGACCGGTTGCGGCGACAGGCGGGCCCGCCGCTGTTCCTCGATCCGCGCCAAGTTCGCCAGCACGCGCTCCAGGCAGTCCGCCCCGTGCAACGTCTGATAAGTCTCTGACGTGCCGGCGTCCACCCGGACCTGCAACATGTCCACACGACTACCCAGAAGCGCTTCAAGATTCTCGTCGGACAACTCCACCAGCGGCGTGACGACTGCCAGCCCGCACACGCCCGCCGACCTCAGCCGCCGGCATACCCCGGCGAACTCCGGGTGTGCCAGCGGGTCTCCATGCCCCCCCAGAACCACCAGCCGGTCGTCATACTCAGCCAGTTGCTCCCCCAGGCGCGTAACCGCGTCGAGATCCCGCAGACAGCGCGCCGGTACCCGCGTACCGCGGGGCCGCAATGTCGTGTCCGGCAACGGGTCATCCGTCGTCAGTTCGAGCTCGACCTCGAGTGGCAGCCGCCCCGCCGGCCCGTTTGCCAGCCGGCTGAACCAGGCGCACAGGTCTACGGTATCAGGCTCGTCACCTAGTTCCGCCAGCGCCGCGGCGAGCAGTTCGCGCGAACGCCGGGTGTCGGCCGTGAAGCGGCCCGGCGTCTGGGCCAGGGCCGCGTCCACCTGGAAGCAGGCGGGCTGGTTGATGAGGTCACCGCGCGCGAGCTCCGGCCGATACGCCAACAGGATCCCCAGCGGAATGTCCTGCTCCAGCAACCGCTGCACGATCTCGCGACTGAGCGAGACGCCCGCCAGCCCCGGCGCAGCCTGCGTGAACACCAGCTCGGCCTCGTCCCGACAATCGCGCTGCCGCGCCAACATGCCGTCGGCCACAGCCACGTCCAGCAGCGGCTGGTGACCGTCCAGGCACAACACCGCATCGCAGCCATAGCGCTCCATCACCCGCGCCACGCGCACCGGCTCGACATACTCGTCAAACCAGGTCGTTCCCAGCGGGCTGCCCCGCCACGCCTGCAAATTCCACTTGCGTGCGCTGCGCAACAGGTTCAACCGGCGCCGCACGCCGTCGTCCAGCGGCAACACGTCCACCGCACCCGCCAGGGCCAGGTCCTCAACGGCGGCTTTCGCGGCCGCCTCGTCGCGCGGCTGCACGTACAGGCAGCGCCCCGCCAGGCCTGTAACGCTCATCAGCCGTCCAAGCGTCCGCGCCAGGACCGTGCGCCCGTGCAGCGGCGCGCACAACTGGGACGGCCCGCCCAGGAAGGTCTGCTCGAAGTCGGCGAAGATAGCCGCCACGATCTTCATGAATCCGCCTCGCGCCAGCGCGCCAGCGCTTCAGGGATCACGCCTTCCAGGTACGCGCACCCCTCTATGAACGCGTCCACGAACTCGCGGTCACGCTGCAACCGCTGGCGCGCCGTGGCCACCGTATCGACCTCGCCGTCGCCGATGCGGCGGTCCGCCGAGTAGCGCCGCAGCTCGGCCAGTTGCGCCACGCCGGTCACGACGCCATAGACCCGCTCGAAATGCCGGATGCGCGTGCGCAGGTCGTCCACGCGCACCACCACGCGGTTGTACTCGTTCGGATGGTCGAACAAGCCTGCCAGCCGGGCCAGCAGCCCACGCATCTCCACGGCGATTTCTTTGACCGCGCGCACCTGCTCGAGTTGCTCTCCCAGCACTTGGCGCGCCCGGGCGACTGCCGCGCGACTTGTCGGCGTGCCGCCGGTCGCGAAGAGATCCTCCGGCAACGGCCGCGTGCAGAACCGCTCCGCGGCCTCCCGCAGCGTCAGGACCTCCGTGCCGGCCAGCCGCACCCCCCCCTCCGTCGCATGAATCACCCGCGCCGCCGAACCGGCAAAATCGCTCTGAAACTGCTCGGCGTAGATGAAGAGCTGCTCGTCCGTGTACGTATCGCGACCGTGAATGTCCTTGACCTTCCGCAGGACGTGGCGGGCCCGGACAATCCGCTCCCACTGCTTCATTTCGACCGTGTAGAAACGTCCCAGTTCCGGCTGCCAGATCTGCTCGATCGGCATCCCAGCCGGGTAGTAGAGCCCCTCGGTAAACGACAGGTCCTGCCCAACCATGATGATCGGGTCACAGCCCAGGTATTCTGCCAAGTAGAAGGCTAGGTGGGCCACCGTGCTGCCCGGCTTGATCCGCCCCCGCTCCGGGGCCGCATCCTGCACGAGCCGATCATACAAATCGTTATGCAACAGGTGCTTGCGACCGGGGTAAGCGTCCATCACGTGCCACGTCGCCTTCGGCTCCGCAACGAGCGCGCAGTCGCCAACATCCGACAGCCCCCGGAAGAACTGGGCGGAGATTTCGTGGAAGTCGAGGCTGGTCACGAAATGCGGCTCTATGCCCCGCGCCAACAGGTTCTTGAAGACCGTCTGGACGGCGATCAGCACTCCATAGCGCCGCAATTCAGCAAGCTGGTCTATGTTGCGCGCCAGCGACGGCCCCGCCGCGACCAGAATGGCCGGATACCCCCTGCCGCGCCCGGCGAGCACCTCGACCCCCGGCCAGGACACGTATGTAGGCATGTTGAACAGCAGATTCTTGCACGTGATACGGGCGTTGCGGAGCAGAGTCACCATTTGCAGCCGGGCGAAGGTGACGAAGTCGCCCAACAGCTTTCGTATCTCCTCGTGAAACGCGACATGGCAGCGGGCGGCCTGCGGCAACGTAACAAACCGCAAACCCAGCAGCACATCCGCGTTGCACGGCCGCAGAAGCTGGTGCAGATGCCCCTTGTCAGTTGACGTAAGGAAGAGCAGA
>CAZYSJ010000130.1:0-10627 GCA_964649875.1 uncultured Caldilineaceae bacterium
CCCGCCCCTATGTAAGGGCGGGCCTCTTAACATTCGCTACTCGATCCTCAACTGCACGCCCTGCGCGAACACCTCCGCGTCCCGGTCCAGGTTCTCTACCTTGCGCAGATAGGCCGTAGCACGCTCGTCAATGTCATGCGGATAGGCGTAGCCCAGCTTTTCGCCCACCTCGATGGCGACCTGTCGGAAAAGGTCGATGGTCTGCCACATGGCGGCCCAACTCTCCTCCAGCCCCGGCCCGGCGTACGTCTTTTCCAACTGCGCCCACAGGTCCGGGCGCAGCCGACGCTTCAGTCCCCGCCCATAGGGGCCGGGCTTCCATGACCAATCATGGTGAATCTCGATATGCCAAACGAGCATCGGCAGCAGGTCATCCTGGCGCATCCCGCTCTCCAGTACATGCTTAGCCGCCACCAGGTCATCGCGCCACAGGAATTTCGCCACATAGGTAGCGTTTTGGAAGAGCAGTTCCACGCGCTCCTGGTATTCTTCCTCGGTAGGCGGCTTAGGGATATAGCCCCGATAGGTCGGCGGCTTCAGCCCGCGGGTCAAGCCGTCCTTGTCGAGCAGCACGCGGTAGCCGGCGTCGAACTCCTCCGGCAGCGTCGGGTCCGCCGCCACCTTTTGCATCAATGCGACCGGCCACAGTGTAAAGTCGATCTTCAGGCCGTCTTCGTACTGGGTGACGCAACCGAAGTTCTCCTCCCCATAGTACAGTTGGATCGGATCGCGATACACGACCAACACCGGCCCGAAATCGCCCAGCCAAGCCCGGCTCTCAAAAAACGGATAAATATCCTTCACCACGACAATCGGGTCGTAGTCTGACAGCGCGTCCACCTGCCCATTGGGGATGGCGAGCGTGCTCGTCAGCACAATGGCGCGCACCTCGTCGCGGCCCTGACCCCACTCCACGAGCCGGTCGAATGTCCGCTGCACCTGATCCGCATGACGCATGGTATACTCCTATCGACAACGCGTGACAACTAAGATGAAAATAGACCGGCATCCTTGCCGCATGCGCCGTTCGCCGGCGACAAGGATGCCGTTACGCCAGGCCTTCCCGCCGCAACAACGAGAAGCCCAACCAACAAGTGAAGACAAGGGCCTACGTTTGCGGATGCGTCCGCCAACTGAGCAAAAACAGCAGCGCCAAGATGAGCGGCGGCGCCGCGATCGGCCACATCCATACCAGGTTAGAGGCTATCGTACCCGGATTCCACGCGGTCGCCAAGTAGGCTACAGTGAAGACAACAAAGAGCAATGCCCCCGCCCACTCCCATCGCCAACCGATGGCAAGAGCGATGAGCAGAATATACACGGGAATCAGGTGCATGAACAGCGCCTGAAGCGTGCCCCAGAAACCGTATCCTTGCCCAAAGACGTCCAGTGCGAAGACGCTCACGAAGAGCGCGAACAGAATGCCCAGCACCCTGGGCGCCCAATACAACAGCCGTCGAGTTGTGTCTGACATAGCAGCCTTCCTAATGCTTTGCCTCGCCTGAGACGGGTGTTGAGACGAGTGAAACATATCGTGGATCACTAACGTTTGGTCAGCGGCATGTCTGCGATGACGAGTATCACGCGTGGTGGCAGCGCCATGCGCCGCAGCCATCAACTGCCCGGTGCAAAGAGGCGGATGTCGGGCAGCAGCGCATCGCTGGCGGGCGCGCCCGGCGACATCAACAATACGTACGCCGCTGCGATTCGGTTTCACGCCTATCGCTGCGCTCAAGGAGGACCCCATGATAAGCGCATCAACCGCTACTTCCGACGGCTTTGCCTATCGCGACCTGAACAAGAACGGCCGGCTCGACCCCTACGAGGACACGCGCCGCCCCATCGCCGAGCGCGTCGAGGACCTGCTGAGCCAGATGTCGCTGGAAGAGAAAGCCGGCCTCATGTTCCACGCCATCGCCCAGGTCAACCCTAACGGCAGCCTCAACCCGCCCGCCGAAGGCTTCACCCGCGCACCCATCACCGAAATGGTCGTCGAGCGGCGCATGAACCACTTCAACGTCCATGCGCTGCCTGCGCCGCGCGTCGCCGCCGAATGGCACAACCGGCTGCAAGCCCTGGCTGAGGAAACGCGGCTGGGCATCCCCGTTACCATCTCGTCGGACCCGCGCCACGCCTTCAGCGACAACCCGCTCACCAGTTTCCAAGCCGCCGCGCTCTCACAGTGGCCCGAGCTGCTCGGCCTCGCCGCCACCGGCGACGCGGAGCTGGTTGAGCGCTTCGCCGACATCGCCCGGCAGGAGTACCTGGCGCTGGGCATCCGCGTCGCCCTGCACCCCATGGCGGATCTCGCCACCGAGCCGCGCTGGGCGCGCGTCAACGGCACATTCGGCGAAGACGCCGAGTTGAGCGCCCGCCTGACCGCCGCCTACATCCGCGGCTTCCAGGGCGAGACGCTGGGCAAGGAGAGCGTCGCCTGCATGACCAAGCACTTCCCCGGCGGCGGGCCGCAAAAGGACGGCGAAGACCCTCACTTCCCCTACGGCAAGGAGCAGGTCTACCCCGGCAACAACTTCGTCTACCACCTCATCCCCTTCGAGGCTGCATTCGCGGCGGGCACATCGCAGATCATGCCCTATTACGGCCTGCCCATCGGTACGGAATACGAGGAGGTCGCCTTCGGCTTCAACAAGGGCGTGATCACCGGTCTCCTGCGCGGGCGCTACGGCTTCGACGGCATCGTCTGCACGGATTGGGGCCTGCTCACCGATTCGGACTTCGGCGGACGGGTGATGGTGGCGCGCGCCTGGGGCGTCGAGCATCTCAGCCGCCCCGAACGCGCCAAGAAGGCGCTCGAAGCCGGCGTCGACCAGTTCGGCGGCGAGGCCTGTCCTGAGGTCGTCGTCGAGTTGGTGCGCAGCGGGCAGGTCAGCGAATCCCGCATCGACGAATCGGTGCGCCGTCTGCTGCGCGAGAAGTTCCGCCTCGGTCTGTTCGACAATCCCTACCTCGACCCGGACGCCGCCGAGCGCATCGTGGGCAACGCCGAGTTCCGCGCCGCCGGCGAACTGGCGCAACGCAAGTCCATCGTCCTGCTCAAGAACGGCGACGCCGCGCCGATTCTGCCCCTACAGGGTCGGCCCAAGCTCTACGTCGAGGGTATGCGTGCAGAGACTGCCGCCCAATACGGCGAAGTCGTCTCCGACCTGGCGGACGCCGACCTGGCGCTGCTGCGCATCCAGACGCCCTTCGAGCCGCGCGACGGCAACTTCCTAGAGCAGCGCTTCCATGCCGGCAGCCTCGAATTCAAGCAGCCGGAGAAGGATCGCATCCTCGCCATCCTCGCCGCCAAACCGGCGATTGTCGCCATCTACCTGGATCGCCCGGCGGTGATCCCGGAGATCGCGGCCCAGAGCGCCGCGCTCCTCGGCGAATTCGGCGCCGGCGATGAGGCGTTGCTGGACGTCGTCTTCGGACGCTTCGCACCGTCAGGCAAACTGCCCTTCGAGCTGCCTTCGTCGATGGCCGCGGTAGAAGCGCAAAAGCCCGACCTGCCGCACGATTCCGAAAGCCCGCTCTTTCCGTTCGGGCACGGCCTTGCCTACTCAACGCCTTCCGCAAGCGGCGGCGGGTAAATTGCCGGACGAGACGCGCCCTGCGCTATACTGCTCACAGGTCCGGCGGTCGGTCCGGCCTTTGTCCTTACGGAGGAGTACAATGGACGAACAGCCGAAACTCGGCCTCGCCCTCGGCGGCGGCGGCGTGCGCGGGCTGGCGCATGTAGGCGTGCTCAAGATATTGGCGCGCGAAGGCGTCACGCCCTACTGCATCACCGGCACGAGCATGGGCGCCATCATCGGCGCGCTCTATGCCGCCGGCAAGTCCGTCGAGGAGATCGAGCATATCGTCACGGATGTCGTCTCTCTCACCAATATGCTTAAGCTGGCGGACCTCACCTACCCCTGGCGCGGTCTCTTTGCAGGGCATAATGCCGTCGAATACCTCCGCAAGAGCCTGGGCGCTGATCTGTGCATGGAGGACTGTCCCATCAAGCTGGGCGTGTCCGCCGTAGACCTGATTGCACGCGAACTGCTGTACATCACCAGCGGGAACGTCGTCGATGCGGTGCGCGCCTCCATGTCCCTGGTCGGCGTCTTCACGCCCTACCAACAGGGCAAGCGTCGCCTTGCCGACGGCGGCTACCTGGACAATGTGCCCGCCGGGCTTGCCCGCGAACTCGGCGCAGATATCGTTATTGCCGTGGATGTCGGCACGGAGTTCGCCTACACCAACGGCGATGACCACGGCAATCCCATCGACTCGCGGCTGCCTGCCGTTACCCCGCCTGTGATTGAGGACATCCTCCAGCTCAACATGATGATGGTGCAGGAGCTTGTCCGCCTGCGCCTGGAACGCTCTCAGCCCGAAATTATCCTTCGGCCAGACGTGCCGGAAACGGTCGGCATCCTCAGCGGCTTCGACCATATCGCAGACGTCTATGAAGCCGGCGTCGCAGCCGCAGAAGAGGCGCTGCCGCGCCTGCGCGAGTTATTGGGACGACCGGCGCAGACTGAGCCGGACAACTTGCCGGAACAGACGGAGACGCCGTGATCGTCCGTACGCGGAACCGGCGTCCAGGCGGCGTTCGTTACACCTGCTGATGTTCCAACGCCTGCTTATCGCCGTCGCCCTGGGCAGCGTCGTCTTCAGCCTTTATGCGCTCAACCGCGTCCAGACGCCTGACCCGAACCTGATCCGCCTGTCGGTGCGCGCCACAGTCCACGCCATGCCCACCGCTCCGCCCGTCGTGGTGGAGGTCACGCGCATCGTCGAAGTGACGCGCATCGTCGAGGTCGTGCAGACGCCAGTCCCGACGCCCTCGCCGCCGCCTACAGAGACGCCTGCGCCCAGCCCCGTCGACACGCCCACGCCCGTGGCGGCCGCCGAGACACAGGACGTAGAGGTGCAGGCCGCGGCCATGCTCAGTGCAGCAGTCCCGCCTGAACCGGCCCAACCCGCTGCGGCTGCCGCCGGCTGTCCCGCCTCGTCCGCCAACCAGTACACGCTCATCCCCGTGACCGGCCCGCCCCCAGATCACCCCGACGCGCTGCACGGGGACCTCAATCTGGGGCTGCGCGGCTATGCTCCCACCGACGCGGCCGCCGCGCTGATCACCATCAACGGGCCGACCGACAGCGACCCGCCGCAGATCGGCGGCACGCTGCTTGGCGGCGGCGCGTCCTTCACCCAGGCCTACCGCGTGCGCGACTGGGACTGGGGCTGCGGCGAGCATGGCTGCCAGGGCGGCGAGTTGAGTCAGGTCGAAGTATCGTTGCTGGGCATCGCCGCCACGCCGGGACAGCCGCTCAGCTTCCCCGCGCGCAGCGCGCAGATCTACGGCGGCGGCTACACCGCTCTCGTCGTCTATGCCGAAGAGACGCGCCTCACCGTCGTCTACACGCGCGAAGACAGCGTCGCCAACGGCTATACGGCGCACCTGGAAAAGATCTGCGTGGACCCCAACCTGCTGGCGCTCTACCGCAGCGCCAATGCCGCTGGACGCGGATCGCTGCCCGGCCTGCGCAACGGCGATGTCGTTGGAACCGCATCCGGCGGGGAGATCGCCGTCGCCGTGCGCGACCGCGGCTGGTTCGCCGATCCCCGCTCGGCCAAAGACTGGTGGCACGCCGGGCAATAGCCCGGTCTATTCGCTCACAACACCCGGCGCAGGATGGCAGTCAACTCCTCGTCGGTCAGCTTGAGCGGGTTGCCGCGCATGCTGCTGGCCCGCTGCGAGTGCGCCACGATCTCCGGGAAGTCTTCCTCTTTCAGCCCGAACTGCCTCAATCCCGGCATCGCTAGCGCCGCACACAACTCCTGAATCCACGCCACGCCGTCCGCCGCCGTCGCGCCGGCGTCGCCCGTCACCAGGCGGGCCGCTTCGTCGAAGCGCGGCAGCAGCGGCGAATCGGGCTCGCGCGCTTGCAGCGCAGCCACGTTGGTCTCCATCACGAAAGGCAGCAGACTGGCGCAGACCACGCCGTGCGGCGCCGGGTACATGCCGCCCAGCACCGCGGCGAAGCCGTGCACCGCGCCCAGCTTAGCGTTCGCCAGCGCCAGGCCGCCGAACAGGCTGGCAATCGCCATATCGGTGCGCGCGGCCAGGTCCCGGCCATCTTCATAGGCGCGACGCAGGGAACGCGCCGCGCGCTGCATCCCCTCACGGGCAATGCCGTCCGTGAGCGGGTTCGACTGGCACGACACATACGGCTCAATGCACTGCGTCAGCGCGTCCAGACCCGTGCTGGCGGTCACGTTCGGCGGCACGGTCAACGTCAATTCCGGGTCGACCACCGCCGCCGCAGGCATCATCGTCGCGCTGCGCAGGCTGACCTTGACGCGCTCTTCGGGAACCTTGATCACCGCGTTGCGCGTCACCTCGGCGCCGGTTCCCGCCGTGGTCGGCGCCGCGATCAGCGGCATGGACGGCTCGGTCAGCGGCATGCCCTGGCCCACGACCTCCAGGTAATCCATGATTGGCCGGCGATTCGTGCTCAGCGCGGCTACGGCTTTGCCCGTGTCGATCACGCTGCCGCCGCCCACCGCCACGATCACGTCCGCGCCTGCGGCTTTGGCCTGCTCGACCCCGGCGGTGACGCTCTCCACGCTCGGCTCGCCCGTCACGGCGTAGACCGTCGCAGGGACGCCCGCCTCCTCCAGCCCGTCCAGGATCGCCTGCGCCCGCTCCGGCGTCACGTCGACCACGACAAACGCGTGCGCGCCGTAACTCTTGGCAATCTGTGCGATCTGCTTGTGCGCCCCTGCGCCAAAGATGATGCGGCTCGCCGTGGAAAACTCAAAGTGCGACATAATCAGCCCCACCCTTCCGCGTCGGGGAACACGTTGTCATACTTGACGCTGCTGCGGGCCTCGGCCATCATGTCCGCTACCGTGTCTCGCCAGATCTTATAGTGCGCCGTCTCCTTGTGCAGCCCGGCGTCAGCCTCGGTGCGATAGGCCTCCACGAGGACGAAGCGCGCCGGGTCATCCAGTTGCTGCACCACGTCGAAGCGCGCCACGCCCGGCTCCTGCACGCTGTTACGCGCGTTCTCAATCGTCGCCGCCTTAAAGGCCTCTTCCCGGCCTTCCTTCACATGTACAAAGACGTGTACGATGTACACAGCGCCCATCCTTTCGCGTCTTGCGGTCTGATTTCGGGATCATCATTTGCTCGGCGAACCGGCGCATCTAGTGTATCATGGCCGGCGAAACAGATAAACCGCAGCGGCGGCAAGGGGCGTATCACACAGATTCGGGGCAGATTGTCATGCTGAGTGAAGCACGTCGTATGACGCAGAATCGGTAAGAAACTGGCCGCGGCCATGCCCTTGCGCCACTTGTCATGCTGAACGTAGTGAAGCATCTCGCGTTCCCGGCGCGGAGACCCTTCATCCCTGATGACACACACCCGTCGGCAGACCTGAATTCGACCATAAAGGACGCCCGCGACATGGCGCACCCGCACACGCAAGACGATCCGCAACACGCCTGGGACCGCGCCGCCCCCGCCTACAACGAGCTGCGCGGCGACCTCGGCGCGCACGTCAGCTACGGCCCCTTCGCCCCGGAAGAAGACGAACTGGCGCTCCTGGGGCCGCTCGCCGGTCGCGACGTCCTCGACCTGGGCTGCGGCCCCGGTCACAACGCCGTGCATTTCGCCCGCCGCGGCGCGTCCGTCATCGGCCTCGACTTCAGCCCGCAGCAGATCGCCGCGGCCAGGCGCACAGCGCAGCGCCACAACATACAGGCCACCTTCCTCCTTGACCACGCCGAGAGCCTCGGCCAAGTGGCGGACGCCTCGGTCGACCTGGTCTTCTCCGCCGGCGTCTTCGCCTACATCGCCCGCATCGAGCAGTGCCTGGCGCAATGCCGCCGCGTGCTGCGCCCGCAAGGACGCCTCGTCTTCAGCCTTGACCACCCCTTCCGCGCCTGCTTCTACGACGCCGAGACGCAGGAACTGCTCGGCTACCCGGAGCGCAGCTACTTCGACGCCGCGCCGCGCGCCTGGCCGTTTGCGAATTCCGGCGTTCGCATAGTTTCATATGAGCGGCCCGTGTCCGCCTGGGCGGACCTGCTGCACGCAGCCGGCTTCCAGGTGCAGCGCCTGCTCGAACCGCCCGCGCCGCTCGACCTGCTCGACGAGTTGTTCCCGGCTGACAGCGCGCTCGCCGGCCTGCGCAACATCCCGCACACGCTGATCGTCGTCGCCCAAGTGCGCGCCTGACGCCCTAACGCAAAGAGGACCCTGCCTGCCATGATCGCCATCCCCAAGACGCTGCCCGCCGCCGCCCCGATTACCGCCATCCGCCAGGACAACTACCGCACCAAGACCTTCACCTTCGACGCCCGCCTCGACGCAACGCCCGGCCAATTCGTCATGGCATGGCTGCCGCGCTTCGACGAGAAGCCCTTCTCTCTCGTCAGCGCCGACCCAGTCGCCCTGATGATCAGCGCGGTCGGCCCGACCACGCGGCTGATGCATGAACTCGCCGTGGGCGACAAGCTGTGGCTGCGCGGCCCATTCGGCCACGGCTTCGACGCGCCCGCCGATCAGCGCCGCATCGCCCTGGTCGCGGGCGGCTATGGCGTGGCGCCCCTGCTGTGGCTGGCGCGCCATGAGCTAGGCCGCAGGGACGAGATCACCGTCATACTCGGCGCGCGCAGCGCACAAGAGCTGCTCTACGCCGATGACTTCCGCGCCCTAGCAAGTGAACACGCCGGCGCAACCGCGGTTCGCCTGGCGCTCGTCACCGAAGACGGCTCCGCCGGTCGGCGCGGGCTGGTCACGGACGTGCTGCAGCCGCTGCTAGAGGCCGGCGAAGCGGACGGCATCTACGCCTGCGGTCCGCACGGCATGTTGGCCGCGCTGGAGGGCCTCTCGCGGCGCTACGCCGTCCCCTGCCGGCTTAGCTGGGAAGCGTACATGCGCTGCGGCATCGGCGTCTGCGGCGCCTGCGAGCACGACGGCGCCGTCCTCTGCCTCGACGGGCCGGTGCTGAGCGTCGCGCCCTGAGCGCAGCGCCCGGCGCACACAGCCCCCAACCCCGCGTTTGCCCGGCCCCCCGCCGCGCGGTATACTCGTGCCATATCTGCGTCCCCGGCCCATCGCCTAGAAAAAAGCGCCCATGAACCCCCAAGAATTCGTGCGGAAGTGGAGCATTGCCGCCGGCAACGAGAAAAAGCTCTACCAGCAGCACTTCCTCGACCTTTGCGAGTTGGTCGATCACCCTAAGCCCGCCGAACTCGACCCCTCCGGCACGTGGTACGCCTTCGAGGCCGGCGTCACCAAGGCGAGCGGCGGACAAGGCTTCGCCGACGTGTGGAAAAAGGGCTTCTTCGCCTGGGAGTACAAAGGCCACCACGCCGACCTCGACAAGGCGTATGCGCAGCTTCTCCAATACAAGGACTGGCTCTACAACCCGCCGCTGCTCGTCGTCAGCGACATCTACACCATCCGCATCCACACCAACTTCACCAACACGCCGCGCCGCGTCGTAGAACTGAGCCTGGACGATCTGCTCACGCCCGCCGGCCTCAGGCAACTGCGCGCCGTCTTCCGCTCGCCCGACGACTTCCGCACCGAAAAGACCACCGAGCAGGTCACCGTCGAGGCCGCCGAGCTATTTGGCCGGCTCGCCGCGCTCCTTCACGACCGGGGCCACGCCCCCGAACGCGTCGCCCACTTCCTGATCCGAGTGCTCTTCTGCCTCTTTGCCGAGGACATCGACCTGCTGCCGCAAAAGCTCTTCTCGCGCCTCGTAGAGAATGGCCGCCTCAAGCCCGGCGGCTTCAACCAGCAACTGCGCATGCTCTTCGCGGCGATGGCCGAGGGCGGCTTCTTCGGCGTCGATTCGATCCGCCACTTCGACGGCGGCCTCTTCGACAGCGCCGACGCCATCGACCTCGACCACGAAGCCCTGCGCATCCTGCACGGCGTGACCTCGCTCGACTGGTCGGCCATCGAACCGTCCATCATCGGCACGCTCTTCGAGCGCAGCCTCGACCCGTCCAAGCGCGCCCAGCTTGGCGCACACTACACCAGCCGCGACGACATCCTGCTCATCGTCGAACCCGTGCTCATGGCTCCGCTGCGCCGCCGCTGGGACGACGTGCGCGGCCAGGCCAAGGCCGAGCTACAGCGCCGCGACGAGCAGATCGCCGCCTGGCAGCAGCGCACCGACCGCACCGCCGACGCCCGGCGTTCGCAGATTCAGCGCATCCAGAACCAGAGCGATGCGTCCGTCCGCACCCTGCTGCGCGATATGTTGGACGAAGTGCGCCGCATACGCGTCCTCGACCCGGCCTGCGGCAGCGGCAACTTCCTCTACATCAGCCTGCGCCAGTTGATGGACTTGGAGAAAGAGATCATCACCTTCGCCGCCGCCGCGGGCGTCACCGGCGAACTGCCCCAAGTCGACCCGGCTCAGCTCTACGGCATCGAACTCAACGAATACGCCCACGAACTCGCCCAGGCCACGGTTTGGATCGGCTGGATACAATGGCTGCACGAAAACGGCTACGGGCGACCCAGCGAGCCGATCCTCAAGCCGCTCGACAACATCCGCCACATGGACGCCATCCTGGCCTACGACGAGGACGGCGCGCCGGT
>CAZYSJ010000131.1:0-10532 GCA_964649875.1 uncultured Caldilineaceae bacterium
CCGGCTCCGAGTTCGTGGAGATGTTCGTGGGCGTGGGCGCCAGCCGCGTGCGCGATCTGTTCGAGCAAGCCAAGAAGAATGCGCCTTGCATCATCTTCATCGACGAGATCGACGCCGTCGGACGCCATCGCGGCGCCGGTCTGGGCGGCGGCAATGACGAGCGCGAACAGACGCTCAACCAGATCCTCGTCGAGATGGACGGCTTCGACAGCGATACCAACATCGTGATCGTGGCTGCCACCAACCGCCCCGACATCCTCGACCCGGCGCTGCTGCGCCCCGGCCGCTTCGACCGCAAGGTCGTGGTTGACCGGCCTGACCGCCACGGGCGCGAGGAGATCTTGCGCGTGCATGCGCGCGGCAAGCCCATCGGCCCCGATGTGGACCTGGGCGTCATCGCCGGGCAGACGCCGGGCATGGTCGGCGCCGACCTCGAAAACCTGATCAACGAAGCCGCCATACTCGCCGCGCGGCGCAATAAGCGCTCCATCGGCATGGACGAGTTGGTCGAGTCTATCGAGCGCGTGATGGCCGGGCCGGCGCGGCGCAGCCGCGTGCTGACCGAAGAGGATCGCAAGATTGTGGCCTATCACGAGGCGGGCCATGCCATTGTGATGGAGCATCTGAAATTCACCGACCGCGTGGGCAAGATCACCATCGTCAGCCGCGGGCAGGCGCTGGGCTATGTGATGCCCCTGCCCGAAGACGACCGCACGCTGAAGAGCAAGGCCGAATATGAGGACGAACTGACCGGCCTGCTTGGCGGGCGCGCCGCCGAGGAGCTGGTCTTTGCCGAACCGACAACCGGCGCGGCGAATGACCTGGAGCGCGTGACCAAGCTGGCGAAGGCGATGGTGACGCGTTACGGCATGAGCGACCTGATCGGTCCCATGCAGTTGCAGCAAGCGGACAGCAACCCCTTTATGGGCATGGATTTTGGCGAACAGCGCAACTACAGCGAAGAGGTGGCGCGCCAGATCGACCAGGAAGTGCGGCGCATCGTCGAGCAGGCCTACGAACGGGCGCACCAGCTCCTGGCCGAGCACAAAGACAAGCTGGTCTTGCTGGCGGAGACGTTGCTGGAGAAGGAAGCGCTGGATCGCAGCGAGTTTCTCAAGCTGCTTGGCGAACCGGCCTAGCCGGGCCGTCACGCAGCGAATTCGTTATCGCACCTTACCGTCACTTACCGTATGGAAACGCCGCCTTGCAGCAAGCCCGCCGCTTGTTGCAAGGCGGCGTTTCTTGCTTCACGCGCGCAGCAGCAGACTCTTCCCGGCGTAGCCCTCTAGACGCACCGGCACGCCGCCGGTAGCGGTCACAGTCCCATCCTCCTGCCCGCTGAGCATGTCGATCGTCGTGGCGCGCGGCGTCCAGCCCAAGTCGACTACCTCGTTCAGCGGGCGCGCGCTGAAATTGAGCGCGGTCACCTGCCGGCCCAAGCCGTCGGGCAATTCGTGCGCCATCACCAGCAGCCCCTTGCTGGCCGTTTCCGGCACAGCCGTCTGCCTGGCGGCGTAGAGGCGGTATTGGTCGCGCATGCGCAGCAACCGTTGCAACTGGACGGCGAAAGAATCGGACCGCTGCAATTGCTCGACCAGCGAGCCGTAGAGCGCCGGGGCTTTGGGCAGCCCGGCGGCGGATGCCGTCGCAGCGGGGTTCACGCCCATCAGATCATACGCCCCCCGGTTGATCCAGCGCGTGTCGCCGTCCGCCGTCAGTTCTTCGACTGCGGCGCGCGGCAACGGCAATGCGCCGACTAGATCCCAGCCGGAAAGGGCGAACACGCCCGGCTGTAGCGCGTTGTACATCGCAAGAAGCAGATGCGCCTGCCGGATCTGCTCGGCCTCTTGCGGCGTCAGATTCCACACGTCGCCGATGCCCAGCGCGGCCGCGATCATGCCGGCGGTGGTGCAGGCCACGCCGTTGGTCACAAAGCGCAAGTTGTAAGGGACGTGCGCGCCGGTGAGCCGTTCATACATCAGGCTGCGGACGGACTCGCGCAGTTCGCCGCCCGTCCACGTCCGCCCCTGATAGGCGATCTCGTCGTCTTTGTGCAGCGTCCAGAAATGCACCAGTTCCAGCGTCAGTTCGTCGTGGTTTTGCAGCGCGTGGATCAGCGAGGCCGGGTCGATGTCGTAGGCGTGCATGGTGTGCAACATCAGACGCAGAAACTCGACGTCGCCCGTCACCAGCGCGTGATGGTAGGCCGGCCGCGTGATGAAGTCGTAGGAGAGGTCAGCCCCGCCCTGTGACATGGCCGCGATGTCGTCGACGGTCAGGTTCAACTCTTGGAAGGTGAAGCCGCCCGCCTTGCGCACCAGCCCCGCGATCAACTGGTTCGCCGTGATCGACAGCGGATGTCCCTCGGACCAGGCCGGGCCGCCGGCGCGCGCCTCCACGCCCAGGAAGCCGTTGGCGTCGAGGCGCAGGATGCCGGCGCCCAGCGTGTCGAGGGAGTGCAGCGCATCACCGATCACCAGGCGCGGCGCGGCGAACGTCGGGTCGAGCCAGTTCAGCGTCGGCTGCCCCTCTTTGAAGTAGTGGAGATAGACCCAGCGCCGCGCCGCGCCGTCCACGCCTTCCACCACGCGGGTGGCGCTCCAGTTCGTCTCTTTGATGCCCGGCTCATAGAAGATCACCCGCGACAGCCTGCCCACGATGTAGCCGCGTGCGTGCAGGGCGTCTTCCGCTGCCGGGCTGAGGTTGGCCGAGTCCTTGCCTTGCGGCACGTCGGGCAGCAGGTTCCAGTCGGCCTCGGCGATCTCCACCATGTGATAGAGGCCGGGGTAGTCGGCATAGCCCAGCTCCGCCAGGCGGAAGTCCGGCCCTTTGCCTGTGTGTCCGGGCACAATGTCGTCGATCACGGTAGCGCCGTTGGCCGCGGCGTTGCGGCTCATGGCGGCGTATTCGTCCGCCGTGCCGAAGACCGGGTCGATCTCCAGGCCGATGCGGTCGAAGTGGCCGTCGATCGTGGGCGTCATTTCGCGACCGGTGACGCCGCCAGACTGCTTCATCGGTCCGGTGTGCAGCGCCTGGATGCCGATGGCGGCGAAGGCCTGCCACAGCGCCGGATTGCCTAGGGTCGCCAACACCGAATCGCCGGGGCGCGTGATGACGGAGGCGGGGTAGGCGGAGAACCAGACTGACGCCTTGTCTGCGGCGGCGCGCGGCTGCGCCTCGGCATAGGGATGCCGCCACATGCGGCCTTGTCCCGAATAGGCGACGGCGCGGCGCCGCGCCTGTTCCAACATGGAATGTTCTACCAGCCAGCGGACTGTCTCTTCGCTCGGCGCGGCCATCGTATACTCCTTGAGTTTTACGCTCTCATACCGCTATGCCGCCGGTGCGGACGGGCGTTGCGGCCTGCGCCAGACCAAGCTGGCTGCAGCCAGCAGCACGACGATTGCCATCGCCGTCCACGCCGCCGGCGCGACCACGGCGACGCCGGGAAATTTAACCCCGATCCCGGTGAAGGCCCATACCAGCACCAGCAGGTAGGCCGTGTCGCGCCGCATCCACGTCATGAGCGCGGCCACAACCAGCGCCATCGCCAGCATGATCACCAGCCACGCCTCATCGCTGAGGCCGAAGCCGTTCCAGCCGGCGTATTCCAGCACCGACGTGATGTTGGCGATGGTCGCCACCGTGATCCAGCCCAGATAGATGCTGAAGACCAGATGCACGAGCCATCGCTCCGCGGCGGGGACGGCTGACCGCCCGATGTCCAGGCGCAGGTAGATCAGGATCAGCGAGACGAGCAGCACGAGCATGGCGACGATCGTCAGCACAAACTGCTCGTAGTGCCACAGGAAGATCCAGGCGATGTTGGCGAGCGAACTGACCACGAAGGGCCAGTCGATGCTGCGCAGCCGGGCGTTGTTGCGTTGCGCCGGCAGCGCCTGGTAAATCGCATAGGCGATCAGGCCCAGGTAGATCAGCCCCCAGATCGAGAAGACATAGCCCGCGGGCACGAAATAGACCGAGAAGCGGTCCGACACCTCGCCCGTGGTCTGCCCGTTGATGGGCAGGGCATTGGCTAGCCCATTGACTGCGAGCGTGGCGATCACGGCCGCGACGACAAGCAATTGGCGCAGCAGATTGCGGTTCATAATAGGGGGACTCCGTTTCTTGAAAAAGGCTCATCTTCCACGAGTCAAGCGCTTCCGCAAAGATCCTGTGCGCCTGCGAGTCGTCTATTCGCTTCAGAATGACAGACGCTGGGTGTCACGAGTCAAATATGACGGATGACGCATGACTCGTGACGTGAGATGAGATTCTTCAGTTCGCTACCGCTCACTTCAGAATGACAGGCGCTGGGCGATCACGCCATTTAGTTGACGACGTTGATCGGCTTGCCGGCTTGGAAGGCTTCGATGTTCTCTACCGTAGTCTGCATCAGGCGGCCGCGCGCCGCGGCCGTCGCCCAAGAGATGTGCGGCGTGATCACGCAGTTGTCCAGTTCGAGCAGCGGGTTGCCGGGGCCGGTCGGCTCCTCGGCGCTGACGTCGAGGCCGGCGCCGGCTAGTTGGCCGTTCTTCAACGCGTCGTAGAGGTCCGCCTCGTTGATCACCGGGCCGCGGCTCGTGTTGATCAGGAAGGCCGTCTTCTTCATCTTGCCCAGCAACTCGGCGTTGACCATGCCGCGCGTCTGGTCGGTGAGCAATGTGTGCAGGCTGATGAAGTCCGACTCGCGGAAGACTGTCTCCAGGTCGACCAGGGTTACGTTCTCGTCGTCGGTCTGGGTCACATAAATGTCATAGGCGAGCACCTTCATGCCGAAACCTTTGGCAATAGCTGCGGTCGAGCGGCCGATGCGGCCAAAGCCGACGATGCCCATGGTCTTGCCATGCAGTTCGATCAGCGGATAGTCCCAATAGCAAAAGTCTTTGGATTGCAGCCAGCGTCCCTGCTTGACCGTTTCGGCGTGATAGGCGACGTGTTGCGTGAAGTTGAGGATGTGGGCGAAGACCATCTGCGCGACCGAGTAGGAGCCGTAGGAGGGCACGTTGCATACCGGGATGTTCCTATCGCTCGCGGCCCTGATGTCGATGATGTCATAACCGGTGGCCAGAACGCTGATCATCTTGAGCTTGGGCAGTTGGTCCATAATGGCGCGGCTGATGATCACCTTGTTAGTGAGGACGATGTCGGCGTCCTTGGCGCGCTCCACGGTTTGGTCGGGTTCGGTGTAGTCGTACAGCTCGAACTCGCCGAGCGCGCGCACCGCGTCCCAAGAAAGGTCGCCGGGGTTGAGGGTGTGGCCGTCAAGACATACGATTTTCATGGCAGCTTTTTCCTTTGTACGAATGGGGCCGCCGGCGGAGTTCGGCGGAGACAGAGTCTCCGCCCGGAGGGGCTGCGGCCAGGTGAATAGGATGAACAATCGGCAAACGAACGTCCGGGGGCCGGTGCAGCCGCATGGCTGCGAAACATCTGGGAACCGAATTGTACAATGTCACCGGCCCGGCGGACAAGAGAACGTCAAAACCCGCAGGCGCCGGTCGTTCAAGAGACGAGCTTGCGCAGGCCCTCTCCGTTTTTCTGCCAGTAATTCTTGAGGATTGCCATGTCGTCGCCGATGCGGAAGTGGCGCACGCCCATTTCCAGGTAATGCGGCGCTTCTTCCAGGTTCTTCAGTTCGACGCGCGGGGCGACGCCCATCTTGAGCGCGGTCTCGATGACCTTGCGCTCGACTGCGCTGATGTCGATGGCGTGGCCGGGCCGGTAGGCGCCGCTGCTCATGGTGTAGTCCGACGGCCCCCACTGGATCATATCCACGCCGGGCACGGACAAGATTTCTTCGAGTTGCTCGACGGCGGAATACTTTTCGATCATGATGGCGACGACCACATCGCGCAAGGCTTGCACGTACTCTGTCTTGCCGTCGCCCGAATAGGCGAAGCGTCGCGGGGTCGCGCCATACAGCCCCTGGTCGTCGGGCGTGTCCGGGCGAACCATGCGCACGCATTCGCGCACTTCCTCGGCGTTGCGGCAGTCGACAAAGAGCACGCTCTCGAAGCCGGAGCCGATGGAGCGCTGCGCCAGGAAGGTGCGCGGGTCCTGGTCCACTTTGATCATCGTGCCCAGGTCATAGATCTCGGCGGCGCGGCAGTAGTTGTCCAGGTCGGCCATGGTAAAGGGGCCGTACTCCGAGGCAAACTCCACGTAGTCGAACGCGCCCAGGTTGCCGATGATCTCGACCACATCGGGCCAGACGGTGCGCGTGCGTGCGCAAATGGTGGGCTGCCCGGAATTGAGCAATGTTCTGATTTTGTTGGTGCGCATAGCGTCCTTTTCTTTCGGTGGCAGATGAAGGGGGACGATTTCTTTCAGTATACACCAAGCCGGACGCCGCGCCGCTACGCATGGGAGCGGCTACGCAAGAGAGACGCGGCGCAGAAGCTGGGCGTTGACGGCGACGATGACGGTGCTCAGCGACATGAACAGCGCGCCGACCGCCGGCGAAAGCACAATGCCCGCCGGGGCCAGGATGCCCGCGGCCAGGGGCAGGGCGACGATGTTATAGCCGCTGGCCCACCACAGGTTCTGGATCATCTTGCGGCGCGTGGCGCGACTCAACTCAATCGTCCGCACCACGGCCAGCGGATCGCTTTGCACCAGGATGATGCCGGCCGACTCGACGGCCACGTCTGTGCCGCTGCCGATGGCGATGCCGATGTCGGCGCGAGTCAACGCCGGCGCATCGTTGACGCCGTCGCCCACCATGGCGACCTGCCGCCCCCGGCGCTGCAATTCCTGAACCTTCTGGTCTTTGTCTTGCGGCAGCACCTCGGCAAAGTACGTGTCGATGTTCAGTTCTTCGGCCACGGCTTTGGCTACGGCCTCGCTGTCGCCCGTCAACATGGCGACCTCAACGCCCATGTCATGCAGTCGTTGCACAGCCTCCTTGCTTTCGGGGCGGATTACGTCGGCAATGGCGAAGGCCGCGGCGACCCGGTCTTCGCGCACCAGATAGATCACGCTCTGCCCTTTATCGCCGGCTTGTGCGGCGAACCGGGCGAGGCCGTCCGGCGCCTGCAGTTCCAACATCTCCAGCAGCCGCGGGCCGCCCGCATAGACGGTTTGGCCGTCGTGCTGCGCCTTGACGCCGCGCCCCTTGATGGCTTCAAACTCGGACACCGGCGGCGGTTCTGCGCCGCGTTCCTCCGCTGCGCTGCGGATGCCGCGGGCGATGGCGTGCTCCGAGTCCGCCTCGACGGCCGCGGCCAAGGCTAACGCTTCGTCCTCCGCCCAGCCTTCCGTCACAGCCATCTCCGTCACGCCCAGTTCCCCTTTGGTGAGGGTGCCGGTTTTGTCGAAGATGACCATGTCGAGGGCGCGCGCTTGCTCCAGCGCCCGCCGGTCGCGCACGAGGATGCCGTTGCCGGCGGCGAGCGAAGTGCTGATGGCGACGACCAGCGGCACGGCCAGCCCCAAGGCGTGCGGGCAGGCGATGACCAGCACCGTGGCGACGCGGGCGATGACCTGTGCATCGAAGCCGATAGCCGCGACCCAGGCAACGGCGGTGATCAACGCGGCTGCGACAGCGATGTAGAAGAGCCAGCCCGCCGCGCGGTCGGCGAGCAGTTGCGTCTGCGATTTGCTTTGCTGGGCTTGCTCGACCAAGCGCATGATGCCGGCCAGCGCCGTCTCTTCGCCGGTGGCGGTGACGCGCACGCGCAGGCTGCCGTCGCCGTTGATCGCGCCTGCAATCACGTTGTCGCCCGGCCCCTTGCCCACCGGTTTGGACTCGCCCGTGATCATCGCCTCGTTGAGCGAGGAGTCGCCCTCGACGATTTCGCCGTCGGCGGGCACGGCTGCACCCGGACGGACCAGCACGATGTCGCCGGAGCGCAACTCGCCGGTCGGCACTTCCTCGACGCTGCCGTCGTCCTGCACGCGCTCGGCCGTGTCGGGCATGAGCTTGGCAAGTTCGTCCAGAGCGCCGGAAGCCTGGCGCACGCTGCGCATCTCTAGCCAGTGGCCCAACAACATGACGTCGATAAGCGTGACCAGTTCCCAGAAGAAGCCGCCTTCCGGGTCGATGACGAGCGCGGCCAGGCTATAGACGAAGGCCACGGTGATCGCCAGCGAGATCAAGACCATCATGCCGGGGGCGCCGCGGCGGATCTCCGGCGCTGCCATTCGCAAGAAGGGTACGCCGCCGTAAAAGAAGACGATCACGGCGAAGGCCGGCCCGATCCAGCGGCTGCCCGGAAAGGCGGGCATGGTGAAGTTGAGCCACTCTTGCAGCATGGGGCTGTAGAGCAGCACAGGGATGGAGAGGATCAGCGATACCCAGAAGCGCCGGCGGAACATCTCTTCGTGGCCGCTGTGATCGACGCCGTGGCCGCGGTGTTTCTCCCCTGCGCGATTGGATTGATCGCCGGGGCGCTCCTCGTGTGCAGAATGGTTGTGCTGCTTATGTGCGCTCATTTCGTTTGGTTTCTCGCTTTCTGCTGTAGGCAAACAAAGGTCTATCCCAAATTTCGGCCGGAAAGATCGTAGCGGCGGCATCCTTGCCGCCGGACGTGCGGCTCGACAAACGGAACCCGGTCGCCCGGCAAGCGGACGAAAGGCGACGGTTCGGACGACGGATGAATGGGGCTAGTGTATCATACCGGGCGCTGCGCATCGCCCCTCTGTTTTGCCGCTTCCCACCCTGGCGCAATCCTATGGCCTCGCCTGGTTTCCCCCGGCGCCCTGTTGGGGGTAGAATGATCTATGGCCGTCTCAACGCGGCCGGCGCAAACGCGCCCATCCGACAACCCCCAACCGACCCACTCTGAAGAGGCGATATGAACGACAACCCGTATCTTTCCATCGACCGGCAAATGGTCGGCGACATCTACACTTCGCCCGAAGTGATGGACAACCTGACGATCCTCTGCGACGATTTCGGCTCGCGTTTCGGCGGCACCGAGGGCGAACGCCAGGCCGCAGAATTTATGAAAGCCAAGCTGGAAGCCTATGGCTTGCAGAACGTGCACCTGGAACCGGTCGAGTATCTGGGCTGGCGTCGCGGCGAGGTTACTCTGGAAATCCTCAGCCCGGTGCAGATGACCCTGCCCTGCATCACGCTGCCCCATGCGCCCGCCGCCGATCTGGAGGCGTCTATCGTCGACGTGGGCGACGGCGGCGAGGCCGACTTCGAGCGCTTGGGCGATGCGCTCAAGGGCAAGATCGCCATGGTCACCAGCCGGACGCAGCCGCGCGGCATGAACCGCTGGGTGCATCGCAATGAAAAATACGGCCGCAGCTTTATGGCCGGGGCCGTCGGCTTTATTTTCGTCAACCACTATCCCGGCTATGGCCCGGCCACCGGCGGCGTCGGCGACGGCGACGAGGGGCCGATCCCGGCCATCTCGCTGGCGCTGGAGGACGGGGCATTCCTGGCGCGCCTGCTGCGCCGCAAGGGCGAGGTGCGCATCCGCCTGCACAGCACCGACGCTTTCGAGCCGATGGTCTCGTGGAACGTGATCGCCGACCTGCCCGGCACGGCGGAAAACCCGGAGATCGTCATGCTCGGCTGCCATTACGACGGTCATGATATCTCTCAGGGGGCCGAGGACCCGGCTTCGGGCACGGTGGCGGTGATGGAGGCGGCGCGCGTGTTGGCCCAATACGCCGGGCCGCGCAAAAACACGATCCGCTTTGCGCTGTGGGGCATCGAGGAGATCGGCCTCATCGGCTCGACCGCCTATGTAGCGCAGCATCCCGAGGAGATGGACCGCATCCGCTTCTACTTCAACATGGACGGCGCGGGCCAAGGCAAGCGCAAGGATGTGGTGCTTAATGAGTGGCCGGACCTGGAGCCGGTCTTTAAAGCGTGGCAGAAGTCGATGGCGCTCGATTTTTCGGTGGGGCATTCGGTAAGCGCGCATTCCGATCACTATCCGTTCTTGATGGCGGGCGTGCCCACGGGCGGCATGGAAATGGTTGAGCATGATCTGAGCGGCCGCGGCTACGGTCACACGCGCTATGACACGCTCGACAAGGTGGGCGAGCGCGGGCTGCGCGAGGCTGCGGCGATGGCGGCGCGGCTGGCAATGCGCATCGCCGACGCCGCCGAATGGCCGGCGGCGCGCCGCGACCAGGAGGCTGTCGCCGCGCTGTTTGACAAGCAGCAATATCAGGATGAGGCAGCGATTTTCGCCAAGATCAGGGCGTACAAGGAGAAGTTGCAGGGCTAAGCCTAGCGCAGCCGCGTTGAAGTCGCGAATTTCACAAATTGTACGACTGTCGAAGCAAAGAAACGGAGTTTCTGTGCAGAAACTCCGTTTCTAGCCCGTGTCATTAGAAGCGTCGCTAGGGGTCTCTACCTCTGGTGCAACGAGACTCTTCAGCTCGCTAATGCGAGCTTCCGAATGACAGATGGTTGGCGGACACACCCTCTGGCCGCATTCGTGTTCATTCGTGGAATTCGTGGCTTTATCTGTGTGCGGCATCTGTGTGCGGTATCTGTGTGCGGCATCTGTGTGCCGTTGTTTGGCCCGGAACAATGCCGCAGCCGCTATCCTCGGTTATACTGC
>CAZYSJ010000132.1:0-10370 GCA_964649875.1 uncultured Caldilineaceae bacterium
CCCGGCATGGGCGACTTGCGCGCCGAATACCGCTTCGTCGCGCCGCTGCTGCAAGCCGCCGGCTACCGCATCGTGACGGCGGACCTGCGCGGGTTGGGCGAGTCAAGCGCTCATTGGCCCGAATACACTGTTCCGGCCGTGGGCGATGATATCCTGGCCCTCATCGATCACCTGGACGCAGGCCCGGCCCACATCATCGCGACCTCCTTCACCCCGGCCGCGGCAATCTGGGCCGCAGCGGAACGTCCGCAAGCGATCCGTTCGCTCATCCTGATCGGGCCATTTGCACGCACGATCAAAATGAGCCCGGTGCAGCAGATCGGCATGTGGGCGATCATGCACGGGCCGTGGAAGGTGCGCGCCTGGGAGCTGTTCTATCAGTCGCTCTACCCGACGCGCAAGCCGGACGATTTCGCCGCCTATCGAGCCAAGCTGCGCGCTAACCTGGCTGAGCCGGGCCGCTTTGCCGCTACCAAGGCTATGGGCGAAGCCCCGCGCACGCCTTCGGAAGAACGCTTTGGGCGAGTCCAGGCGCCGGTGTTGATCGTGATGGGAAGTAAGGACCCGGATTTTCCCTCGCCGGAAGCGGAAGCGCGCTTGCTGGCCGAACGCCTGTCGGGCGAAGTCGCCATCATCGAGGGGGCCGGACACTACCCACAGGCGGAGATGCCGGAGCAGTTCACGCCGATCGCGCTGACGTTCCTGCAAAAGAACCGGGGGCAAGCTTAGGCGCATACGGAATAGGGGCGAGGCCGCGCGCCGGGCCGCATTACGGTCCCCAGCTCACCTGCTGCTCATCTCCAAAGCTATAGGTGAGGGGGATGTCGATGGGCAGCGGGCGCTGGTTCGACCCGTCCGCGTCCATCACCCACAGCCGCCACGGCCCGGCGGAGCCGCCCTCGCTGCGGTTGCTCAGGAACACGATGGACTGGCCGTCAGGGCTCCACGCCGGGGCCGCGTTGCTGGGCAGTTCATCGACCAGGGTCGTGGCGGGCCGCGTCAGCGCAACCTTGCCCGTGCCGTCCGGGTTAACCTTAAAAATTTCCCAGTGGCTGGCTTCCTTACCCTGGTAGACGATAGCGCCGCCGCCAGGCTGCCAATCGGGGTCGTGAAAGAACGGCTTGAGGTAGTCGAAGATCACCAGGCGATTCTCCGCATTGGGTTCGTCCGCCGTGATCTGCAAACCCGCCTCCGACTGGTAGACGACGCCGGCATCGTTCCAATCAGGCGTCCGCGCCGACGAGAGCGTGGCAAGGTCGTGGAAGTCGTTGCCGTTTGTGTCGACGACCGACAGCTTATAAGAGATCTCGCTGATCAACATGTCGGGGTCGAGTTCGATCTTCTTGCCGTCCGGCCCCACGATGTCATCCGCTTCTTCCTCCGGCACACAACCGAACGGCCCCAGCATGTAACAGCGCAGCACCTCGTCCCCGCGCGAAAACACGATTTGGCTCCCGTCCGGGCTCCACTTGGGCGAAGCGAGCCGCTGCCGCCCGGAATAGATCAGGCGCTGGTTGCCGCCGTCGCTATCGATCAGGTAGAGGCCGTTCTCGCCGCCGTCACGCGTGAAGGCCACCATACTGCCGTCCGGGCTGATGGCCGGGTCGAAACCGTAGGTAAGGGAACGGCTCGAACCGCTCTCCAAGTCATAGGCGTAAATCGTGCCGCCGTTGCTTTCCTCGAAGACAAGCGTACCGCGCAGGCCGGCGCCGCCGCTTGGGGCGTCCGCTGCCGGCGCGCTGTCGCTTGCGCTAACCTGGGCGACCGGGGCGGCGGTCATCGCGACCTCCGTAATCATGTCTGCGGAGCCGGTTTCGTCCGAGACCGGCAAGCCCCCCGCCGCTGCGCTGAGCGCAACAAATTCGGCGGACACCCAGCCGAAGCCGTCCGCCGTAGCGGGCAGCGCCACCATGATCCAGGCATCGTCGGCGCTGCGCGCCAGCGCGATGAACTGCTCGCCGGGGTCGGCTTTCGTCACAATGGCATAGCCGGAACCGGGACCGGCGCGCACGTTCAGCCGCGCGTCCTCGGTGATGACCGTGGCCGTGATGATGGCCGCCGGGACTGGCGCGGCCTCAGGCGTAGGCGCATCTTCGCCCGCCTCCTGTATGGCGCTGGCCGCGTCCGGTGGCGCAACCGGGGCGTACTCCGGTGCGACCTGGACGACGAGACGCTCATCGCCGGCAGGCAATACGGGCAAGCCGGCCGTATCGAAGATGACTAGGCGCTCGATCTCGGCCCAGCCGGCCGCGCCCTCGCTCTGCACGAGCAGCCAGCCGCCGTCCGCGCTGCGGCCGATAGCGGTCAACACCGCGCCTGCGGGCAGAGAGGCGTGGGCGCTCCCCTGGGGCCGGTCGTAAAGGTCCGCGCCCAACGCGCCCGCCAGGGCAATCGAACGCACTTCGTCGCCGGCAGCCGCGACGGGCGTTTCCACAGCAGGCGTAGCCGTTGCAATGTCCGGTTCAGGCGTGGCTTCCTCCTGCATCATTTCGACGGGCGGCGCGCCGCCCTCGCCGCCGGGGAAGCGCGGCGTGCCGTCACCAAGCGGGAAACCGCCCTCGCCGCGCGGCGCTCCTTGCCCGCCGCGCCCGCCCGGTCCTGCGGGCGCGGCAAGCTGTCCATCCTCCGCCGCAGCGTCCGTTTCCGGCGGCTGGACATCCGCCGAGGAAGGAGCGGACGGCGTGACCTCCGCCTCTTGCGCGCCCATCGCAGGCGGGTCTGCTCTATTCGCACCAACCGCCGCGGGCAAACCGTCGCCGGAAGGCGCAACCGACTGCGTTGAAGGCGCGTCCCCAGGGACAATACCCAGCCGCGGCAGCCCAACGGCGGCAGCCACAAAGATCGCCGCCAGGACGACAACCCCGCCCAGAAGGGCTTTCAGGTCTGTCAGCCATGCAGAATGGCGTTTCATATAGCGTTCCTATCTAGCGACCGCCGCCGGGAGGAGCCCCGCCCATCGGCATGCCCCCGCCGCCGCCAGGTCCAAAGCGGATATTATTGTCGCCCACAAAGGACGTGACGCTGCCGACTACCTGGTCGCCGGTGCGCAGTTCCGGCGATTGCACCACAGTCCACTCGCCCTGCACGCTGCCGGGTGTAACGGCCACGCGTTGCATCGCCCCGTCGCGCACCACCATGACCACGTCGCCCTCGTCCTGCTGGCGGATGGCGTTGTTGGGCACGAGCCAGGCATCCTCGGCCACAGCCGTCGTGTCCTGCATAGCGGCGACCGCGGTCATGCCCGGCAACACGCCTTGCAGCGATTCAGGGTCAAGACGGATCGTCACCGGGTAATACACAACGCCGGAAGACGTGTCGCTCGACGGCGCAATGTAGTCGACGACCCCCTCGAATATGCGCCCAGGGATGGCGTCAATCTCGATCTCGGCGCTTTGCCCAGGCGTGAGTTTCACGACGTCGATCTCGGCCACGTCCACGGTCAGTTCAAGCTGGGTGGCGTCGGCCACCGCGGCGACGATGGCGTTCTTGCTGACGCGCTCGCCCGCCTCTGCAGCCACGTCGATCACCACGCCGTCAATCGGCGAAACAACCTTAGCCTTGGACAAATTCGTATAGGCCTCTTCCAGATCGACGATGGCCTTCTCCAGCGAAATCTCTGCGTCGCGCCGATCCAGCGCAGAGGGGCCGGTTTGCAGTTCGGTCAGGCTAGCCTGGGCCTGGGCGACGGCGGCCTCGGCGCTGGCGATCTCGGCGGGCGTGGGCGAATTGAGCAGATCGTCCAGCTTGGCCTGCGCGTCTTGAATGCTGCTGCGCGCCGACTCTAGGTCAGAGGTGGAAGCGGGCGCAGTCGCCTCCTCGTAGGCGGCCAGCGCCGACTCATAGTCGATGGTGGCCTCCTGCAGCGTGACCGCCTGGCTGGTCATACCGGCGCTGGTTTGCCAGGCGATCTTGTCATAGTCCTCTTGCGCCTTCTGCAGCGCCACTTCTTTCTTGCGCAAGTCCGCGCTCAGTTGCGTCAGTTCCGCCGCAGTGGGGCCCTGGAGCAGTTCGTCGTAGTGCGCCTGGGCGGAAGCGAGCGTGCTGCGCGCCGCCGCGATCTCCTCGGCGCTGGGGCCTTGCCGGGTCTCTTCGAGCGTCTCCAGGGCCTCGGCCAAATCCGCCTCGGCGGCGGCGATGTCCGCCGGATCAGCCGCCTCGGTCAACTGCTCCAGTTGCGTCTTGGCCGCCTCTACGCTCAACTCGGCGCGGCGCACATCGCGCTCCAACTCCGTCGTGGCGATCGTCAGCAGAGCATCGCCGCGCCGCACCGTGTCGCCGGGGTTGACCAACACCTGGTCGACCGCGCCCTCCACCTCCACCGCCACGGAACGCAGGGTCACCAGATCAATATTGCCCGAAGCGCTGACCTCGCCCAGCATGCTCGCCGCCGGTTGGATCTGCACCGTGCTCGTCCCTTCGGGCAAGACATCTTCGCCTTGCGCCGCGGGTGCAGCGTCCGGCGTGTCCCCGCCCGTCAGGGAAGCCAACATCTGCCGGCCGCTCTCTGTCGCCGTAGCGAAAAAGTAGAGGGCGACGACCAGCACAGCCGCCAATAGAAGGGCGAATAGCCAACCTTTTCTGGACATGACACGACTCTCCTAACTGCCCGTTACTCGAAGCGCAGCGCTTCGATTGGATCGAGGCGCGTGGCGCGCATGGCGGGGTAGATGCCAAAGATAAAGCCGCTGGCGGAACTGACGCCGAGCGCCATAAGCAGCGCTTGCGGCTCGATGATCACAGAGAAGGGAAAATCCGGGATGCGTCCCACGGCAAAGGCGAGGCCAAAGCTGATGCCCATGCCGATCAACCCGCCGATCGTGGCAAGCACCAGCGACTCGATCAGAAACTGGAGCAAGATGTCACGGTCGTGCGCGCCGACCGCCTTGCGCAGCCCGATCTCGCGCGTCCGCTCGGTGACGGACACAAGCATGATGTTCATGATGCCGATGCCGCCTACCAGCAGGCTGATGGCGCCGATGCTGCCCAGAAACACGGTAAGCGTCGCCGTAACCTCGCCGGCAAGTTCGAGCAGGCTGGCTTGGTTGAAGATCGAAAAGTCGTTGTCATCATCCGGGCCAAGCCGGTGGCGCAGACGCAGGGTTAGCTCCACCTGGCGTTCGGCCTCTTCCATGCGCGTCCCGTCGGCCTGGATGCTCATGGCGGTGATCGTGTAGTCGCCGCGGTAGCGCGGCGCGTTGAAAAGCCGGCCCTGGGCCACGCCGATGGGCACAAAGGCGCGGCTGTCGGGGCCGCCAAAGCCGGCGCTGCCGCTCTCCTTGAGCACGCCGATGACCTGGAACGGTTCGCCGTTGATGCGCACCTCTTGGTTCAGCGCCTCCGCCGCCACGGCAAATAGGTCCGCGGCCAGCGTATCGCCCAGAACGACGACGCGCAGATTGGCTTCCGTCTCCGCATCGGTGAAGAAGCGGCCCGCCGCCGCCTCTAGATTGCGCACAGGCGCATACGCCGGCAGCACGCCCACCACTTGCGTCTGGCTTTCGCTCGATCCATTGGTCAAGGCGGCGCTGGCCGTATACTCAGGGACGACCGTGAGCAAAGCCGGATGCAGCAAACGGTCAGAGAGCGCCTCGGCATCGCCCATGGTCAGGGTGGAGGAGCCGCCTGTCGGGCTGACCGAGAGCAGGTTGGTGCCCTGGCTTTCGATCTGTTGGGTGATGCTGGCCGCGGCGCCGCTGCCGATGCCCATCGTGGTGAGCACAGCCGCCACGCCGATGATGATGCCGAGCATGGTGAGCGAGGAACGCAGCTTGTTGGCGCGGATGCTGTCCAGGGCGACGGCAAAATAGCGGAGGACCTTCATGCGGGCTGCCCGTCTCCGGCGACTAAGTCATTGGCAATGGCTGGCGAGGAACCCCGCTCCCGCACCGGCTCATCCGAGAGGATCACGCCGTCGCGCAGGGTGACGATGCGCTCGGCCCGGTGCGCCACATGGTCGTCGTGCGTGACGACGACCAGCGTCATGCCCTGGCTGTGCAAATCGTCGAAAAGCGCCAGGAGTTCTTCGCCGGTCTTAGAGTCGAGCGCGCCGGTCGGTTCGTCGGCCAGCAGCAGGCTTGGGTTATTGACCAGGGCGCGGGCAATGGCGACGCGCTGCTGCTGCCCGCCCGAAAGCTCGTCCGGGCGGTGGTCGACGCGGTCGCCCAGCCCCACGCGCTGCAGCGCCTCGACCGCGCGCCGCGCCGACTGGCGTTCGGGCACGCCCGCATAGAAGAGCGGCAATTGCACCTGGCGGCGCGCCGAAGTGCGGGCGAGCAAGTTGAAGCTCTGGAACACAAAGCCGATCTCCCGGTTGCGCAGATCGGCCATGCGGTTGCGGCTCAGGCGGCTCACCTCCTCGCCGCGGATGCGGTAGCTGCCGCTCGTCGGGCGGTCGAGCAGGCCGATCATGTTCATCAATGTGCTCTTGCCCGAACCGCTTGCCCCGACAATGGCGACGTATTCGCCCTCGCAGATGGTGAGCGACACGCCGCGCAGCGCGTGGACCTCGGTCTGGCCCATGAGATAGGTCTTGGTCAAATCGTCGATTTCGATGACGGGCGCAGGCCCGCCGTTCTTGCTGCTGTAGTCGCTCATCGTTTCATTCTAGAGCGAAACCAGAGGTCTGCCCAATTGTCTGGAAGCTATCTGTAGGCCGGAGGCGCAGAGCGTCACACCTCCCGCCTTCGGCCTACTCTAGCACGCCCGTGTGCGGCTGTTCTGAAGAAGATGTTAAGAAGTTGTTCAGGCCGCTATATGCCGTCGCGCAGCAGCGGGCAGGTCATGCAGTGGCCGCCGCCGCGGCCCTTGCCCAACTCGAAGCCCTGGATGGGGATCACGCGAATGCCGGCCTTGCGCATGTCGCGAATCGTGTGCGTGTTCTTCTCATAGCCGATGACGACGCCCGGTTCCAACGCCAGCGTATTGTTGGCGTCGTCCCATTGCTCGCGCGCCGCCTGGTATTCGTCGCCGCCGGTGTGGACCACGCGCAGTTCGCGCACGCCCAGCGCATCCGCCACCGCGCCCAGAAAGCTCGGCTCCTCGCGCACGTCGAAGACTTCCTCCTGGCTGCCGGGGCGGATGCTGAAGGCCCGGATCTGCAGCGCCACTTTGGGGAAGATCGTCACCACGTCGCGGTCGAGCATGGTGAAGACCGTGTCCAGGTGCATGTGGCTGCGGTCTTTGGTCATCAGACAGGCGATGACGCGCTCGGCCGCGCCTTTGGCAAAGAGGGCGCGGGCAAGCTGCTCCACCATGCGGCTCTGCGTGCGCTCGCTCATGCCGATCAGCACCGTCTTGTTGCCGATGGGCATGACGTCGCCCCCTTCGAGCGAAGCCAGCCCGAAATCCTCCACGTTGAAGCGGCTGTCGTCTCCGTCCGGCGGATACCAAAACTCGAACTCGGCATCGCGAAACAGGGGATGCGCCTTGTAGATGGCCGCGACATTGACCGCCTCCAGACGGCGGGCGCGCGAATGCATGGGGTTGAGCGAGACGCCGTTGTAAATCCAACAGGACGAATCGCGCGTAAAAAGCGTGTTGGGCAGGGGCGACAGCACGAACGGATCATCCGCATAGCGCGCCGACGCGGCCAGCACCGACTGCCGGGCCAGGCGGCCCAGGTCCATACCCATCTCGTCTAGGGTCAGCCCGCCGATCAGGCGGTCGGCCAGTTCTTGGGGCGGCATCTCCAGCAGGCAAGCGCGCACCTCGTCGACCAGAGAGACACCGGCGGTCATCTCGGTGACGGTGCGGGCGATGATGGCGCGCTTGGCCTCCGGGTCGACCTCCAGCGTCTCGGCCAAGAGCTTTTCCACGTAGTAGACCTCCACGCCCCAATCGCGCATGACTTCGACGAAGGCGTCGTGCTCCTTCTGGGCGTGCTCCACCCAGAGCACATCGTCAAAGAGCAGCGCATCGTGGTTGGCGGGCGTCAGCCGGCGCAGCGCCAGGTCCGGGCGATGCACCATGACCTTGCGCAGACGGCCGACTTCGGAATAGACGCCGAACGGCGACGACATGGGCGGCTCCTTTCATCACAAGCGGGCGAACCAACCAGCCCCATCATTATACCCGCGGCGGCGCGCGCAGATGAACGCAGGGGAGCGGCGAGCGATGATCCGGGAGCGCTCGCGGCCCAGGGTTGCGGGATCGGCGCAAGTTGGTTACTCTTTAAGCCGAAAGCTCTGTAACCCTACACGCCCCTTTAAGTGGAGATGCCATGCCCGCCCCCGATAGAATATTGCGGCTGGTCGACCGCTTCGACCAGTTTGTAGACGACTATAAGAGCGGCCGCTATAACGAAACCACCGTGCGCGTCGAGTTCATCGACCCGTTCTTCGCTGCGATGGGCTGGGACGTGCACAACGAAAAGGGCTACGCCGAAGCCTACCGCGAGGTCGTCCACGAAGACACGGTCAAGATCGGCTCCGACGTCAAAGCGCCCGACTATTCCTTCCGCATCGGCGGCGTGCGCAAGTTCTTTCTCGAAGCCAAAAAGCCGTCGGTGGACATCAAACACGACATCCACCCCGCTTTCCAGGTGCGCCGCTATGCGTGGAGCGCCAAGCTCCCGCTCAGCATCCTCACCGACTTCGAAGAGTTCGCCGTCTACGACTGCCGCAGCAAGCCGGATAAGACCGACGCCGCCAGCGTGAGCCGCGTGATGTATCTGCGCTATACGGACTATGCGGACAAATGGGACGAGATCGCCGGCGTCTTTGCGCGCGAGTCGATCTTGCAAGGCGCGTTTGACAAGTACGTCGATTCCAACAAGCTGAAGAGGGGCACGGCAGAGGTCGACGGCGCGTTCTTGGCCGAGATCGAACGCTGGCGCGAGCTGCTGGCGCGCAACATCGCGCTGCGCAACCCCGGCATCTCGCCGCGCGAGCTGAACTTCGCCGTACAGCAGACCATCGACCGCATCATCTTCTGGCGCATCTGCGAGGACCGCGGCATCGAGCCGTACCGCGAGCTGCTGGGGCTGGCGAACGGCCCGGAGATCTACCCGCGGCTGGTGCAGATCTTCCGCCAGGCCGACGCACGCTACAACTCCGGCCTGTTCCACTTCGAGGACGAAAAAGGCCGCGCCGGCTACCCCGACACGATCACGCCCGGCCTGACCATCGACGACAAAGTCCTGCGCGACATCCTCAAAAACCTCTATTACCCGGATAGCCCCTACGAGTTCTCCGTGCTGCCCGCCGACATCCTCGGTCAGGTCTACGAGCAGTTCTTGGGCAAGGTCATCCGCCTGACCAAAGGCGGCCAGGCCAAGGTCGAGGAAAAGCCGGAAGTGCGCAAGGCGGGCGGCGTCTTCTACACCCCCACCTACATCGTCGACTACATCGTGCGCCAGACGGTGGGCAAGCTGGTGGAAGGCAAGCGCCCCGGCCCGCGCGGCGGCGTGAGCAGACTGCGCATCGTCGACCCGGCCTGCGGCTCCGGCTCCTTCCTGATCGGCGCCTATCAATTCCTGCTCGACTGGCACTTGCAGCAATATCTGGAGGACGGCGCGGAGCAGTGGGCGCAAAAATCCAACCCGCAGATCTACCAGACCGAAAGCGGCGAGTGGCGGCTGACCATCGACGAGCGCAAGCGCATCCTGCTCAACAACATCTACGGCGTGGACATCGACAGCCAGGCCGTAGAGGTGACCAAGCTCTCGCTGCTGCTCAAGGTGCTGGAGGGCGAAAGCCGGCAGACGCTCAGCCCGCAGTTGGCGCTGCTGCCCGACCGCGTGCTGCCGGACCTGGCGGCCAACATCCGCTGCGGCAACTCGCTGATCGGCCCGGGCTTTTACGAGGGGCAGATGGCGCTGCTGGACGAGGAGGAGGCCTACCGGGTCAACGTCTTCGACTGGCAGGCGGCCTTCCCGCAGGTGTTTGCGGAGGGCGGCTTCGACGCCGTGATCGGCAACCCGCCATACATCCGCATCCAGCACATGAAGGAATGGGCCCCCATCGAAGTGGAGTACTACAAGCGCCGCTACCGCTCGGCTAGCAAGGGCAATTACGACATCTACGTGGTGTTTGTGGAAAAGGGCCTAAGCCTGCTGCGCAAGGAAGGGCTGCTTGGCTACATTCTTCCGCACAAGTTTTTCAACGCCAAATATGGGGCGGAACTGCGCCGGCAGATTGCGGCCAGGCGGCACTTGCAGCACATCGTGCATTTTGGCGACCGGCAGGTGTTCTCCGGCGCGACGACCTATACCTGCCTGCTGTTCCTGTCGGGGCAGCCGCAGCCGCACTTCGAGTTTGTCAAAGCGGATGACCTGGACGGCTGGCGGGCAGGGGAGGAGCAGCTATCGGGTCGCGTGGATGCGGAACAGGCGGAAGGGGGCGAGTGGAATTTCGTGATCGGCCGCGGCGCAG
>CAZYSJ010000133.1:0-10310 GCA_964649875.1 uncultured Caldilineaceae bacterium
GCCCGCCGGTCACGTTGATGGCTTGGCCGGTCATGTAGCTCGCCTGGTCCGAGGCGAGAAACGTGACGACGTTGGTCACGTCCTGATAGGTGCAGCCGCGCTTCATGGGCACCTGGTCCACATAGCGCTGGCGCACCTCCTCCACGCTGATGCCGAGGCGCTGGGCGTACTGCTCGTAGAGCGAATCGACCCAGAGCGGCGAGTCGAGCAGGTTGCCGGGGCAGACGCTGTTGACGCGCACGCCGAACTCGGCCATCTCTAGGGCGAGGCTTTGGGTGAAGCCGATGCCGCCGAACTTGCTGGCGGCGTAGGCCGAGTTCTTGTAGCTGCCCTTCTTGCCCGACTTGGAGTTGATCTGGACGATGACGCCGCTGCGCTGCTCGGCCATCAGCGGCGCAACGTGCTTGGCGCATAGGAAGTAGCCGACGAGGTTGACCTCGATCACCTTGCGCCAGCGCGCGGCGTCGAACTCGGACACCGGGCCCGAGAAGACAATGCCGGCGTTGGCGACGAGGATGTCGACGCGGCCGAACGCATCGACTGTATGCTCGACCATGCGCCGCACCTGCTCCTCGTCGGTCACGTCTACGGCGACGGCGGAGGTGCGGCGGCCTGTCTCGGCTTGAACTGATTCGGCGGTCTTGGCGGCCCCCTCCAGGTTGAGGTCAGCCACGACGACATGTGCGCCTTCTTGGGCGAGCCGCAGGCAGATGGCGGCGCCCAGGCCCTGCGCGCCGCCCGTGACAAGTGCAATCCGATCCAGCAGTGGCTGCGGGTTCATAGGCTTACGCTTCCAAATTAGTGATTCGTTCGCCAAATACGCACAGTGTCATGCAGTGCGCCTCTGTCATGCTGAGTGAAACGAAGCATCTCGTAGCGAAACGTCTCTGCTTCTGGTACAGCAAGATTCTTCAACTCGCTAAGGCTCGCTTCAGAATGACAGACACTTGGCGAACAGACCGTTTAGGCATGTGTCGACTACAGCATCAACTCCAGCAGTTCTTCTTCCGCCTCGATAGTCCAGTTGCCGTTTTCGTCCAGCTTGGCGGCGACCGAGGGCAGCACGTCCTTCAGCTCTTCCAGCGTGGTCAGCGGCAAGGGCTTGCTCAGGTTGGGCCAAATCACCACCTTGCCGGGGAAGCGCCCTTCGGCTACGGCGCGCAGCCCGTCCGGCACGCCTTCCAGCCCGGCGATGGCGGCTACCGAGCGGTTGGTGGAAAGCGCATGGCTTTCGGTGAGGAAGAGCATGCGCTGCAGATCTTCGATGGACGAGCCGCTGGTGCCGGTGAAGCGCACGCCGCGCTGCACAATGGCGTTGATGTCGAACATCGCCATCGTGCCGCGGGGCAGGCCGGCGAAGACGTTCATCACGCCGTCGTCCGCCAGCAGGTCCATGGCGGCCTCGATAGCGGGCACGCTGGGGGCCATGACGGCGATGTCGTCGAAGCCGCTTCCGCCCGTTTCCTCACGCAGCTTGGCCAGATGCGCCTCGGCGCTGGGGAATGATTCCTGCGAGTGACAGACGAGTTGCACGCCCGTCTTGCGCGCCGTGCCGGCGAACTTTTCCTCCACGGCCTGCAAGCGGTGCAGGTGCAGGTTGGTGGCGACTACCTTGCGCGGCTGCGGTTCGATCTCCAGGGCGCGCTGCAAATGCATGTGGCCCATCGGCCCGCCCGCGCCCAGCACCCAGACCAGGCCGCCGGGCTTAAGCTGCGTGCGGATGGGCTGGTAGGCGGCGGACAGGTCTGCCGTCGTCGTGCCGACTACGCCCAGGTTGTCGTAGTGCAGGCGGCCGATGTCGAGCCGGACGCGGCGCGGCGCGGGCTGTGCGGCGACGACGTTGAACAGGCCGCCTTTCGCCAGCCGGGCGAAGGCGCGTTCGATCAGTTCCGGGTCGCTGCCCAGCACGACGATGTCGTCGTACTGGCGTTCGCCGTCTTCCTCGATTACGGCGACGCCCGCTTGCTCGGCCCAGGCGCGCACGTCTTGGGCGAAGTCCGCGTCGGCGGCGTCGATAACGACCGAGGCCGGGCGCCAGTTGATGGCAGCGCCCAGGCTGACGCCGCGGCCGTCGCCGGTGAGCCACAGCGCGCCGCCTTCCTTCCACGCGGTGCGGTATTGCACGATGTACGACGCTTCGACGCAGGCCCACGGCTCATTGAGTGCGGCCTCGGCGTAGCCGGTGGTCGGCTTGACGGGCAGCAGGTAGTTGCCGCCGTCGCCGTTGAGTACGCGCTGGTCGATGCGGTTGTATTGTGAATAGCCGCCCTGGATCTCGTAGCCGTAGGCGTAGCCGACGCCGCCCACGTAGATGTCGGCTTGGACGATGAAGCGGTCGCCGATCTTGTATTGATCGCGCAGGTCTTCGCCCACGCCTACCACGGTGAGGATCACCTCGTGGCCCAACACGACGGGGTCTTCCTGCATGTTGCGGTAGATGCGCGGGTGGTTCTGTCCGGTGCGGATGACCTTGATGTCGGAGAAGCAGATGCCGCAGGCGTCGTGGCGCACCAACAGCTCATCGGGGCCGTATTGGGGAAGAGGCCGCTCGATCATCTGCCCGTTTAGGCCCAGGTTCTCGAAGCCCGCCCCATACAGCGGCCAAAGCCGGTATTTCTCCGGCAAGGGAGCGTTTGCCTTTTTGTATTCGGCCAGTTTGCCAGCCATTGGATGGGACTCCTCTCGCTTTAGTGCAACTCAGAATCGACTTGTAAAACGCGCCGGCCTACCAGTCCTCCAGCCGCGACAGAATGTCTTGCGGCGAGTGTTCGGGCGTGATCTTCGCCAGTATATGGGCGCCGGGCGCGCCGGGCGGCAAGGCGCGGCCGATGCGCGTGTAGAAGCGATTGCGTTCGGCGCGCGCCGGCAGTTGATCCTTGGCCCACGCGCTCTGGAAGCCCATGCCCAGGCTGCGCTGCATGGCCGTGTGCCCGTAGATGAAGTAGGCGCCGTCGATGAAGTCCTGGCGCACCGGCTGCAGCGCTTCGGCGTCGAAGTCGTCGACCAGCTTTTGGCCGTAGCTGTTCATCTCCGTGCCGACGTTGAGCGGCAGGTCGAAGGCGCGCGCCAGATCGACGACTTCGTAGAGTTTCTGCACCTTTACCTTGCGCACCGCCGGGTCGGGGATGTCCCAGTTGCGGTCGGGCACGATGTTGAGCGCGACCGCGCCCTTGCCGACCAGCAGGTCGAGCAGGTCCTCCATGCGTTCTTCGCCGGAGGTCGTGCCGTCGAGCCAAGCGGCGCAGGGCAGCGCACCGCAAGCCAGGATCAGGTCGTGCAGCTTGTCTACGGGCGGGAAGGTGTCGTGGCCCGGCTGCACGTAGCCCACGCCGCCCTTCTTCATCAGCCGCGAGCGGATCTGATTTTGGAAGGCGGGCAGGTTCTGCATCAAGCTTTCGGTCTTGTCCAGCGGCAGGTCCAGCCGCGAGGACCAGAAGGCGGCGCGGTCGCCTGCATCCGGGTAGACGCGCTCGGCTACGCCGATGTAGGCCGTCACGATGTGGCGTTCGGTGGCGTTGCCCGCAGGCGTCAGCGGCAGCACATCCGCCGCATAGTCCGCCTTTACCGGGTCGAGGTAGGCGTTGACGCGCTCGATTAGGCCCAGGTTGCGCTGGGCGGACTGCTCACGCAGCTCCTTGATGATGGCCGCGGCCGCGGGGGCGACATCCGTCGTGGTGAAGCCGATGCCCATGTGGTAGAGCACGCCGGGTTCGCCGGGCGAGTTGATCTCGTACTCGGCGAATTCGGGCAGATAGGTGCGCGTCTCGATGCCGGCGCTGCCGCACACTTCGGTCAGCGCGCAGGCGTCGAGAAACTCGTCAACGCCGTCCAGCACGTCGAAGTCCACGATGCCCATGAGCTTGTAGCCGCGCTGGCGGCCTAGCCAGGCCAGGGACGTAGGCGAGTGGCCGTAGGCGTTGAACGAGAAGAAGGTGTGGCAGTGCATATTCGCCGCTTCAGCCGGGGCAACCGGACGCTCCGGCTGAAGATGCAGCAACTCGCGCAGAGCCGCGGCCCGCGCTTCCGGTGCGAAGTCGTTAAGCTGCGCCTCCAATTGAGCCTGTGTGGCAGGTGTACTCATCTGTTCCCCTCCTTGGCGGGTGCGCCGTCTACTGGAAGCCGCCGCTGGACACATGGACGCCGCGCTCTCCGCGGATCTTCTCCTCGTAGCCGCTGGCCTTGTAGGCGGCGAGCGGGTCGGCGGGGACGCCCATCTCCTCGCGCACCTGCGCCAAGAGCGGGCGCACGTCCGTCTTGTAGGCCGCGTTGAGGATGTTGTGCGCCTCGAGGACGTTGCCTGCCTGCCGCGCTTCTTCCAGCTTGGCGCGCTGCACAAGCTGCGCCTTGGCGTAGGCTTCCTGGCAGTTGAGCACCGACAGGATCATGGGCGCGACCTTGCCTTCGACGTTGTGGCACTGGTCGATCATGTAGGCGACGTTGTTAGCCGTGGCGGCAAGATGCGCCTCGTCGCTCTGCTCGGCTGTGACCAGCTCGTTGTAGATTAGGAACAGCTCGTAGGGGTTCACGCTGCCCACGATCAGATCGTCGTCGGCGTATTTGCGGTTATTGAAGTGGAAGCCGCCGAGTTTGCCCTCGTCCAGCAAGAAGGCCACGATCTGTTCGATGTTGACGCCCTGGGCGTGGTGGCCCAGGTCCACCAAGACCTGCGCCTGTTCGCCCAGCTTGAGGGACCAGGCGTAGGCTGTGCCCCAGTCGGGGACGTCGGTGGAGTAGAAGGCCGGCTCGAAGAACTTGTACTCGATGAGCATGCGCCCGCCTTCGGGCAGGTGGTCATAGACCGCGGCCAGCCCATGCTCGAAGCGACGCTTGCGCTCGCGCAGGTTGTCCTGCCCGGCGAAGTTGGTGCCGTCGGCGAACCACAGGCTCAGGGCGTCGCTGTCGGTCTTGCGCATGATGTCGCAGCATTCCAGGATGTGGTCCAAAGCCTGCTCGCGCACGCCGCCATCCGGGTTGCCCAATGAGCCGAGGCGATATTCGTCATCCTGGAACACGTTGGGGTTGACGGCGCCGATGCGCACGCCCTGATCCTCGGCGTACTGGCGCATGGCCGCGTAGTCGCCGTCCTCCGGCTTGTCCCAGGGGATGTGAATGGCGACGGTAGGGGCGATGCCGGTCATCTTGTGGACCATAGCGGCGTCGTCCATCTTCTGGCGGGTGGTCACCGCCGCGCCGGGCCAGGGGAAGGCCTTGAAGCGCGTGCCGCTGTTGGCATAGCCCCAGCTCGGCGTCTCGATCTTGTGGTTCTTGATGGCGGTCTTGACCTTCTCCACGTCGATGCCCTGGGCGGTCAAGCTCTCGGCTAACACGTTGTAGGCTGCCTGATGGCTGCTCATTTGCATTTGCCTCCGGTGATATAGTCTGAAACGCTTTGAAACGAATTTCGGTAGCTTGGGTTTATGCGTCGTGCGTCAGGAGTCATCCGTCACGAGTCATGATGCACACGCATTATTCGTGCAATTCGTGTCATTCGCGGCGGAGTTCTTTTTACGCCTCGACGCTTTGCACCAGGGGCAGAAAAGCTTCGACCTGGTGCGGGTAACATTCGCATGTGCCCGGGTTGCCGACCACCGCCGCGGCCATGGCCGTGCCCAGCGCTAAGGCTTCCCGCCAGCCCTTGCCCTGGAAGCGGGCCATCATCAGCCCGGCGCTCACGGCGTCGCCCGCGCCCGCGGGGCTGACCACAGGCGCGTCCAGGGCGGGCACATACCAGCGCCCATCCGGGGTGATCGCCAGCGCGCCCTGCTTGCCGAGCGTAATGATCAGCGCTTGCGCCGCCCAAACGCCGATGCGCGGGGCCAGGGCGTCCGCCAGCCGCCTCGCGTCGTCGACAATTTCGGCGCGCCCTGCCTCGTGGCGCCAAAGCGCCGCCGCGTCCTGCGCCAGGGCGGCGAGTTCGTTCAGGTTGATCTTGAGGATGTCCGGCAGCGCGGCCACGCTGTTGCGCAGGCTTTCGCCGGAGCTGTCCAGGAGCGTGACCACGCCGTGCGCTTTCGCCAGGGCGAGCAGCCGCGGGTAGGCGTCGAGAGGCATGCCGGGAGGCAGGCTTCCTGCGCAGACCAAGCCCCAGCAGGACGGCAATTTTGCTTCCGCCAATGCCAGCAGGCGATCCAGGTGCGCCGGCTCCGCCGTCAGCGTATGTGCGACGATGGTGGACTGCCTGCTCTGCGCTCTGTCGGTGATCAGCGCGGCGACGCGCGTGTAGCCGTTGGCCGGGACGAACTCATAGGGCGCGCCGATGGCGTCCATCAGCGCGGCCAGCATGTCGCCGCTCAGCCCGGCGCTCAGGCCGAGGGCCAGCGTCTCGACGCCGAATGCGTGCAGCAGCGCCGAGACGTCGATGCCCTTGCCGCTGGGTGCGACCGTCTCGCCCTCGGCGCGCACCATGTCCTGCATGGCGAAGTCGCGCACAAAGAGCACTCGGTCAATCGTCGGGTTGGGCGTAACGGTCAGGATCATGGTCCGTCTAAGAGCTAGTCTAGGAGCTAATCGCGTTCTTGATCAGTCAGAGGAGTCATGCGTCATTTAGGACTCGTGACGTGTGACTTGTGACTCGTGACGAATCATACCGGGCCGATGGGCCACCCTGCGGCCTCGGCCAGCAGCACCGTCTGCGCGCTCCACTCCAGACGTTCGAGCGTATCGTAGGCGTCGTCCAGGTCGCGGCCGGCCATGACCACGCCATGCCAGGAGAGGATGAAGCCCAAGGCGTGCTTTTCCAGTTCGGCCTCGCGTTCCTTGATGGCCGCCTCTACCGCGTCGGCCAGTTCTTGGCTTATCGATTTGATGTTGGGCAGCACCGGCACGATGCCGAACTTCTCCGTGTACTGGTTCGTGGGCGGCAGCGTGCGCCCCGTCGCGGCAAAAACGTTGAGAAAGCGGGGGTGCGCGTGGATCACGCCGTTGATCTGCGGGAAACTGCGATAGCAGGCGAAGTGCATGCGTCCCTCGCGGCTGAGCCGGGCCGGGTCGCCCTCGATGATGTTGAAGTCGCGGTCAAAGACCAGCACCATGTCCTCGGTCAGCTTCCAGCGGTCTTTGCTGCCCAGGTAGCGGGGGCTGACGTAGATGTAGTCGCCGACGCGGCAGCTCAAGTTGCCGCCGGCGCTGTTGGTCATAAAGCGGTCGTACATCAGGTGCGCGACTTCGACCATTTTGGAGCGAGGGTCTTCGTGGTTAGACATTATTTTCATTCCTCGTGCAGGTGGAGCGTCAAGCCTGCCGCGATAGGGGAGCTTGGCGAGAGATTATAACAATTCGTCAGGTCTGGCGACGGCAGTGATTCTCGTATAGTTTTCGGAGGAGAAAAACGAAAGAGAAACAAAACCTATTCATAACTGTAACACATTCGGTCTTGAGTTTCAAGGCTGGCGCGTTTCCGCAATTTCGTCCCCGATCCGTCCCGTAATTGACAATTGACAGCCTCCCCGCGCCGTGCTACACTGCGCCCATGTTAGAAGCGTTGAATCCGTCATTACCGGCCCTACGCGCCAGGCGCAGCTTCCCGGATAGAAACTTCTAGTCTGGGGGTGTGGGCGCGGGCAAGACGACATAGACGACAATGTCGACCGGCAAGGCTCTCCAGATCGGAGAGCTTTTTCATTTCCGCAACGAAGCCGCTGCAGCAGTAACGTCCGATGTAGCGACGGCTAGAGCGGATCATAAGGGCATACGCATGTTCAGAGCAGGCATCGCCGGCGCAACCGGCTACACGGGGATCGAACTTGTCCAACTGATTCACCGCCATCCCCAGATGACGATCGGCTGGCTGACCAGCGAAAGCAGCGCCGGACAGCCTATCTCCGCCGTCCACCCTGTGCCGTGGGACTATCCCCTCATCCATTTAGCGGAGGCCTTGCAGCGCACCGGTGATGTGGATGTCGTTTTTCTGTGCCTGCCGCACACGGCTTCCATCGAGCCGGTGCGCGCCTTCCAGGCTACCGGCGTGCGCGTGGTCGACCTCAGCGCGGATTTCCGCCTGCAAAGCGCAGCCGCCTACGAAAAATGGTACCGCGTGCAGCACAGCGCGCCCGACCTCATCCCCCAATTCGTCTATGGGCTGTGCGAGGTCAACCGCGATCAACTGCATGGGGCCGAACTGATCGCCAACCCCGGCTGTTACCCGACCAGCGTCAACTTGGGGCTGTATCCGCTGGCGCGGGCCGGCTGGCTGAGTCGCAAGGTCATCATCGACAGCAAGAGCGGCGTCAGCGGCGCAGGCCGCCAGGCCAAGCTCCTCTATCATTTCGTGGAGGCCAACGAGAACCTGACGCCATATAACATCGGCTACCGTCACCGCCACATCAGCGAGGTTGAACAGATGCTCGACGCGGCCGACCCGCGCGGCGAAGCGCATCGTTACTACTTCACACCGCACTTGCTGCCCGTCAACCGCGGCATCCTCAGCACCATGTACGTCAGCGTGCCCGATGGCGTCAGCGCGGACGATGTGCGGCGGCTTTATGCCGAGACCTACGCCGGCGAGCCGTTCATTCACCTGCTGCCGCCGGACCAGATCGCCACGCTGCGCCACGTAACCTATACCAACCGCTGCGCCATCAGCATCACGCCGGCTAACCCCGAGGAGCCGGACGGCCCGGACTATATCATCGTGGCGACCATCGACAACCTGATCAAAGGGGCCAGCGGACAGGCCATCCAGGCCTTCAACATCGCCGCCGGCCTGGACGAGACGCTGGGCCTGATCTGAGCGGGGGGAACAATGAGCGATACGAACGAGATCATCGAGCAGCTTGCGGCAGAGCAATACGTCGAAACGGAGAAGCCCTTTTCGGTTGTGATTAAGGTAGGCGGCAACGAATTGGACGACGACGCCTTCCTCACCGGCCTGACCGTCGCCGTCAAAGCGATCAAGGCCGAGGGCCATTTTCCCGTCATCGTGCATGGCGGCGGCAAGACCATCGCCGCCTACCAGGAGCGGCTAGGCTTGACGCCCGCTTTCGTTGAAGGGCTGCGCGTCACCGACGAAGCCAGCCTGGATGTGGCCGAGATGGTGCTAAGCGGCCTGGCGAATAAGCGCGTCGTGCGCGCCCTTGTCAACGCGGACATTCGCGCCGCGGGCATCAGCGGCGTAGACGACGGCACGATCTACGTCGAAAAGATGTGGCATCCCCTGGGCGACCTGGGCCGCGTCGGCGAGATCCGCGACATCGATCTGCACCTGATCCACACGCTGACGGCGGCGGATATCGTGCCGGTCATCAGCCCCATCAGCTTCGGCGCGCTGGACGGGCTGAGCTACAACGTCAACGCCGACCATGCCGCCACCGCCATCGCGGCCAAGCTCGGCGCGCTTAAGCTGCTCTTCGTCAGCAACGTGCCCGGCATCCTCGTCGCAGGGCGCGTGGTGCGCGCCGTCACCGCAGCCCAGGCCGAGAACTGGATCAAAGAGGGCATCATCACCGGCGGCATGATCCCCAAGGTGCGCAGCGCCATCCATGCCGTACACAACGGCGTGGCCCAAGCCGTGATCACCAACCTCGCCGGCATCCAAGAGGGCGGCGGCACGGCTGTGATCGGCAACGCCTAGCCATTTCACCCACAGGAGGAAGCGATGCAGGCGCAAGAAATCATCGATCTGGAGCAGGAATTTGTGTTGGGCGTTTACAGCCGCCCCGGCTTTGTGCTGGAGCGCGGCGCAGGCTGCACCCTCTACGATAGCGCAGGCCGCGCCTATCTGGACTGCGCCGCGGGCATCGCGGTCAACGCCCTGGGTTACGACGACCCCGGCGTGAACCAGGCCATGCAGGAGGCCGCGTCCACCGGTGTGCTGCACGTCAGCAACCTCTATCACAGCGCGGCCCACGCCCGCCTGGCCCAACTCCTGTGCGAGACGAGCTTCGCCGACAAGGTGCACTTCAGCCTGACCGGCGCCGACGCCAACGAGGGCGCGTTCAAGTTCGCCCGCCGCTATGCGCGCGAGCGCGGCCACGAGGACAAATACGAAATCCTGGCCTTCAGCAACGCCTTCCACGGGCGGCTGTTCGGCAGCCTGGCCGCCACCCCGCGACCCAAGTACCAGGAGCCCTTCAAGCCGCTCATGCCGGGCGTGCGCTTTGCCCAATTCAACGACCTGGAGAGCGCCCGCGGCCAGATGGACGAGCGCGTCTGCGCCATCATCGTCGAGCCGGTGCAGGGCGAGGGCGGCATCTACCCGGCTACGCAGGAGTTTCTGCAGGGGTTGCGCAGCCTGGCCGACGAATACGACGCGCTGCTCATCTTCGACGAGGTGCAGTGCGGCGTCGGGCGCACCGGCGCGCTCTGGGCCTACC
>CAZYSJ010000134.1:0-10228 GCA_964649875.1 uncultured Caldilineaceae bacterium
TGAACGGCGGCGGCGATAGGCCGGCGGGGAGCGTTGTCCTGCCCGTTGTTGTGCGCAGACGCGTCCCAGGGGTGCAGATCGGCATCGCTGGGCAGGGTGAAGTCTTTGGGCGCGACGTATAGCTGCATATCCTTGATGAACAGGCTGATCAGGTCGGCGTTGTACTCCAGCCAATTTTTGAACTGCGAGTAGCCGAAGTTCGCCTCGTTAAACGCCGAATCCATGAGGAGCATGGTCTGCTTGAGCTTGGCGGCGAGGACGGGCAGCTCGGCGCGCTGGGCGTGGACGGCAAGCGCCTTGCTCAGCAGGCTGCGTGCGGTCTCGTCGTCCGGGCCGGACGCAGCCGGGAGCGTGTGCGGGTCATGGACGTCGCCCAGCACGGATTCCAGGTAGATGAATTCGTCACACGCCTTGATCAACAGCGGGTGGGTGACGTCGCGCGGGCCGATGCCGAGGGTGTAGCGGCTGTATTCGCGCAGCTTGGAAACCAACGGCCCGAAGTCGCTGTCGCCGGAGACGATGACGAAGGTCTGGATTTGGCTGCGGGTGATGGCGGTTTCGAGCGCGTCGAGCGCCATGCGGATGTCGGCGCGGTTTTTGCCGGCGCGCACGCTGTAGATTTGGATCAAGTCGACGGAGTTGTTCATTAACTCCTCGCGGTAATGGGAGAAACGGCTCCAGTCGCCATAGACCCGCTTGATTACCAGGGGGCCGCGGCTCTGCAGATACTCCATGAGGGGCGTCAACTCGAAATCCAGGAATTCCTGTTCCGCCCATAAGGCGATATTCTCGAAATCGATAAACACGGCGATCTGGTTACTCATAAGAGTCTCCTTTACGCTGAATGAAAGACGCTGAATGTAAAAATGTTGCTTTAGAGGAGATCATATCATACTGCGCCTGGATTGGGCGTGAACGGTTGGGCCGTGACGGAAATTCAAACGTTTCGCTAATGTTCGCCATATAGTCTGCTTACAGGCAAGTAGTACACTGATAGGGAAAACGAATTAGCGCATTGCACCTTAGTACATTGAGTACATTGCACTTAACCTGCATTATGCAACGGTCAGTTGTTTGATCTGGGAGGACAAAGACAATTATGGGCAAGATTATCGGTATCGACCTGGGTACGACCAACAGCGTCGTCGCGGTCATGGAAGGCGGCAATGCGACAATCATCGCCAATGCCGAAGGCGCACGCACGACGCCGTCGGTGGTCGCTTTTACCAAGGGCGGCGACCGCCTTGTCGGCGTGACCGCCAAGCGGCAGGCTGTGGTCAACCCGGAAAATACTGTTTACTCGGTGAAGCGGTTGATGGGCCGCCGGTTCGACGAGCCTGAGACGAAAAAGACGATGGAGATGGTCTCGTATGAGATCGTAGAAGGCCCGCATCAGGATGCGCGCGTCTCCATTCCCATCAAAAACAAGGTTTACACGCCGCAGGAAATCAGCGCCATGATCTTGGGCAAGCTCAAGCGAGACGCCGAGTCCTACTTGGGCGAAGAGGTGAAGCAGGCTGTGATTACCGTGCCGGCCTACTTCAACGACAGCCAGCGCCAGGCGACCAAGGACGCCGGGCAGATCGCCGGCCTTGAGGTGTTGCGCATCATCAACGAGCCGACCGCGGCTGCTGTGGCCTATGGGCTGGACAAGAAGAGCGACGAGACGATCCTGGTCTTCGACTTGGGCGGCGGCACTTTCGACGTGTCGGTGCTGGAAGTCGGCGACGGCGTGATCGAGGTCAAGGCGACCAATGGCGACACGCACCTGGGCGGCGACGACTGGGATGAGCGCGTGGTCCATTGGCTGATCGAGGAGTTCAAGAAGGAGCAGGGCATTGACCTGAGCCATGATCGCCAGGCGTTGCAGCGTCTGCGCGAGGCGGCGGAGAAGGCGAAGATCGAACTGACGTCGACGCCGCAGACCGAGGTCAACCTGCCTTTCATCACGGCGGACAGCACGGGGCCGAAGCACTTGGTCGTGACGCTGACGCGCAGCAAGTTCGAGCAGCTCACGGCGGACCTGGTGGAGCGCTGCAAGCAGCCCTTCCGCAGTGCGCTGAAGGATGCCGGCATTCAGGCGAGCCAGTTGGACGAGGTCGTGCTGGTCGGCGGTTCCACCCGCATGCCGATGATCCAAGAGTTGGTGCGCTCGTTGACGGGCAAAGAGCCGCACAAGGGCGTCAACCCGGACGAGGTGGTGGCCGCGGGCGCGGCGCTGCAGGCCGGCGTGTTGGCGGGCGAGGTGAGCGACTTGCTTCTGTTGGATGTTACGCCGCTCAGCCTGGGTCTGGAGACGTTGGGTTCGGTGATGACGGTTTTGATCCCGCGCAACACCACGATCCCGACCAAGAAGACCGAGGTCTTTAGCACAGCGGCCGACAATCAGACGGCAGTGGATATTCACATCTTGCAAGGCGAACGCCCGATGGCGAACCAGAACAAGACGTTGGGCAACTTCCGCCTCGACGGGATTCCGCCGGCGCCGCGTGGCGTGCCGCAGATCGAGGTGACCTTCGACATCGACGCCAACGGCATCCTGAACGTGGTCGCCAAAGATAAGGCCACGGGCAAGGAGCAGTCGGTCAAGATCACCGCTTCGACCAATCTGTCGACGGACGAGGTCGATCGCCTGGTGCGCGAGGCCAAGTCGCATGAGTCCGAGGACAAGATGGCCCGCGATTTGGCGGAGGCGCGCAACAACGCCGATAACCTGGTCTATGTGACTGAGAAGTCGCTGCAAGACCTGGGCGACAAGGTGCCGGTGACCGACCGCGGCAAGATCGAGGAGACCATTGAGGAATTGAAGCAGGCCATTAGCGGCAGCGATCTGAACCGCATCCGCCAGTTGACTGAGCAACTGCAGCAGGCCAGCCATGCGCTGACCCAGCAGATGTACCAGCAGCAGACCGGCGCTAACGGCAGCGGCCCGGCAGAGGGCGGGCCGGAACCCGGCGGCGAAGAGGATGATGTCGTAGAGGGAGAGTATCGCCAGGTCTAGGCGCAGATAAACCTGGGCGTAAGGGCGATTAGGATTGCATGGCAAGTCGGCGGGCGGGGCGAATCCCCGCCCGTTTGGCTACTGTGACACTTGACGCGGGCTAAGCCCGCAGACAGGATATTGACGCGGGCATTACTCGCGAGCAGGATAGACGATGAGCTACTATTATGATCCAACCGGACGTCGTCGTGCGGCGTTAATGCGCCAGCAGGCGATGCGCCAGGAAGCAATGCGCCAGCAGGCAATGCAGGATGAGCAGCGGCGACATATGCCTACGCTCGACGATTACAACGCGTTGCAGAAGGCGCATGAGGAACTTCAGGCCGCGTACGAGCGTCAGGGCAAGGAACTGGCAAAGCTGGAACAAGAGCTTCAGATCAAAAACGAAGCCCTGCACCGGCAGGGCGCCGACTTGAAGAATCTGGAAGCTGAACTGGTCTGGGCTAAGGCGGCGGTGCAGCAGCAGGAGCAGGAGAAGACGGAGGAGCCGCAGGAAGACTGGGCCGAGCGCTACGCCCGCCTGCAGGCGGAGGTTGAGAACCTGCGCAAGCGCTGGGAGCAGCGCTTTGCCACAGACACGGCGGAAGCGCGCCACCGCATTCTTCTCGACATGCTGCCGCTGGCGGACCATCTGGAGATGGCGCTGCGACACGGTGCGGCAGAAAGCGGAGACGGCCGCGACGGTTTCGCCGCCAACTTCATCGCCAACATCGAGGCGATCCACCGCGCCTTTCTGGATACGCTGAAGCGCTATGACGTGACGCCTATCGACGCGCAAGGGCAGCCGTTCGACCCGGCGCTGCATGAGGCGGTCGGCCAAGTCCACAGGGAAGATACGCCTCCGGGCGCGGTGGCCGAAGTTGTACAGACCGGCTATCGCGAAGGCGACAGATTGCTTCGCCCGGCGCGCGTGTTGGTCAACCAGGGCGAGCAGGCGACAGGGCAAAAGGCGGAGGTTTAGCCTATGGAATATCGGGATTATTACAAGATTTTAGGCGTCTCGAAAAACGCCGACGAAAAAGAGATCAAGCGCGCTTTCCGCAAGCTGGCCCAGCAATATCACCCGGACAAGAATCCCGGCGATCCACAGGCCGAGACTAAGTTCAAGGAGATCAACGAGGCGTATACCGTTCTCTCCGACCCGGACAAGCGCAGCAAGTATGATCGTTTCGGCTCGCAGTGGGAGCAGTATGCGCGCACCGGCGGGCGGCCTGAGGACTTCGACTGGGGCCGGTGGGCGGGCAGCCCAGGCGGAGGCGGAACCTACACGCGCACCGTGTCGCCGGAGGAGTTTGAGCAGATGTTCGGCGGCCTCGGCGGCGGCGGGGGCTTTTCCAGCTTCTTCGATGCGCTCTTCGGCGGCGGCCTCGGCGGGCGGCCCGGCGCGCAGTACCGCCAGGCGCGCCCGGATGCGCAGCCCGGCTTCGGCTTCGACCCGCGCATGGCGCAGCAACCGGCGCGCACGGAAGTGCCCGTAGACATTACGCTGGAGGAAGCGTTTCACGGCTCCACGCGCGTGCTGCAGGCCGAAGGCGGCAAGCGCATGGAGGTCAACATCCCGCGCGGGGTGAAGACCGGCTCTAGGGTGCGCATGCGCGGCGGCGCGGATCAGGGCGACATCTACCTGAAGATCAACGTGTTGCCGCATGAGCGCTTCACGCGCGAAGGCGACGACCTGCGCACCACCGTGCCGGTGGACCTGTATACCGCCGTGTTGGGCGGGGAGGTGCAGGCGCCGACGCTGGAAGGCGGGGTGATGTTGACCATTCCCGCGGGCACGCAGAACGGGCGCATCTTCCGGCTGCGCGGGCAGGGCATGCCGCATCTGCGCAACCCGGATCGGCGCGGCGATCTGCTCGCCGCGGTGCAGGTGACGCTGCCGGCGAAGCTCAGCGAGCGTGAACGCAAGCTCTTTGAGGAACTGCGCAGCTTGCGTTAGCGGCGACGGAACGGACAATGTAGGGGCGGACCTTGTGTCCGCCCTTTTTTATTTGGAGCAGAGGCCGGCTATTTCGCATACACGACACTAACAGAGGTCAAGCGTGATTCTTATGTCACGCGAGTATGTTGAGAATAGATTATGGGATTCATACCGCCGTCCGGGAAGCCGCCGGCTGCCTGGATGGTTAGCAACAACATGAACTTAGCTATGAATTTGAGGAGGAGAGGCAGCATATGCGGCCCGATAAGATGACACAGAAACTGCACGAGGCGATGCAGCAGGCGCAGAGCCTCGCCGAGCAGTACAACCACGCGACGGTAGACCCGGAGCACCTGTTGCTGGCCCTATTGGCGCAAGAAGGGGGCGTCGTGCCTGCGGTGTTGAACAAAATCGGCACGGACACGGCTATGCTGCTCCAGAGCTTGGAGCAAGCGTTGTCCGCCAAGCCGCGCGCCGCCGGCGCCGCCGCCGAAGTGCGCCAGGGTCGCGAGACTGTCGCCGTGTTGCGCGAGGCGCAAGAGATCGCCGGCGCCATGAAGGACGAATATGTTTCGACCGAGCATGTGTTGATGGCGATGGCTTCGACCGCGGGCAAGGTGCGCGACCTGCTGGCGCGTCATGGCGTGGACTACAACGCCATCATGCAGGCGCTGGCGGGCATTCGCGGTAGCCAGCGCGTCACGACCGACACGCCTGAAGCTCAGTACGAGGCGTTGGCGAAGTACGGCCGAGATCTGACCGAGGACGCGCGCAAAGGCAAGCTCGACCCGGTCATCGGACGCGACGAGGAGATCCGCCGCGTGGTGCAGATCCTCAGCCGGCGCACCAAGAACAACCCGGTGCTGATCGGCGAGCCTGGCGTGGGCAAGACGGCTATCGTCGAGGGCTTGGCGCAGCGCATCGTCAAGGGCGATGTGCCCGCCGGCCTGCGCGACAAGCGGCTGGTGGCGCTGGACATCGGCGCGCTGGTGGCTGGAGCTAAGTACCGCGGCGAGTTCGAAGAGCGGCTCAAGGCGGTGCTGAAGGAAATCAGCGACTCGGTTGGGCAGATTATTTTGTTCATCGACGAGATGCATACGCTGGTCGGCGCGGGCGCGGCCGAGGGCGCGATGGACGCGTCCAACATGCTCAAGCCCATGTTGGCGCGCGGCGAACTGCACGCCATCGGCGCGACGACGCTCGACGAGTATCGCAAACATATCGAGAAGGACGCCGCGCTGGAGCGCCGTTTCCAGCCTGTGTTCGTGGACGAGCCGTCGGTGGAGGACACGATCAGCATTCTGCGCGGGCTGAAGGGCGCCTATGAGAGCCATCACGGCGTGCGCATCACCGACGGCGCCACCATCGCCGCGGCGACCTTGAGCCATCGTTACATCACCGACCGTTTCTTGCCGGACAAGGCGATTGACCTGATCGACGAGGCGGCCAGCCGTCTGCGCATGCAGATCGACTCCAAGCCGCAGGAGTTGGACGAGATCGACCGCCAGGTGATGCAGTTGGAGATCGAACGCGAGGCTTTGAAGAAGGAAAAAGACGAGCCGAGCAAGCAACGACTCGCCGCGCTGGAGGAGGAACTGGCGAATCTGAAAGAATCCAGCGCGCAGTTGACGAGCCGCTGGCAGGCGGAGCGCGACACTATCGCGCGCGTGCGCGATTTGAAACAGCAGATCGAGCGCGTGCACGTTCAGATCGAGCAGGCGGAGCGCGACTATAACCTGGAGCAGGCGGCGCAGTTGCGCTATGGCACGCTGCGCCAGTTGGAGCAGGAGTTGGCTCAGGCCGAGGAACGCGTGCGCATGGCGCAGTCGAACGGCGCGCTCCTGAAGGAAGAGGTGGATAGCGAGGAGATCGCCACAGTCGTGAGCAAGTGGACGGGCATCCCGGTCGCCAAGCTGATGGAAGGCGAGCGCGCCAAGCTCGTGCGCATGGAGGAGGAGATTCACAAGCGGGTCGTCGGCCAAGATGAGGCCGTGTCCGTGGTGGCCTCCGCCATCCGCCGCAGCCGCGCCGGTCTGCAAGACCCCAACCGGCCCATCGGCAGCTTCATCTTCCTGGGGCCGACGGGCGTAGGCAAGACCGAGTTGGCGCGTGCGCTGGCCGAGTTCCTGTTCGACGACGAGCAGAGCATGGTGCGCATCGACATGAGCGAGTACCAGGAGCGGCATACCGTCGCCCGGCTGATCGGCGCGCCGCCCGGCTACGTCGGCTATGACGAAGGCGGGCAGTTGACCGAAGCCGTGCGCCGCCGGCCCTATTCGGTGGTGCTCTTCGACGAGATCGAGAAGGCGCACCCGGAGGTCTTTAACACGCTGTTGCAGGTGCTCGACGACGGGCGCATGACCGACGGCCACGGTCGCACCGTCGACTTCCGCAACACGATCATCATCATGACCAGCAACCTGGGCAGCCAGTACATTCTGGAGGTGGCGGGCGTCGACGAGGAAGTGGAACGCCGCGTGCGCGAGGTGCTGCACGCGCATTTCCGCCCCGAGTTCCTAAACCGGGTGGACGAAATCGTCATCTTCCACGCCCTGCACAAGGAGCAGTTGAAGCAGATCGTGGAGATCCAACTCGAACGGCTGCGCAAGCTGTTGGCTGACCGAGCGATGACGCTTGAATTGACCGACAGCGCCAAGACGCTGCTGGTGGACGAGGGCTATGACCCCGCCTATGGCGCCCGACCGTTGAAGCGGGTGATCCAGCATCGCATTGCCGACCCGTTGGCCGCCAAGATTCTGCAGGGCGACCTGTTGGAGGGCGAGCATGTAGTGGTCGATGTCGTGAACGGCGAATTGCAGTTCACCGGGGTGGAAGTGCTCGAGGCGTAGCGGCGATCGCTGCGTAGTGTAGACAAAACACTAATATTGCGCTTATGACGGTCTAACGTGCTGTGTCTATACTAAAGGCATGAAAGCTTGAAGGGCGGGCGTTGAGCGTTCTAGCAGCCCGGCAGCCCGCCCGATTCAACCCGACGGAAGCGTAACAGATAGGTAATCGGAGTTTGATGCACAGGAGGAATGACCAATGGCAAGTTTGATGAGATGGGACCCCTTCCGCGAGATGACGACCATGCGCGACGTGATGGACCGCGCATTCGACGAAGCGTTCTTCGACGCCCCGCGGCTGTGGTCGCGGCGACTTGAGGGTTTCCCGGTAGCATTGGATGTCGCCGAAGATCAGGAATCCTACATGGTGAAGGCGTCCATTCCGGGCGTAGACCCCAACGATGTCGAGGTCACGCTGACCGATAACATGTTGACGATCAAGGGCGAGGTGAAGGAGGAGAAGGACGTCGAGGAGAGCAACTATCACCTGCGCGAGCGCCGCTTTGGCAGCTTCACCCGCAGCGTAACGCTGCCGCTGCCCGTCGATGCCGACAAGGTCGAGGCGACGCATGAGAACGGCGTACTCTCGCTCCGCCTGCCCAAGACCGAGGCGGTCAAGCCGAAGAAGATCTCGGTCAAGAAGATGATCACCGGCAACTAAATGGTTCGTTCGCCAAGTGTCTGTCATTCTGAAGCGAGCGCAGCGAGCTGAAAACTCTCGTTGTACCAGAGGTAGAGATGTTTCGCTCCGCTCAACATGACAGGTTGCGTATTTAGCGAACAAATCACTAAAAACGTCACGGATCAGGTGAAAAGGTTGTGTATCGTTAGCCTAGGTGACTGAGAGTTTGAGACGCCGAGCTTCGTCAAGAGGCTCGGCGTCTTTTGTATTGGCGTATATTTGGATGCTTAGCCGCTGCTGATGATTGCGCCGTCCTCGATGACCAGCGGCTCCGCGCCGTCGTTGACGAGGCGCACCGCGCCCTTGATGGCGACGTTGCGGCCAAAACGGACATCGCCCTCTACCGTCAGCGATGTGCATTCGATCAACGAAGGCGCGCCGTGCGGAAAGCGGCGGCGCAGGTCGTCGATCATGCCGTAGTAGCGGTCGTCCAGTTTGACGAGCGGCGGACGGTGCAGCGGGTAGGTGTGACGCGCCGGCGACAGACGCAGATGGCATTCCTCGGTCAACTCATATACGTCCGACCAGAGCACGAGCAGGTCGTTGTTCTTCTTGACCGGCACGAAGCGCATGCGCGGCACGCGCAAGGCTTGCGCGCCCTCGAACAGGGCGATGGCCGACCCCATAGCGGTCTCTAACTGGTAGACGCGCGGCGATTCCGGATCGGTGGGGTCGACGGGCTTTTCGTTGCGGATCAGCGGCAGTTCGAGCTTGCCCCCGCGCCGGCGCATGACTTCGTACACCGTGGGAAGGTGCAGCCAGAGGTTGTTGGTGTTGAAGTAGCGGTAGCGGTTGATGTCCTGGAACATCTCGCGCTCGTCGGGCGGGCACTGCGAGAGTTCGCGCAGGATCAACTGCCCGTCGGGCCGGACGCTGAGGTGGCCGCCCTTGTTGTCGGCTAGGGTGCGGTTGGCGACTTCCATGAGGAAGGGGATGCGTTCGGCGGCCAGATAGCCCAGGATGCGCGTATCCAGCAGGGCGCCCAGGTTGTCCGAGTTGCTGACGAAGAGATATTCGTAGCCGGCGTTGAGCATAGCGTCGAGTATGCCGCTGGTGATGAGCGACACGTAGATGTCGCCGTGACCGGGCGGACACCATTCCTTATCGGGGTCGGCTGGCCAGGCGACAGGCTGCAGCGTCTTTTTGTCGATCTTGGGTTTCCAGTGCTGTACGAAATCGACTGGAATATCCTGGCGGAAGTCCGGGTAGCGGGCGAGCGCGGCTTCGGTGGCGGGCCGCGTGCTGACGCTGTTCATCAGGACGAGCGGCAGGCGGATGCCGGTGGTGCGGCGCAGATGCAGAGCCTGGCGCACGATGACGTCGAGGAAAGTCAGTTCGTCCTTGACGGGCAGGAGGGACTTGGGGCCGCTCATGCCCATGCTGGTGCCCAGGCCGCCGTTGAGCTTGAGGATCACGGTGCGTTCGAGCGCGTCGGCGCCGGCCGTTTCGTACCGCTTGCTGAGGTCCTCATAGCTGGGCAGTGCGCGCACGGGCAGGGCTTCCCGGCGATCGATGTAGCCGGTGGCGCCGGCCAGCAACTGATCGTAGTAGAAGTGAAAGATATCGATCGCCAGCTCCGGTTGGCCCGCCGCCCGCATTTTGGCTGCGAACTGCTCGAAAAAACTGGGGCGAGCCGTTAGCTGGCGGCCCTGCATTTTATGACTTTGGTGTTGATCCATACGTTGCACGCTCCGACAAGCACACGGGCGGGCGCAAGCCCTGTCCAATACACATCAAGCTAAGAAGAAGGGAGTTGAAAAAGGAAGCTCTCTGAGCTA
>CAZYSJ010000135.1:0-10111 GCA_964649875.1 uncultured Caldilineaceae bacterium
CCATGGCGCAGCGTCCCCAGCGCCGCGTGCCTTGCAGCGCCAGCAGCCGGCCCGCCGGCGACCCCGAACAGTCAATCGACACCTCGCAGCCGAAGCCCTGCGTCAACTCGTGGATCGCAGCCAACGCGCTCGCATCCGACTTGACCGCGTGGTCAATGCAGCCGGTCTTCAGCGCAAAGTCCATCCGCTCTTCAGAAACGTCCGCGCCGATCACCAGCGACGCGCCCATCGCCTTGGCGATCAGCCCTGCCGCCATGCCCACCGGGCCGACGCCCGTCACCAGCACGCGGTCCTGGCCCGTCACGCGCACGCGGTTCAGCGCCTCGTAGACCGTGCCGAAGCCGCACGCGATCAGCGCGCCGTCCTCGTAGCTCAACGGCTCCGGCAGCGCCACGCAGGTATTCTCCTCGGCCAAGCAGTAGTCCGCATGGCCGCCGTCGCGCTGCCAGCCATAGGCCGCGCGCAGCGGCGACGTGCAACTGATCATATAGCCCTGGCGGCAGTCATGGCAGACGCCGCAGCCGCTGATGTGGTAGAGGATCACCCGATCCCCAACCTGAAAGCGCTTGCAGCCCGGTCCAACCGCTACGATCTGACCGCACGGCTCATGACCCGCGATCACGTTCTGATAGGCTTCCGGTCCGTGCCCCAGATGCTCGCGGTAGATGGCGCGAATATCGCTGCCGCAGATCGACGACGCCTTCATCTTGAGCAGCACCTGGCCATGACCGGGCGTAGGCACGGGAAATTCCTTGATCTCCACGCGTCGCCCGCCCGGCAACAGTACGCCGCGCATTGTCTCCGGTAAATTGGCTGGCGTCATATTCTTCCCTCACATGTTCTTCTGTACGATTTTATCTTCCCAAAAAGCTGTCGACATCTGGGAAGGTCATTAAGTCAAGTCAACCTGCCACGGTGATCTGCGCCTTGACCGAAGTCGGCGGCATGTGGACGGCGAAGTCAAACGCCTCGACGCTCCGGCTAAAATCGAACTTATCGGTGATCAGCGGCTTCACGTCGATCTTACCGCTGCCCATCAACGCCAGCGCCCGCGGGTAGACATGCGCATAGCGGAACACATGCTCGATACGCGCTTCCTTCACCTGCGCCGCCACCACATCATAGGCGATCGGCTCCAGCGGCATCCCCACATACACCACGGTCCCGCCAGGGCGCAGCGGCTCAAAGACGCCGGCGGCGGCTTTTTCGTTGCCGCTGCATTCAAACACGATGTCAACGCCCCAGCCGTCGGTCATCTCGTTGACGACCTCGACCAGGCTCTGTTCGGCCACGTTCACCGGCGTGATCGGCCCCAGCGTGGCAGCCAGGTCCAGCTTGGGCTGCGCCACGTCCGTCATGATCACGCGGCTGCACCCGCCCGCCAGCGCCGACATGGCCGTCACCATGCCGATGGGGCCTGCACCGCTGACCACGGCCAGGTCGCCCGGCGTGATGCGCGCCTTGGTGGCGGCATGCATGCCCACAGCCAGCGGCTCCACCATGGCGCCCTCGGCAAAGCTCACGTTGTCGGGCAGCTTGAAGGTGAACGCAGCCGGATGCACCACGCTCGGACGCAGCACGCCGTGAATGGGCGGCGTCGCCCAGAAGCGCACCGCCGGGTCCAGGTTATACATGCCCAGGCGCGACGCCCGGCTATTGGGGTCGGGGATGCCCGGCTCCATGCACACGCGGTCGCCGACCTTGAGCGTCGTCACCTCTGCGCCGACCTCGGTCACCGTGCCTGCGGCTTCGTGCCCCAGCACCATCGGCTCCTTGACCACGAATTGGCCGATGGCCCCATGCGTGTAGTAGTGGACATCGCTGCCGCAGATGCCCACCGTATGAATGGCGATGCGCACATCCTGCGGGCCCAATTCCTCGGCCAGGTCGATGTCGCGCAGATTGAGTACGTCTTTCTTTTCCAGAACTAGGGCTTCCATCGCTCGCTCCTTATGGACGCGCCCACCATCCCCCAACAAGCGGACAACTAGATTTGGAGGGGCTGATGCTCGCGTTGGGTATACGGATTGTGTTCTATTTCACTATACACGAACAAACTGCAAAGGCCGCAAAGCTCGCCCAGGATGTTCCGAAACATCTCTGCGAGTTCTGCGGCAATTGTCTTGCCTGGATGCCAAACGCCGGCTGGGCTGCTTCGGGCGGAACAGCCGCCCATGTCTTATACGCGGGCGCGGGGAAATGCGCCGCCATTCTGATATGCGCCCCTTCCGCCGTCACCCCTTGCGGACGATCACGATGCCGATCAGGATGGAGAGGATCGGCGCAATCCAAATGGGCAAAAACGCCTCAATGAAACGCAGCCAGATCAGACTGAGCGCTACGAAAATCAGCACGCTGATGAAGTAGCGGTCGAAGGTATTGGTGTGGAAGGGCAGGAAACCTTTCCGGGCCTTGCGGGTTACAGGCGCTGTGATGATGGTCTCGTCCGCCATAGAATCTCTACTCCTTCACCGCGCCAAAGGTCAAGCCCATGACGATGTAGCGTTGGACAAAGGCCAGGAAAATGAGCGCGGGCAACAGCGAGATAAACGCCACCGCCGCCATTTCGCCCCAGTTCGTGCCGGTCACGGTGACGAACTCCGCCAGACCGGTCGTGATCGTGCGCGCCTGCACGCTCGTCAATGACGCCGCGAACAGATACTCGTTCCAGGCGAACACCCAGCTCAAGATCACGGTGACGGCAATGCCCGGCCCAGCCAGCGGGATGATAATCCGGAAAAGCACCGTCCACATGTTCGCCCCGTCGACAAAGGCCGCTTCGTCTAGTTCAATAGGAATGCCGTCCATGATGCCCTTCATCAGCCAGATGGCAAAGGGCAAGTTAAACAAACAATAGAGCAGGATAAGGCCGATGCGCGTGTCGAACAGCGTTGCGCCGCCGATGCGGAACCAACCGGTGAACAACAGATAAAGCGGCAGGATGAAGGCCGCCGCCGGAGCCATGCGGTTGGTGATCAGCCAAAAGAAGATGCTGTCGGAACCGCTCAACTTCCAGCGCGATAGCGCATAGGTTGCAAAAACAGCCAGGATCGCCACCAAGAGCGCGTTCGACGTAGCGATGACCAGCGAGTTGGTCAGGTATCGTTGAAAAACGGGACTCGTCAACGGCTTGATGTAATTCTCGACGTAGAACGTTGTCTGCAGCAATGTCGGACGCCCAAACAGCTCCACGCGGGTGCGCGCCGAAATCACAAACAGCCAATAGATCGGGAGCAGCGTAATCAACGACATGCCGATCCAAAGCGCATAGGTCCCAATCCAGCCTAGGAGGCTCCGGGTTTGGTTTCTTTGCATGGGGGCCTCCTATTCTTGCTGCCGGCCGATTTGTGTCAGCCCGACGAACAGCATCCAACACAGAACCAGGGTGAAGTAGTAGACCAGCAAGGAGACGGCTGAACCATAGCCGTAATCCGTGCGCTGCATTACCACGCGGAAGATGTAGATGCCCATGAAGCGGGTCGAATCACCCGGCCCGCCGCCTGTGAGCAGATACACCTCGTCCACAATGCGCAGCGCATCCATGATGCGAATGAACGACGTCGTGATGATGACCGGCATCATCATAGGCAACGTCAGGTGACGCAGCACCTGCCAACGATTGGCGCCGTCGACCAGCGCCTGTTCCATCGGTTCTTTGGGCAAGGCCGTCAGGCCGGCCAACATGGTCAGCGTGACAAACGGCGTCCAATGCCAGATATCCATCAGCGCCGCCGTGGTGAAGGCGTGGCTGGCATAACGCCCGACGTTATACTCGATGCCGAACCATTTATCTGTGACATGAGGCAGGATGCCCAGCCCTGGAACGGTCAATAACCGCCAGGTTGCGCCCACCGCAATCGGCGCCACCATCAGCGGCAGAGCATGGATGGTGCGAAAAACAGCCTTGCCGGGAAATTCCTTGACCAGCGCTTGCGCCAAGAGGAACCCTAAGACCAGCTCACTAATCACCACGATTGCAGTGAATACTATCGTGCGCCATAAAGAGCTCAAAAACTCGGCGTCAAAGACCAGCCGCCGGAAGTTGTTAGCCCCTGCCCATTCCGGCCTTCCTGTCGCCGAAAATACGTTCCAGTCCGTGAACCCCACTACCAGAACGTAAACGAAAGGCAGTAGGCCCATTACGCCTAGGATGATTAGGGTGGGGGCGATTAGCCCCCACCCCATGCGATTTGAGCGCATGTTAGTTATTCTCGCTTACTCGCCGTAACCGAGCTGCATCATGGTTTCCTCAGCAATCCGGCAGGCTTCGTCTAGCGCCGTAGAGGCGTCGATCTCACCCGCCAGCGCTTGCCAGATCGGCGGATCCATGTTGCCGCGCAGCGCATTGTGGAAGGGGAACGGCGGCGCGCCGCGGAAGAGCGGGCCCCAGTCCTTCAGCTTGGTGTAATAGCTGTCGACCTTGCCATCCATCTCCACGATCAGCGGATCGGTGAAGGTCGATTCCATCACAATGCGGGAGCCGGCTGCTGCCCACTCGGCCTGTACGGACTCCTGTCCGATGAACTGCAGCCACAGCAGCGCCGCTTCCTTGTTCTTGGACGAGTACGGAATGCCGAAGGCGCCGCCGTCGTAGTAGCCGACGTAGCCGGCGCCCGACTCCGCGTCTTCCATCACGCCCTCTGCCAGCGGCGGAATGGCGACGCCCACGTTGCCTACCACAATCGAGCGATCCGAATCGGTGGCGATCCAGGCGGCGTTCTCACCGTACACCCAGCCCTGGGCGGCGCGTCCGGCTGCAAACGAAGCCGCCACCTCATCCCACGTGCTGCTCGTCGCCTCGGGCGGCGCATAGTTCAGCATGTCCAGCCAGAAAGAGAACGCTTCCTTGGCCTTGTCGCTGTTCATCTCGCCGCCGTTCTCCACGCACGCCTTCCACGTCTCCAGGTTGACGCCCCAGTTGTAGACGCCAAAGGTGGGGAAGATCGTCTCGACCAACTCATAGGTCGAAGACGCATGGCCGGTGTGCCCCTGCACCGTAGTGCCCCACAGCTCCAGGTCGTTCTCTTCGCCGTACGCCGTGAAGAACTCGGCGTTGTCGCGATACTGGTCGTGGGTGGTCGCCGGGGCCAGCTCATAGCCGTACTGCTCCATGAAGGCCGCCTGGATGTCCGGATCCTCGAACAGGTCCTTGCGATACAGGTTGATCTTGATGAAGGCTTCCATCGGCACGCCAAAGATGTTGCCTTCGGCATCCTTGAAGTCGTTGATGAAAGACGTGAACTTGTCGAAATCGAAGTCCGGGGACTTCAGTTCGGGATGCTCGGCCAGCATCGCGGTCAGGTTCGTCATGAAATCCTGAGCCAGATACGAGTCGATGATGTCCTGCTCAATGTACACAAAGTCGTAGATGCCGGTGTTGGCCTGCATGTCCTTGATCGGCTTGTTGTACATCTCGTCCCAAGACGTCACCTCGAACTCGACGTTGATGCCCGTGGCCTCGGTGAACATGGGTGCGAGCACTTCCGCCGAATAGCGGGACGGCGGCGTGCTCTCCGAAATGCCGCGAATCGTCACGCCCGCATACGGCGCCGCCGCTTCAGCCCACCAGCTTTCCGCCTCAGCCGGCGCAGCTTCTTCTGCAGCGGCTTCTTCGGCGGCAGGCGCTGCCGGAGCAGCCGGGGCCGCCGGGGCCGCGCACGCCGTCAGCAACATGCTCAAGACGATTACGAACCCCAAAACCTTGTTCCAACGAAACATATCTCCGTCCTTTCATGTGTACACTGCAGTAAACAATGATTGACAGTTTGTCATCAACCCCGGCTTCGAGTCTCAGGCGTCCGGCTCGAACCTCAGGGCGTCAAACGCTAGACGAGCAATGATCTGGCTCAGATCGCTTTCGACCGCGGCCTCACCCCCTTTCATGGATTCAGCGCCTATACAACTCGCGCTCAGGGTATGAACAGTGCAGTCACTAAATAGGTATGGGGGCGCACGCGCCTAGTCTTGATCGGCGTGCATAACGGATGGGGGAGCCGGTTCAGAGGCTTACTGCTTGCCGGATCAATTGCCGGTTCACCCTACGCCCGCGGGCAGTGCGCAACACGGCTTAACTGAATCTTCAACGCCATATCCTGTCAGGCGTCAATGATTGTCTTTTATGCCTACATCGATTATGCCTACATCGATAATCGCGCCGCTATCGTTGTCGGATAGCCCGCCGACCTGGCCACGCGCGAATACGCCCGACAGACCGGCCACCCCTTAACGCTTGGCGGAGACGAAGGCATCAATGAGATCAAACTGGAACAATTTATGGCTTGTTTTCATTGTAGACGTTCCCGCCGCGCCTGTCAATCCGCCGAAATCCGTTTGTTTTAGGAGACGTCCCAAATTTCAGCGTATTTATCGCGCCCGTTCCCGGATGCGCGATCCCCCAAAGCATTACGGCGCAAACGAAGCCCCTAGGCAAAACCGCTTATCAGGACTTGGCACAGGCCCTAAACCGTTTACGCTAACCTGACGTATAATCAAGCGAAGACCGTGAACACGCGTCGCACCGACGCCCCGATTGGCCCCTCGCTAGAAAGGACGCTCGCCCGTGCTTCATATCGCCATTGCCGGAGACCGCTTCCTCACCGTCAACCTGGTCCAAGATTTGCTGCGCCAATACCTCGAACCCGCCGCCGGCAACTTTACAACTTCCGGTCTGGAACTCGGCTGGCCGGACGATACCCCGACCCAAAACGCCGAACTGCAGGAGTTCGTCGGCGACCCGCCGGCCATCGCCCGCTTTGTGGGCGACGCCCAGATCGTGCTTACCCAGGTGGCCCCGATCTCTCGCGCCCTCATTGAGAACGCCCCCAACCTAGAAATCATCGGCTGCTTCCGCGGCGGCCCGGTCAACGTCAACCTGACCGCCGCCACCGAGCGCGGCATTCCCGTCCTCTTCTCGCCTGGCGGCAACGCCCGCGCCGTGGCGGAGTTCACCCTCGGCCTCATCCTGGCCGAATGCAAAGGCATCGCCCGCGCCCACTGCGCCCTGGCCGCGGGCGAATGGCGGCCCGCCATCTACCACTACGCCGTCAGCGCCCGCGAGCTGCACCGCCAGACCATCGGCCTGATCGGCTTCGGCCACATCGGCCAACTGCTCATCCCCCACCTGCACGCCTTCGAGATGCGCGTGCTCGTCTACGACCCCTACGTCCCCGCCGACCGTTGCGCCGCGCTCGGCGTCGAAAAGGCGGACCTGCCCACGCTCTTGGCTGAGTCGGACATCATCAGCCTGCACGCGCGCGTCACGCCGGAAACGCGCGGCATGATCGGCGCCGACCAGTTCGCCGCCATGAAGCCGGGCGCCTACTTCATCAACACCGCCCGCGGGCCCCTGGTCGACTACGATGCGCTCTACGCCGCGCTGGCAAGCGGGCATCTCGGCGGCGCCGCGCTCGATACCTTCGCCGTGGAGCCGCCGCCCGCCGATTGGCCGCTGCTCAAGCTGCCCAACGTCACCCTGACGCCGCACGTCGCCGGCGCCTCGCAAGAGACGGCCCGCCGCAAAATCGAAAGCGTAATCGTCGACCTCGCCAACTTCTACGCCGGTCGCCCGCTCAACTACTGCGCCAATCCCGAAGCGCTGGCGCGCCGTCCCTAACTCGGCCGCGGCCCCATTCTGACCGCAACTGACCGCAAACGGAGCCAGCCCATGCCCAAAGACCTGCTGATCGGCATCGACATCGGCACCACCAGCGTCAAAGCCGTGCTCTTCGACCGCCGGGGCGCTGTCCTCGGCGAGGCGGCCCACGAGCACCCCACCGCCTACCCGCACCCCAACTGGGCGGAACAGGACCCGGAGGACTGGTGGCGCGGCGTCTGCCGCACGCTGCGCCGCATCTTCGCCGGCAGCCCGCGCCCCGCCACAGACGTCGCCGCCATCGGCGTGAGCTGCCAGGCCCCGACCATCGTCGCCGTCGACCGCGCCGGCGCGCCGCTCTACCCCGCCATCCTCTGGATGGACCGCCGCACCGATCCGCAATGCGACTGGCTGCGTGAACGCGCCGGCCCCGAAAACGTCACGCGCATCAACGGCGGCCGCATCGACGCCTACTACTCCGCTCCCAAGATACTCTGGCTGCAACAAGAACGTCCGGACATTCTGCGCCGGACCCATGCCGTTCTTCACGCCAACGGCTACATCGTACACAGGCTTACCGGCATCTTCAGCCTGGACCTTTCGCACGGGCCGCTGACGCTCTGCTTCGACAGCCGCGCCGGACGCTGGTCAGACCAATTGCTGCAAGACATGGGCTTCGATGCCCCCCAATTACCGCCCCGTTTACCCTGCAGCGACAAAGTGGGCGAGGGCGCCGCATACGTCGCGGCCGAGTGCGGCCTGGCCCCCGGCACGCCCGTCATCGCCGGCATGAACGACGGCACAGCCGCCGCCATCGAAACGGGCGTCGTCGAACCCGGCGACGCCGTAGAGATGACCGGCCAGTCCACCGTCCTGCTCATCTGCAGCGACCAGCCCTATCTCGCCGACCAACTGATCCCGCTCGGCCATCCCATCCCCGGCCGCCACCTGGTCGTCGGCGCGCTGAGCGTCTCCGGCGGCGCGCTGCGCTGGGTGCGCGACCAGCTCGGCGAACCCGAACGCAGCGAGGCTCTGCGCCGCGGGCTTGACCCCTTCGAGCTGCTCACCGAAACCGCCGCCGCCAGCCCGCCAGGGGCCAACCGTCTCGTCTTCTTGCCCTACATGTTCGGAGAACGTTCACCCATCTGGGACAGCAATGCCCGCGGCGTCTTCTTCGGCCTTTCCCTCGCCACGACCAAGGCCGACCTGGTGCGCGCCGTGCTGGAGGGCGCCGCCTACGGGCTGCGCCACAATGTCGAAACCGCGGCCGCGGCCGGCTTTGCAGCGGGCATCCTCTCCAGCGTGGGCGGCGGCGCACGCAGCCCCCTCTGGAACCAGATCAAAGCCGACGTGCTGCAGCGTCCCATCCGCCTGCCGCGCACGGCCACGGGCTCGCCCCTAGGCGATGCCATCGTCGCCGCCGCCGGCGCGGGCCTCTACCCCAGCATTGCCGACGCAGCCCGCGGCATGAACTCCTTCGGCGCAACCTTCGAGCCGCGGCCGGAGTTGGCCGCGCGCTACAACGCACTCTACGAGGTGTACCTGGGGCTATACCCCGCCCTAGCCGCCGGCTTCCGGCAATTGGCGGAGGCGCCCTGTGACTGATCCCGACGCCCGCACATTTGCCGGTCAGGTCGTGCTGGTCACGGGCGGCTCACGCGGCATCGGCCGCGCCGTCACCCTCGCCTTCGCCCGCCAAGGCGCAGACGTCACCTTCTGCTATCGCAGCGACCACGCCGCCGCGCAACGACTCTGCGACGAGGGCGAACGCGAAGGCCTGCGCATCGCCGCGCGCCAGGCCGATGTCAGCCGCGCCGGCGAGGCCGTTGCGCTCGTGCAGCAAACCATTGCCGCAGCCGGCCGTCTGGACGTGCTCGTCAACAATGCCGGCATCTTTCTGGCCCGCCCCGTGCTGGAGATGAGCGATACAGAGTGGGACCAGGTCTTGCACGCCAACCTCTCCTCGGTCTTCTATTGCAGTCGCGCCGCGCTGCCCGCCATGATCGCCCAGGGCGGCGGCGCCATCGTCAACATCGCCTCGATTGCGGGCAAGCGCGGCTCCGCCAACCACGCCCACTACGCCGCGGCCAAAGGCGGTGTGCTGGCCTTCACCCGCTCCCTGGCGCGCGAGGTCATCGACCGCGGCATCCGCGTCAACGCCGTCTGCCCCGGCCGCATCGCCACCGACCTCCTGCTCGACGGCGCGGACGACGCCGAGCACGCGCGCTGGCGCGCCGACACGCCCATTCGTCGCCTGGGCGCGCCGGATGAGATCGCCGCGGCCGTGCTTTTCTTGGCCGGCCCCGCAGCGAGTTACATCGTCGGCGAAACATTAGACGTGGACGGCGGCCTGCTGATGGATTGATGGGAGGAAGATTCAGACCTAATCTGCCGCGAGGTTAAGTCCGGTGCGCGACGATGTTGCGCCCGGACTCGAGTTCTTGCCCTGATGCCGGCTCTCGTGTTACGAAGCCGCCGCGTGCGCCGCCTCCCAGCCCAGCATGGCGCGCTTGCGCGTGT
>CAZYSJ010000136.1:0-10022 GCA_964649875.1 uncultured Caldilineaceae bacterium
CGAGCCGGGCTGGGACCGTCCTCTCTCGCAGCTTTCGCAGCGACACGAACTGATCGCGGTGCGTCTCTGGGACCCGCGCGAGGTCGAACTGCCGGACGCAGGGCTGCTGATGGTCGAGGACGTGGAGACGGGCGAGCATCTCTACGTCGACACCAGCGACCCCGGCTTCCGCCGCCGCTTTACCGAGGCGGCCCAACAGCAGGAACAGCAACTCAATGCCGAGGTCAAGCGGCTGGGCATCGACCTGCATGCGATCTCCACCGAGGAGGACTTGACCGGCGCCATCGTGCGGATGGCTACGCTGCGCAAAAGGCGTCGCCGATGAGCCAATATGTCTCTTTCATCTGGCCGTGGATGCTGTGGGCGCTGCTGCTCGCGCCGTTGTTGGTCTGGCTGTACGTGCGCCTGCGCCAAAAGCAGCAACAGACCGCGGTCGACCTGGGTCCCCTGGGGCTGGCCCAAAACCGCTCCGGGCAGGCGCTGGGCCGCCGCCGCCACATCCCGCCGCTTCTATTTCTGATCGGGCTGACGCTGCTGCTCTTGGCCCTGGCCCGGCCGGAGGCGATGGTCAGGCTGCCGCGCATCCAGGGGACCGTCGTGCTCGCCTTCGACGCCTCGAACAGCATGTTGGCGGATGACCTGGAGCCGACGCGCATCGAGGCCGCCAAGGCCGCGGCGCAGGCTTTTGTCGACAATCAGCCCAACAACATCGAGATCGGCGTCGTCGCCTTCAGTTCCGGCGGGTTGGTCGTACAGCAGCCGACGCACGATCGCGCCGAGGTTCTCAGTTCGATTGAACGCCTCAGCGCGCAGGGCGGCACGTCGGTCGGGCAGGGCATCTTCACCTCGCTCAACGCCATAGCCGGCGAGCGCATCGCCATCGACGAGGAAGCCGTCGACCTGGAGAGCGGTATGATCGACGCCGAGATGCTCCAGATCGACGACTATTCGTCCGCCGTCATCCTGTTGCTGACGGACGGGGAGAACACGACCAGCCCGGACCCGCTGGAGATCGCCCAAGTCGCGGCCGAAGCGGGCGTGCGCATCTACACAGTCGGCGTGGGCAGCGAGGAAGGCGCGCTGGTCGAGGTCGACGGCTTCGCGCTCGCCACGCGCTTGGATGAGGCATTGTTGCAGGAAGTTGCGTCCGTGACCAACGGCGCCTATTACCGCGCCGCAGACCAGGAAGCGCTGCGCGAGATCTACGAAAGCGTCGATCTGAAACTAGCCGTCGACGGCGAAATGATGGAAGTGACCGCCATCCTCGCCGCGCTCAGCCTGCCCTTCCTGCTCGCCGGCGGCGCGCTTTCCATGCTCTGGCTGGGACGCGCGCCCTAGTCGACGCCCGGACGCCCTGCAGTACAGGCATGCAAGGGGAGGGGAACCGGACGCCGTCCTGTTGGTTTGGATGCGGGGGTGACAAATGACAGTTCTCTGGCCGTGGGCGCTGCTGGCGCTCGCCCTCATACCGCTGATCGTGGCGCTTTATATCTGGATGCTGCGACGCAAGCGCCGGTATGCCGTGCGCTTCTCCAACCTTGCGCTGATCCGCGCGGCCTTGCCCAAACATGCGCGTTGGCGGCGTCACCTGCCCTTCGCCCTCTTTGTCACGGGGCTGGCCTGCCTGCTCGTCGCCATGGCGCGGCCAGCCGCAGAGTACACAGTTCCGCTGAATCGTTCGATCGTCGTGCTGGCGATCGACGTGTCGCGCAGCATGTGCGCCACAGACGTGCCGCCCAATCGACTGGCCATCGCGCAAGAGGCGGCGCGCGCCTTCATCGACAACCAGCCGGATGGGACGCAGATCGGCATCGTCGCCTTTACCGGCCTGGCCGAGATCGTCGTGCCCCCAACCAATGATAAACAGGTTTTGCACACCGCGATCGACAACTTCACCACGTCAATCGGTACGGCCATCGGCAGCGCCATTCTAAAATCCATCGACGCCATTGCCGAGGTCAACGGCGCGGTTGCGCCCAGCGCGGTCAACCTGCGCGCCGGAAGCGAGGAAGACGGCGGTCTCTGGGAAGCTCCTCCCGATCTTGGCGCTACGGTCAACTCATACCAACCCGACATCATCGTCTTGCTGACCGACGGCGCCAACAGCCGCGGGCCGCTGCCGGTCGACGCGGCCCAACAGGCCGCAGATCGACGTCTGCGCATCTATACTATCGGTTTCGGCACGACAAACCCGGGCGCCATGGTCTGCACGCGCGAACAACTGGGCGGCGATGTCTTCCAGGGAGGAGGAGGCTTTCCTGGAGGCTTCGGCGGCGGGGGCGGGGGCGGCGGCCGCGGCTTCCGTCGCTACGTCATGCTCGACGAACCGGGGCTGCGCCAGGTGGCGGACATGACGGGCGGCGAGTACTTCGAGGCGGAAAACGCCGAGCAGTTGCTGGACGTTTTTCTCAACTTGCCCAGCCATGTCGTTCTACAGACCGAAGCGCGAGAGATCAGCGTGTTCTTCTCGGCCTTCGCCCTGCTCTTTGTGGCGTCCGGGGTGGTGTTATCGCTGCTGTGGAACCGGTTCCCGTAGCGTCAGCCTTGCCGGTAGCCGGGTGCAGCGCCGGTGAGTTCGCGGATCAGAGCCGCCGCCTGTCGCAGATCGGGCATGTCGAAGCCCTCTGTATGGCGAGCAAAGACTTCCTCCAGGCGCGCAATCGCTTCCTGCTCGCGGTCAGTATGCCGCCATAGCCGCGCCAGGTCCATCGCCGCGCGCAGTTCCCATGTAAGCGCGCCTTGTTCGTGCGCCAGGCCGGCGGTTTTAAGGAACAGGACTTCCGCCGCTTCGCGGCTGCCGGCCTCGCCCTTGTCGAGCAGCAAAGCGCCCCGCAGCCTGTAGAGTTCGGCCTCGGCCATTTGGCCTATGCCTTGTTTGTGCAGTTCCAGGCCCTGGTCCACCACCTGCAAGCCTTCGTCGTAATAGCCGTAATCCAAATAAAGTTGCGCCATGAGAGCTCGCTGCCCCGGCGCGCCGAGGTTTGTTCCGCTCTTATCATGGCTGGGCAGGTTGCGCCGCATCTGGGCGAGGCCCTCCGCCACATGGCCCTGGCGAATCAACAGCCACCCGCTAAACACGCGCGCCCACGGACGCATTGCCTCGACGCCGGTCTCGTCGACCAGTTTGCGCAACGTCTCGATTTGGGGCGACACGCTTGGGTCGGCAAAGGCGTGAATGCGCAGCCAAATCGTCGCGATCAGCGCCAGTACCGAGGTGTACGGTTGATTCAACGCCTGCGCCAACTCTTCGGCCTGGGTTGCGCGGCTTGCCGCCTGCTCGCCATAGCCCATGATCCATAGAGGCAGCGACATCCAGGCCAGGATCAACGCCTGCAGGTTGAAGCCGATCAGCGCCTCCAACAAGTCATCCTCTTCGCGGCGATAGAGGCTCAGCGCCATTTCGAGATCGGCGCGGCATGATGCCGGCTGCCCGGCGAACAACTTAGTGAGGCCTTGCGTGAAATAGGCCAACATAGCCGCCTGGCGGTTATCTCCGGCCTGGGCCAACATCTGCCGGCCCGCCTCTACTGCCTGGGCCATATTGCTTTGGCCGCGACGCACGCCCGCCTGCAGGAAGAGGGCATAGATTGCCTGCAGGCCGCCGCCCGCCCGGCGCCCCAATGCAACAGCCGGCGCTGCGGTGTCGGCGCGTGCATCGTCGCCCACGCCGTAGACAGGGGCGAGCAGCCCGGCGATGGCTATACGCAGACGCAATTCGCGTTGCGCCCGCTCGGGCGTTTCCGGCAATGATTCGAGCAACGCCAAGCCCCGTCGCAGATTGGCCACAGCCACGCGATAAGCGCCAAGCCGCATGGCCTGTTCCGCCGCTCGATGCAACTGCTCGATCGCCTTGACCGCTAGGCCGGCTTGCTCATAGTGGCGCGCCAGTTGTACAGCGATCTGGGTTGCCTGTGCGCCGTGCAGTTCTTCCAGCGCCTCGCCCGTCAACCGGTGCAGGCGCGCCCGTTCGACCGGGTCCAGCCGTTGGTAAAGGTAGTCGTGAAAGAGGGCGTGGCGGAAGCGATAGCGCGACAGCGAATGCCTGTCCGGTTCCAGCCAAGTTACGCTGTGGCCGCGCACCAGCTTGTGTTCTTGGCCAAGCCTGCCGCTCAGCTGCCGCAACACCTCCGCCCGGTCAAGGCCCAGCACATGCGCTGTAACCTCGGCGGTAAACTCGTCGCCTTCGACGCTGGCGGCTGCCAACAAGGTTTGCGCGCCTTGGGGCAGCCGGTCGATCCGTTCCGCGATCACGGCTTCGACGCGCGGCGGGATATGCTTCCAATTGAGAGAACGGTCCTCGATCCAGCGACCTTCTGCGTCGCGGATCAGTTCGCCGCGCGCCTGCAGGTCCTGCAACAGTTCAATAGTGAAGAGCGCATGCCCGCCGGTATGCCGATAGAAGGTATCGCGAAAGGCTTCGCCCAGCCGGTTCGGTTCGCTTTCCAGCACTGCGTCGAGAAAGGCGCGGCCGGCGGCTTGTTCCAAATCGATAGGGCTTTGACCGGAGATGCGTTGGAGTTCGTGGATCACGGTCGCCATGGGGTGACGCTCGTCGCCGCGCCCCAGTTCGACATCCGGCGAGCGGTAGGCCCCCACGATTAGAACGCGGCTGCCGGCCAGATGGCGGCCCAAGTGCAGCAACAGGTTGCTCGACGCATCGTCCGCCCATTGCATGTCGTCGATCACCAGGAGCAGCGGATTTTGGCCGGCAATGCTCTGCAGCACCCGGCACACCTGCTCGGACACACGAATCCGTTGAACGGCGGACGGAGATGCAGAAACAGCCCGATTCTGCACAAGGCCGGCCAGGCGGGTTCGCCACGCCGCGCCGCTCCCCGCGCCGAGGGCAACGCTGTCGGCGCGCAACAACAGCTCCGCCCCAGGGACAAAGAGGTCGATCAGGTCGGGGCCGCATTCCGTCAACGCTTGCGCTGTATAGGGCAGCAAGGCCCACATTCGTTGAGCATGTTCAACGCTGATGGCGCCGGCGGCGCGCTTGGCCTCGATGTCTCCGGCGAGCATCTGCAGAATCTCGCGGAAGGGTAAATAGGGATCGCCCATGCCGGTGGCCGCGTTACAGCTCCCGCTTGCCGCCGCCAAGTCAGGGTGCGCCGCCAACGCCCGGCGCACGAACTCCCACATGAGAGCCGACTTGCCGCTGCCGGCATCCCCGCTGATCAAGACGACGCGGCCGCGGCCGCCGAGCGCCTCGGCCAGACAGGCATCGAGTTGAGTCAGTTCGCGCTCGCGGGCGACAAAGATCGGGGCCGCCGCGGTTTGGAATGAAGACGGCGGGCTGCGCATATGCCCGGCGGAACCGCGTGCTTGCAATGCGCCGGCGCGGATCGCCTCGGCCAGCGCAACGGTTTCGGGCATCAGTTCGACGTCCAACTCCTGCGCCAGCGTCCGCCGGCAGATCTCAACTTGGCGCAGGGCGGCGCTGCGCTGTCCGCCTAAGGCCAGCGTCCGGATAAACTGGCGATGCGCTTCTTCGTCCAGCGGCTCCAACTGCACCTGGCGGCGCGCCGCGGCCTGGGCTGCGTCATAATGACCGACGCGCTCGTACATGGCGACCAGCCGGCGCAGCGCGCCCAGCATCTTGCGCTGGTATTGCTCGCGCGTCCAGAATAGCCAGTCCTCGAAGGCGGGGCTGTCCGGCAGCGACAATCCCTCCAAAAAGGGACCGCGATAGAGCGCAACAGCCTTCTCCAAAGCTGTACGCACGGCCTCTCCGTCCTCAGGCGCAGGGACCTCATCACAGAGTCGCTCGAACTCGAGCACGTCGATCCAACAGCCGGCGTCGCGCTTAAGGCGAATCGTATCGCGCGTCACGAGGAGGACAGGGTCTGCGGAAGAGGCGGGCGTGTCGCCCAGCGCCCGCCGCAGATCGGAAAGCGTGTAGCGCAGGTTGCTGAGCGCGGCGCGGTCTGCAAGCTCCGGCCACAGAAGCCCGGCCAGATTGCGCCGCGGGTGCTCCCGATCCGTTTCGACAGCTAAATAAGCCAACAGGGACCGCACGCTTTCCGCATGCAGCCCAGACGCTGCCTGCCCGTCGAATTCAGCCTGGAAAGGCCCGAGCAGGGAAAGCATCAGACGCGCCATGTATCCTCCCGGCAGTTTTTGGGGCGGCTTAGTGTGTAGGGGAGCTGCGTAATCTACGAAGCGCACATGGGTCTGTGACCCGTCACGGCTCGCCGAGATGGAAGTACTCATCTCTATTATACGCGATTGTCCACGTTTTTTCCACGTTCTTCCGACACTATCGCCACGCGCAATGGCTATGCTTACTGTAGGAGGCCGTAGACGGAAGCGTATGAACCCCGAAGCCCTAGACTATATGTCCTATTTGCTGCGCCTGTGGCGCGCCGGCAGCGCGGATGAGCCATGCTGGCGCGCTGCGCTGGAAAACCCGCGTACCGGAGAGCGCCAGGTGTTCGGCGATCTGGCAAGCCTGTTCGCCTTTTTGCGGGAGAAAACGGGCGAATCCATGCTCCCGAACGAGCCCACGCCGCCTGCAAACGGATAGGACTCCGTCGCGCGGCTTCAGCAGGTTTCAGTCAAGTCACCGTTGAGCCTTCGACTATAAAGGAGAAAAGAGTGGAACATTTGTCACGTCGCACGTTCATGAAGCTGATCAGCGCTACGGCCGGCGCAGCGGGGCTGAGCGTCGCGGCTCCCTCCGCCGCGCTCCACGCCAAGGAGGGCGGCGGCGTGATGCTGCCCGCGCCCGACGCCCCCAACAAAGGGACAGCGGCGCTCTACGCCAAGGACGCGACCTATCCCGCCATCGAGCCGATACGCCCGCCCGGGGGCGCGCCCAATGTGCTTATCGTTTTGATCGACGACATGGGCTTCGGCGCATCCAGCGCTTTTGGCGGCCCCATCCACATGCCTACCCTCGAACGGCTGGCTGATGACGGCCTGCGCTACACCCGCTTTCATAACTGCGCGCTTTGTTCGCCCACGCGCCAGGCGCTGCTCACTGGGCGCAACTGCCACTCGGTAGAGATGGGCGCGATCACCGAAATGGCGAGCAGCGTGCCGGGCTACACATCCGTGCGGCCCAACACGGCGGCAACGATCGCCGAAGTGCTGCGCCTTAACGGCTATAGCACCGCCGCCTACGGCAAAATGCACCAGACGCCCGCCTGGGAAGTCAGCACCTCCGGCCCGTTCGACCATTGGCCGACGGGAGAGGGCTTTGAAGATTTCTACGGCTGGGTCGCCGCCGAGACTAACCAATGGGCGCCGACCCTGGTCCAGGGCACGACGCCGGTCGAGCCGCCTGACGACCCCGATTATCACGTAACGCCCGACCTGGTGGACCACGCCATCGCCTGGGTGCGGGCGCAGCAAGCGCTGACGCCCGACAAGCCCTTCTTCGTCTACCTCTCTTTCGGCGCCACCCACGCCCCGCACCACGCGCCGCCGGAATGGATCGAGAAATACCGCGGCAAATTTGACCAGGGCTGGGATAAGATGCGTGAGGAAACGCTCGCCCGCCAGAAGGAACTGGGCGTCGTGCCGCCGGACACGCAGCTTACCGCACGATCCGAGGGCATTCCGGCGTGGGATGATCTGAGCGCCGACGAGCAACGCTTAGCAACGCGGCTGATGGAAACCTACGCCGGCTTCGCCGAGCACACTGACTACCACGCCGGCCGTTTGATCGACGCACTCGAAACGATGGGCGCGCTGGACAACACGCTCGTCATCTACATCGCAGGCGACAACGGGGCCAGCGCCGAGGGGACCAATTCCGGCACCTTCAATGAAATGCTAACCCTCAACGGCGTAGAGACCTCGGCCGAAGAGCAATTGGCCCACATCGACGACATCGGCACGCCGCACGCCTATAACCATTACCCCGTCGGCTGGGCGCACGCTATGGACTGCCCCTACCAGTGGACGAAGCAAATCGCCTCTCACTGGGGCGGCACGCGCACCGGTATGGCCATCCGCTGGCCTGCTGGTTTCCAAGCCGCGGGCGAGGTGCGCAACCAGTTCCACCACGTCATCGACATCGTGCCCACCATCCTCGAATGCGCCGGGCTGCCTGAGCCGGACGTGGTCAACGGCGTGACGCAGAAGCCCATCGAGGGCGTCAGCATGGCCTACACCTTCGACGATGCCGCCGCCCCCGACCGGCGCACGACCCAGTACTTCGAGATGTTCGGCAACCGCGGCATCTACCACAACGGCTGGAGCGCCGTCACCCGTCACAGCAACCTTTTCAGTGCGCCTCAGGACTGGAGCGAGGACGTGTGGGAATTGTACGACGGCAGCACCGACTGGAGCCAAGCCGTAGATGTAGCCGCCCAGCACCCGGAGAAGCTGGCCGAGTTGCAGCAACTCTTCCTGATCGAGGCGGCCCAATACAACGTCTTCCCGCTGGAAGATCGGCGCATTCAACGCCTCAACCCCGAGCTCGCCGGACGACCTGATCTGATGGGCCACCGCACCTCCCTGACGCTCTACCCCGGCATGATCCACTTGATGGAAAACGCCGTGCTCAATGTCAAAAACAAGTCGTACAGCGTCACGGCAGAGCTGGAGATCCCCGAAGGCGGGGCAAAGGGTGTGATCATCGCCCAAGGCGGTCGCTTCGGCGGCTGGTCGCTCTATGCGAAAGACGGCAAGTTGACCTTCTGCTACAACTGGCTGGGCAAGCAACGCTACACCATCGCCGCTGCAGGGCCGCTGCCCGCCGGCCCCGTCACAGTGAAATATGACTTCGCTTACGACGGCGGCGGGAGCCCCTTAGGCACAGGCGCAGGCGGCACGGGCGCGCTCTTCGTCGACGACGTGCAGGTCGGGCAGGGCCATATCGAGAACACGGTCGCCTATACCTTCTCGCTCGACGAGGGCATGGAAGTCGGCTGCGACCTGGCATCGCCGGTTACGGATGACTACCCGGAACGCGACAACGCCTTCACCGGCGCCATTCACTGGGTGCGGATCGATATCGGCGACGACGATCTCAGCCACCTGCTGGATCAGGAAAGGCTGTTCGACATCGCCATGGCCGCGCAATAGGGCGGCTGCAGGATAGGGCAAACTGTTCGACGTTTGTCTTGCCCCGTTTGTCCCGCAAACCGTTTTCCCGTGCGGTGAAGATAAGCGAGATAAAGAGGTGCAGCCTCGCGAGATTTAAGTGATGCGGCAAGACAAGCAAAGATTTCGCAACCAGTTCGCGTTTGCGACTTACATTACGCCAAGGAGAAAGGACATGAATGTGCAAGTCTTCACTGTACGACGAGCCTTTGGCTTTCGCCTGTTCGTTCCGTTAATCGCCCTTACGATGCTGTGTCTGGCGCTGGCGGTTCCTGCGACGGCTCTCGCTGCGGAACCGGGCGAGACTGACCCGGCCAGGGGCTACAGCGAATGGCCGAATGACGAGATCTTCATTGCGCAACCCCAGTTGGACTCGGGGGCGTCGAGGTCTAGCATCTTCGAGCTAAACATCAACAACAAGCAATTGGACGAGGTTGAGCATATCGATTACACCGGCAAAGACATCCTAGATGCCGTCGCCGTCACGGCGGGGCGTTTCCTCAGCAATACGCAGGACTCTATTCTCTACGCCTACCGGGACAACACAACACTGGTTGGGAGCCTAAAGTTCTACCGCCCCGACACCTTGGCTGCAGTGGCCAAGCTGAGCAACCTGGTCCCGCGCGTGGCAGGCGGCGCCGATTTCGTCGACATCGCCGCCGGAGATTTGGACGGAGAGCTCGACGTCAACGGCGAGTATCGCGATGAAGCCGTAGTCGCCTGGGCCAAGACCAGCGCCGACAACAAGCTGCCGGTCTCGGTCTCCGTACTGGCCTTCGGCGGGGCGACCGAGGCGTCGCCCTTCCCAACCGGTACGACGACGGCGGTTGCGCCGGGCAAACTTGACGCCGCCGGCATCATAGCCGGCACGATCAGGCCCGTGGACAATGCCTTGGCGCTCGCTGTCGGCGATTTCAACGGCGACAGCGTCAAGGAGATTGCCGTCGCCTACCTGACCAGCCCCACCA
>CAZYSJ010000137.1:0-9795 GCA_964649875.1 uncultured Caldilineaceae bacterium
TAAACCATTTATTGCATGGCGGATTGTCAGCCAAACACAGCAGCAAAGGAATTGACATGGAAGCCGGCCCTCAGCGATTCACGGTTGGACAGGCGGCGGTGACGGTGTTCAACGCCGGGGACATTGTGTACGATTTGGCGGAAAACTTGATCGCGGACGAGGCGGTTCTGCGAGAGCGTTACGCCGCCCAGGTGAGCGCTCCCCTTCATCTGCCTATGCAGTGCATCCACATCCAGACGCCGCAGGCCGCGGTGATGGTAGATGCGGCGTCGTATGAGATGGATGCGGATTCGCCGTTTCGCATCGCCGGCTATTCGCCGCCCGCGCCGTTGCCGGAGCAAATGGCCGCGGCGGGCATCGACGCCGGCGCGGTCGAGAGCCTGGTGATTACGCACGCGCATTGGGACCATTACAACGGGCTGACTGTGCCGGCAGCGGGCGGGGGCAGGATGCCGATCTGCGCGCGGGCGCAGGTGTACATGGGCAAGGCGGACTGGGAGAGCGCGGAGATGCAGGCGGCTGTGGCCGCGCCGGAGACGCTGCAAGCGCGCACCTTCGGCGTCGTCGCCCAACTGGGCCGGCTCGCGCCGGTGGCAGGGCGGCGCGAGATCGCGCCGGGCATCGAGATTGTCCCCACTCCGGGGGAAACGCCCGGCCATGTGATGGTGCGCGTGTCGTCGGACGGGCAGACCTTGTACTGCGTGGGTGATGTCTACCACCACCCCATCGAGGCGGAGCAGCCGGGATGGGCCGCGCCGTGGGCCGATCTGGAGAGCATATGCGCCATCCGTGAGGCGTTGGCGGTCCGGGCGCCGGCCGAAGATGCGCTGATCATCGCCACGCACATACGCGGCGCCGGCCGGCTGCGCCAAACGGGAGAAGGCATGCGCTGGGTTGAGGCGTGAGTGCGGAGCGGCGCTACGGTAAATGACGGCCCAGGGAGCGGGTGTTCCCTGGGCCGTGCGCGTGCAGAGACGGCGTGCGCCGGCGTGCGTCAGCGCACGTCAGCGCACGGATGCGCCGGAAGTCGGGCCTTGCGCTCCTTCGCCGTTTTGGAAGATGCCCTGGATGCCGCCCAGCGCGCCGAGGATGGCCGACGCTTCGAAGGGCAGGAAGATCTTGGTCGCCTGACCCTCGGCGACGTTCTTGAGCGCCTCCAGGTATTGGATGGCGATCAACTTGTCGTCGGGATTGGCCGCGGTGATGGCGTTGTAGACAGTGGTGATGGCGTGAGCTTGGCCGGCGGCTTCGACCTCCAGTTTGTACTGCTGGGCGTCGGCCACGCGGCGAACGGCTTCGGCCTCGCCTTCGGCCTGTAGGATGCGGGCTTGGCGCAGCCCTTCGGATTCGAGGATCTGGGCGCGGCGCTCGCGCTCGGCCTTCATCTGGCGGTGCATGGCCTCGGTGACGTCGACCGGCGGGTCGATGCGTTTGATCTCGACGCGCACGATGCGCACGCCCCATTTGTCGGTGGCTTCGTCGAGCACTTCGCGCAGCTTGGCGTTGATCATATCGCGCGAGGTCAGGGCCTCGTCGAGCTCGGTTTCGCCGATGACGTTACGCAGGCTGGTCTGGGCCAGCTTGGTGGCGGCGCTGTAGAAGTCAGCCACATTGTAGGTGAGCTTGACGGGGTCGGTGGCTTCGTAGTAGATGATGGCGTCGACAGTCACCACCACGTTGTCTTTGGTGATCACTTCCTGCGGCTGGACGTCGACCACCTGCTCGCGCATGTCCACCTTGCGCAGCGTGTCGAAGAACGGGGCGACGATGGTCAGGCCGGGCTGGGCGGTGCGCTGATAGCGGCCCACCCGTTCGATGACGCCTTTTTCGTAGGGGGAGACCACGCGCAGGCTGTTGACCGCGACGACGATGATAAACACAATCAACACGGCCAGCACGACGAGAATTCCGATTGGTTCCATAGCCATTCTCCTTGAGAAACAATAAAATGGGCAGCGCGGCTCGCACAGGGTCGGCATAGACGGGCGCAACGGCAATGCAGGCGCTGTCGCAGACGTTTATTCGGCGTCGCCGGCTTCTTTGCGGCGCACAACCAGATGCGCCCCTTCAACGGCGAGCACGACGACGCGCTCGCCAGCGGGGATAGGTTTGCCGTCCTCGGCGAGGGCTGACCAGGTTTCGGTTTGAACGCGGATGACGCCGGTTCCGGCATCTGGGTCAATGGGTTCGAGCACCACGCCGGTGCGATTCAGCACGCGGTCGATGCCGACTTGCTGTGTGTTGGCGTTGCTGATGCGGTTGGCAAAGGGCCGCGAGAGGAATACGGCGATGATGGAGACGAAGGCAAATGCGACCAGTTGCCAGGCGGGCCCTGCGCCCAGGAAGGCGATAGCCGCCGCAGCCGCCGCGCCGATCCCAAAGCAGAAGAGCACGAAGCCTGCGGTGAAGATCTCCGCTGCAAAGAAAGCCAGGGAGAAGGCCACCCATATCCAGGGATAGTACTGCGACATGCGCTTGCACCTCGGCAGACAGATGGTTTTGTACTAGCGCACGTTTTGCCTGTCTCGGCTGTGCGCACGACGGACGGGAGGATAGTCAACCGTATTATACACCGGGGAGGCGCATTTGTCTGATTTGATGGATGGAGTGAGCAGAGAAAACGCGCGGGTGAAATAAGCCTTCCAGGGAACTGTCCGCTCCCTGGAAGGCGTGCAACGTCTATTCGCCCTGGACCGTTTTGGCTGGGCGCGGTCTATTCAATGTAGATTTCCACGTGTGTATCGTCGTCTTCATCCACCACGTCGACGATGCGTCCCTTCATGCCGGTGTCGAGCGCATGCATGATCTTCTCGGTGTCGATGTTGGCCGACTTGGGGATGAAGCGCAGGCCGAGACGCACCAAGCCTACGGGAATGTTGACGTTGACCTTGGACTTGCCGGTAGCGGCGTCGGACACGCGGATGCGCAGTGCGGCGGTCGACGTGTCGAAGGCGGAATCGACGGCGGCATTGCTGCGCGGCGGGACGGTCTGCCCCGCGTCGCCCAGGGCCGCCAAAAGCCGTGCGCCTTCTTCGGCGCTGATTTTGCCTTCCTCTACCATGCGCAGAATCATGGCGCGCTCTTCGCTGGCGGGCATGTCATTTTCTCCTTTGGAATGATCGCGGGCGGTTGCCGGGCCGGTCGATTCGATGTCCGGTCGCATAACCGGCTGAGATAATGGGTGAGCCATCGTTGGATTCATGCTGATGTTCCCTTGCCGCCCAGGGCGGCGAGCAGTTGTTCGGCTTGTTCGACGGTGATCTTGCCCTGGTTGAGCATGTGCAGAACCTTCATGCGCTGTTCGGGGCTGACCGGGTCGGGGCGCGGCTGAGGCGGGGGCGGTTCGGGCCAGGTCGATCGCCCGCGCATTTGGCGGGCTTCCATGCGCGCCGCCCGTTCTTCGGCCCGCTGCGCCTGTTTTTCGACGTGGCGCAGGGCGTTGGCGATGTTGTTCTCGGCGCGGCGCAGCGCGGCCTGCACCTTCTCCTGCACGCGCGCCGCGATCTCGTCGCTTGCGCCGGACTCGGTCAGCTTGACCTCAAGCTGGCGGGCCAGCGCGACGAGTTGACCCTCCAATTGACCGGTGATCTGCTGGGCGGTCTGTTCCATCTGTCGTGCGAACTCCTGTCCTATGCCGGCGTCGCCTATTTCTTCTCCCGGCGCGTACTGAATGCCGACGCGAATGTCGCCTCCGGCCTTCAGATCGAGCGCTGCCGCGCCGTCGCCTAGAACGAAGTTGGCTGCGCCAGCGTCTTCTGGTTGAAGTGGGATGTGCCCGTGCACGCGCACACGCCCGCCGCAGCGCAGACGGGCGGCGACGTTTGCATCGGCGGGCAGCCGGCAGACGATGTCGCCGCCGGCGCGGACGGAATGCTCTGACGGTGCAAGCGAGGCGAAAGTCAGGCGGGCGTCGCCCCCGGCGGATGCGCGAACAGCCCCTTCGAGACCGTCGGCAGTGATATCGCCGCCGGCTGTACCCGCGAGCGAACCGCTTACGCCTATGGCGCGCAGGTCGCCGCCGACCTTGTCGACGAGCAAGTCGCCTGCTACGAACTCGGCGTCCAGGTCGCCGCCGACGGCGCGCAGTTGGACAGGGCCGGTATGACGAAGCCGTAGACGACCGTCGACCGTGCCGCCGGTGATGGCGCCGGCGATGCCGTCGATCTGGGCGTGACCGCGGACGGCGACACAGCGCAGGTCCAGGTCTGCCGGCATGGTCAGCGTGCAGGCCCCCTGGCAGGATAGGGATATTTCGTTGCCGGAGGCGTCGACCTGCAACCCGTCGCCGGCTTGAACCCGGATCTCGCGTTCTTCGCCTTCTTCTCCGGCGCGGATATCGGCATGGCCCCCTACGTGCTGCAAGATGAGGACCGTCGCCTCGCCCGCCGGAATACGTTCTTCGTTGTTCATGGCTAACTTTCTCCACGCAAACGGCTCATGGCCTCTTCAAACGTGATGGCGCCCGAATCCAAGTCGTCCAAGACGGATCGGCGATCCGCCTGGGCGGCGGCCTCATCTTTGCCCGGCTCATAGCCCAGCGCCCGGATGATCTCGTGGAGGCGGCTGCGGATGGTGGGGTAGGACAGGCCGAGTTCGCCTTCCATGCGGTTCAGTTTGCCTTCACATTTAAGGAAGATCTCGACGAAGCGCAGTTGCTCCTGGCTCAGTTGGGGAAAAGGGCTTGTGACGGCGAAGCGGCCTTCGACAGTCACATCGCTGCCCGGACAGTAGAAGCGGGTTACGACAATCTCGCCGCCGTCGAATGGGCTGCGGGCTGGTAGGGAAAGCATACGACTGCCTCCTGCATGTACGTGCATGTAAGCGCCCGCCGGGCTGTGTGCGCATAACAGCGTCGAGCGGGCGGATCCGATACTGAGAGCGGCGCGCGCCGATCTTTCAGTAGGATAGCGCAGGACTTCTGAAATGTCAATAGTTATATTCGGAAAATCAATATATTCGTTTCGGAAAATTGAAGTTTGGGGTGAGGAAGCTTAAATGTGGGCGTTGCGGTCTGTGTAAAAATAGAAGCCGGGCGGGACAGCTCTTGCGGCTGCCCGCCCGGTTCGGTGCGGCGTAGGGTGTAGGATGAGGAGATCTGTTACAGCCAGCCCTGATCGCGCAGGAAGGAAGTCAGGCCGGGAATGGCAAAGCGTTTGCCCTGGTAGGCCTGGTAGCCGTAGTAGAGAAGGGCGACCACGGCCATGAGGTAGCCGATAGGCGTCAGACAGACCATCGCCAGGCCGACGAGCCAGCCGATGACCGGCACGATCTGGAGGATGCCGGTTCCCACGACGACGGCGATCCCCAGGCCTACGAACACGATGGTGAGCGCCAGGCTCTGCACCGCGTGGTAGCGCTGGAAGGGCCGCTGCTTGCTGCTGGCGCTGAGCAGCACGATGATGGGCATCACGGCTGGAATGAGTATCTGCGTGATGTAGGAGAGCAGGGCGATAAGCCGGTCGTCGCTGGAGGCTTCCGGGTCGACGACGGCCTCGCGCATGAACTCGCCGCGGCGCAGGGCGTCTGCCGCCTCGCCAGCCTGTTCGCGTGCCGAATCGACGGCGCGACCTGCGGGCGTAGGCTCTTCTTGGGGCGCCTGGCCTGCGTTTTCAGGGACGTCGGGCTGCACCGGCTCTTCTTCTTGCATGCCCTCTTGTTTCATGTCGTCAGTAGTCATTGATTTTTCTCCAGTATCTATCGAATCTTCCGCAGTGTACGGATGCGTGCGAATGTGCCCGTCCGGCTGCTTGGATTTACCGCTTGTATCGAACAGTACGCAGACGAGACCGAAAGGTTGCAGCAGTTTCGCGGTGTGTTGATGGCTTTCCCGACCATTCGTACTGAGTCGCCAATTTTTTGTGCCGCGCCTTGACCGCATCTCATGTGAGTGTTACAATTCCGCCCTATGCGCGTTCTGGCGATCTCAGACAAGGTCGAACCCATCATCTACAGCGCGGGCATTAGCCGGCGAGTCGGCGAGGTTGACCTTATTTTGAGTTGCGGCGACCTGCCCTTCTACTACATCGAATACGTGGTCAGCATGATCAACAAAAATTGCTACTACGTATTCGGCAATCACGGCCGCGAGATCGAGTATTCGGGCGGCGACTGGCAGCAGAAGCATGCGCCGCAGGGCGCAGCCAACCTGCATGTGCGCACGGCGCGCGAGGGTTCATTGCTATTGGCGGGGCTGGAAGGGTCGATCCGCTACAACGATGCGCCGCGGTTTCAATATACCGAGGGCGAGATGATGAGGAATATCTTGCGGCTGGCGCCGGCGCTGATGCACAACCGGGTGCGCTATGGGCGTTGGCTCGATGTACTGGTGGCGCATTCGCCCCCGTTTGGCATCCACGATAAGCCGGATTTGCCGCATCAGGGTTTTCGCAGCTTTCTCACCTTTATGCGCTGGTTCAAGCCGCGCTATTTGCTGCACGGGCACATTCATCTTTATCGCCGCGATGTCACCACCGTCACGCAGTTCGAAGAGACGCAGGTGATCAACGTCTATCCGTTTCGCCTGTTGGAGTTGGAGCCGGGAAGGAGGCGCTGAAGGCTATGGCGCAAGGGAACGGGGCAAGCGCCTGGCGCGAGTTGTGCCGCCAAGAGGCGGCCCGCCAGGCCGAGCGCGAGGCGCAAACCGCATGGCAGACCGAGGACGGCGCTGAGGCGCCGTTCAACCATCGTTGGGAGCATGTGCAGCGCGTGGTGCAGCTTGCGCTATGGCTGGCAGCCGAGACTGGCGCAGATATTGAGGCGGCGGAGGCGGCTGCCTGGCTGCACGACATTCGCAAGGGTGAGCCGGATCACGGGCGGGCCGGCGCTGTGGCGGCCGCGGCTGTTCTGGAGCGCAGCGACTTCCCCGCGGCCAAGACGCCGCTGGTAATCGAGGCCATCCGCCAACATGCCGGGCTGTACCGCCCTGAGGGCGCGCCGCCCCTAGAGCCATTGGAGACTGCGGTGTTGTGGGACGCGGATAAGCTGTCGAAGTTGGGGATGGAGGCGCTGGCCTACAGCTTGAGCGCGCCCTATGCGCAGGGCAAAACTCTGACCGAGCGGCGGCGCGACATCACCGAGTACGCGCAGACGGTGCTGTCCCGCTCCGTGACGAGCATGAACACGACGCCCGCCCGGCGTTTGGCCGAGCGGCGTTTTGCGGATATGATCGCCGCGCTGGAACTTTGGGCGCGGGATGAGCGGTTTGGAGACGCGTGAGGAGTCTATGGCTTTGAAGTATCACCTCATTACGTTGGGGTGTCCCAAGAATCAGGTGGACAGCGACGGCATGTCGGCGCTGCTGCGTCAGGGCGGCTATGTCGACAGCGACTCGGCGGAACAGGCCGATGTGCTCATCGTGAATACATGCGGTTTCCTAGAGGCGGCCAAAGAGGAATCGCTGGGTGTGCTGCGCGACCTGGGCCGGCGCAAACGCCGCAATCAGCTGTTGATCGCGGCGGGGTGCTTGGTACAGCGCAACGGCGAGGACGTGCTGCGTCGCGTGCCGAAGGTCGACGGGTTGCTGGGGACGCGACGCTGGATGGACGTGCTGGAACTGCTGGCGCATGTGCGCGGCGGGCGCCGGGCGCGCAAATTGGCGCAATACGATATGTTGGGCGAGGGCAAGCGCGCTGTGCCGGCGCTGCTTGGCGACCCGGACCTGGCCTTTGACGCGGCGACGCCGCGCTCGACCGTAGCCGGCGGCAGCGCCTATCTGAAGATCTCCGACGGCTGCAACGCGCCGTGCGCATTTTGTACGATCCCCAGCTTTAAGGGCAAGCTGCGCAGCCGCCCGCTCGAGGCTGTCGTAGACGAGGCGACCGGCCTTGTCGCGGCGGGCGCCAAGGAATTGGTGGTGGTGGCGCAGGATACAACCGATTACGGCCGCGACCGCGGCGAACCCGACAGCCTGCCGCGCCTGCTCTCCGCCATCTGCGAGCGCACGCCGGACACGCTGCGCTGGGTGCGCTTGATGTACGCCTACCCGGGGCATGTGAGCGACGCCCTGGTGGAGGTGATGGCGAGCCGGCCCAAGATCGTCCCCTACCTGGATATGCCGCTGCAACACGGCGACCCGCGCACGCTGCGCCGCATGCACCGGCCCAGCCGCGTCGAGATGGTCTTCGATCACATCGAGAAGCTGCGCGCCGCCATGCCGGATATTGCGCTGCGCACCACCTTCATCGTCGGGTATCCGGGGGAGACCGAGGAGGAGTTCCAGGGACTGTTGGATTTTGTGCAGGCCATTGAGTTCGATAAGGTCGGCGCGTTCACCTTCAGCCCGGAGCCGGGGACGCCGGCTGCCGCTTTGCCGGACCAGGTTCCGGAAGCGGTGAAGGAGGAGCGGTACGCCCGGCTGATGGAGTTGCAGCAGCCCATTTCGCTGCGCAAGAACCAACAGCAGACAGGGCGACGACTGGAGGTGCTGGTCGAGGGCGCGGGCGAGGTCGCCGGCAGCGGCGCGCCGCTGCTGCTGGGGCGCAGCTATCGCGATGCGCCGGAGGTGGACGGCCTGGTGCTGATCCCAGGCTTGGAAGGGTTGCCTGCGGGCGAGATGCTGGAAGTGGCGATTACCGGCGCCATGGAGTACGACTTGGTGGGCGAGCCGCTGATCGCGGAGACGTTTTCCAGTACGAAGGAGACGATTGCGCTCAGCGCCATGCCGGACGGAGATTAGCCGAACCAGCCGCCGCGCTTGCTTTGCGTGCGGTAGAGTTGCACAAGCTGTGCAAGCTGTTGTTGCAGCGCGCCGACAGTGCCTTCCACGGCGCGTAGGCGGCTTTCTAGCCGCTCTTTGCGCGTTTCTTCGCGGCGCTGGTATTCGGCCAGGACGCGCTCCAACTCCAGCATTCGCTCACGCAGTTTGCGATTGTCGTCCTTCAGATTAAAATTGTCTTGGACTACGACGTTCGCCATCTCGCGCAGCGTGGCCTGGGCGTTGAGCAGCGCCTCTTGGTTGCTGACGATGGTGTTGAGGATTTCGCTCAGTACCGGCAGGAAGGAATCCCCTGCGGCTGAGGCGTCGTGTCCGTTTGCGGCGTGGGTGAGCGTGGAGGCGGCGGGCGGGCTGTCTTCCTTGCGCAGCGGCGTGAGGTAGCGGTTGACCTGGTCGTCGTTGTAGCCCTGGGCCAGCAATTTCTGCACGGCGACGAGCGCGGCGATATCGGCAGTGGTGTAGGCCGGGGTGTCCTGCCCTGCGTGGGGGCTGAGATAGCGCGAGAAACGGGCGCTCATCCGCTGCAATGCGTCCGCCGAAAGATTGAGATGGCCGGCCACCTCTTCGGATGAGAAGAGTTTTTCGTGGGGGCTGGAGTGCAGCGGATCGCCATCGGTCATGTGGCTCTACCGGTAAAGGCTATTCGTCGACGACGCGCCAGGTCGTGTCGATGACATCGCCGTCATCGTCGGCCGGACGATTATGCGGGGATGCGGACGCGCTGCCGCCGGCATAGGCGTTGCGGACGCTCTCGCTGGGGGCAAGCGATACGAGCATGCGGGCGGCCAGCAGCAGGATGGCGATATCATCAAATGGCATGCCGGGGATCAGGTCTAGCGGCGAAAACCAATAGACGAGAGCCAAGATCGGCAGCACGAGTTTGAGGAGCCCAGGCACGGCTGGATCCCATAACAGACGCCAGGCCACGCCCACGTCACGAATCAGCCCGAAGAAACCTCCGTTGGACTTGCCGGCGCGATAGGTTGAATTGCCGTTCATGCGAGAACTCCTTTTCGGAACAACCAAAGTGAGACAAGTATAACGAAATTCGGGCGCGGTGACAACTGAGCGGCGATCTTGCA
>CAZYSJ010000138.1:0-9633 GCA_964649875.1 uncultured Caldilineaceae bacterium
GATGGAATCTCGTGACTGGAGTTCAGACGTGTGCTCTTCCGATCTGGGGGACACCAGCGCCAATGACGGAGAGAATCACACTTACGGTCGAGGATGGGGTGGGCGAGCTGCTGGCTGCCTTGGCCGGCGGCGAACGAAAGCGTGGCGCATGGTTAAGCGAGCAGATCCGTGTCTGGCACGAGACTCAGGCCCGCACAGTTGGAAGCGATGTGGAAGCGCTGCGGATGCAAGTTCTTGGCTTGGCTGGAAATGTTAAGGCACTGGAGGGTCGATTACTGCATGTCGAGAGGTATCTATCAGCCATGATCGCCAGCAATGCAGAGCATGGTACGAGTGCTGGTATTGGCGCCTCAAGGGATTAGTGACGAGTCCTCGACAAGACAACGCGTCCGATTCTCTATTGTCTGGCGCCCCGTTCTCGCATTCCCTCCCGACTTTTTGCGAGGCCTGATGAGAGGACGACCCCGCTGGGCTAAAGGGCCGCAGACTCCCTGGACCTGCGCCATGCCACCATCGGGCAACAGACTGCTACGCCCCCAACTGATTGTCAACCAGCCAGGGCTATTGTACAGGCATGCGTCAGTGGTCCGGACGTTCGTGTTGACGAACGTCGAAGGCCGTTGGCAGTTCACATAGATAGTATATACCTGGACTGATCGGTATAATGGCGGAAGGCGAAACGAAGCCGCTGCAGTGCGTAACCACTCAGCGGCGTGGCACCGGAAGTGGAGGTTCCGATGCATCTAGATCATACCCCGAGTGAGTCGGATATACAATCCCCTTCGCAAATCCTACGCTGCGTCAGTTGGGCTGCCGTATCGAGCGAAAAGCAGGCCACCGAGGATAAGGAGAGCCTGCCCGAACAGAAGCGGTTGAATCGCGAGTTCATCGAGAACCTGCACCAACACTATGCCGGCTATGCCGGCGAACTGATCGACGAACTAGTTGTTGTCGGCAGCCGGAGCATCGTGTTGCTGCAGGACGCAGTGGGCGCCTATCCGGCGTATGCCAAACTGTTCGACTATATCAGACAACAGGCCATCGACGCGATCGTGCTGCGCAGCCTGGATCGGCTGGGACGTAATGCTGCGCTTAGTACGACTATCGTCGAACTCGCCAGGGAGAAAGACATTGCAGTCATCCCGCGTCTGGGAAACCGGCCGCAATTAGACAGCGATGCATCCATGGCCAACGTGTTAATGTCCGGCATAGAAGGTGCATTGGCGCAGGCCGAAATTCATACACTCCAGCAACGCCTTAGGACTGGCATGATCGGGCGCGTAAAACGTCGGCAGCTTTTTCCCAACCGCTGCCCGTTCGGTTACCGATATGTCTACCGTTTCGAAGGTGACAGGAAACCTGCCCGAATCGAGCTTTATCCCGAACAGGCCGAAACCGTTCGGATGATCCTCATAGACCTATATACGGATAGGGGCTTAGGGGCGCCGAGTATTGCGGATTGGCTAAACAAGCGCGGTGTTCCCACACCTTCCTTCTACGACGAGGGGCGAGGCTGGAAGACTGCAGATCGGTGGCATGACTATTCGGTGTACGCCATTATCCGGCGAGCACGCATCTATACCGGCAAGTTGACCCTTTATGCGCATTCTGGAGCCCCCTATATCGATCCTAGGACAGGCTTACGGCGCACTCCACGGCGACAAGAACGGCGCGATTTCGATGGTCAGCATCCAGCCATTATTACTCCGGCAGAGTATGATGCCTTGATGGCCGTTGAACGCAGCCGTAGGACCACGCGGCGTACTCGTCTGTTCTCGGGTAGCGCAATATGCGGCGTCTGCGGCACAGTCATGCACGGCAAGAAATTTACTGGTCCGAAGGTGCCGGGAAAAGTCGTTAATGGAATGACTTGCCCGAACGGATGCACGAACATCTATGATCGCCTGCTCATGGACGCACTTCAGGATGCCCTAACTGCGCTAGAGAATGCCGCCGAGGATGCCAATCTTGTTCCGGACAATTCTGGGCGTCTGGTTGAGATTAGGCAAGTTGAACAAATCATCCAGAAGCAAGTGGATCATCTTGAGCAAAATCGAAAGCACGCAGTTAGGCAACTGGTTGCTCAGCGCATAACAGAGACCGAATTTGATCAGGAGGCAGCACGAATAGATGCGCAGCGCAGGAATCTGGAGCAGCAGCTAGCTGATCTAGAGGTTCAACGTCGGCAAGCCGAGGATGTAGAGCGTAGACACGAGCGCGTGGCCGAGGTGCGGAAGGCAGCCCGCACGCTACTGTCAAGAGCCGATGACTACCCCGAACTCGTTCAAGGGTGGCTGAGAGAGCATGTGCGGTTGTACGTGGACAAGGGACGAGGCGCCGGTCGCGTTCGGGTCGAATTTATTTAGTCATGATACATACCAGGTCGACGCCTGTTACTGCGATGAATAGCGTGACGGTCAGTGTGACCGCCGTCACAGCGGCATCGCTCGCGATTCCCCCGAAACAGGCTGTTATAGGATCGACGCGGCCCAGCGAAAGATGAAAGGAGGAAGCAAGTTCACCCTCTCGGCGCTTCGCGCCAAGTGGTTTGATCGCCAAGTATCTGTCATTCTGAAGCGAGCGCAGCGAGCTGAAGAATCTCTTCGTACTAGCGGAATAGATGCTTCGCCACGCTCAGCATGACATCGTGCATATTTGGCAATCAAGCCACTGAGCAGTGAACCGGTAGACGGTAAATTCTAGATTAGCTGTATACTGAAAACGCAGCCCCGAAGACAACCGGCGCTGCAAACGGCACGCACACAACGCATTTACGCGTTCTCGTTTCGTGACCGCATCCCAACCACTAACCAAACCTGAAAGGACAGAGTGATGAGACAACGCCTGTTCATCCTAGTCGCATTGATCGCGCTGGTGGGCGTCTTCGCCGCCTGCGCGCCCGCCCCCGCAACCGCGCCGGAGTCGGCCCCGGAGTCCGCCCCGCCGGCCGAGCCAACGGCGGTTCCTCCTGCTGAGCCGGAGGCGACGGAAGCCCCGGAGGCGGGCATGGCAAACCCCGCCTCAGAGTACTGTGTCGAGCAGGGCGGAACCCTGGAGATCCGCCAGGGCGAAGGAGGCGAGACCGGGTATTGCGTCTTTGCCGACGGCAGCGAATGCGAGGAGTGGGCCTTCTTCCGCGGCGAGTGTACGCCCGGACAGGCAGAGGCCGTTTTCACCGACCCCTTCGAGTACTGTGCGGCAGTCGGCACGATCGACATGCCAGATAGCCGCTACGCCGGACCGCAGCCCCCCGAAGCCGTCATCCAAGGCCTCCGCGCCGCATTCGACACGCCCGCCGATGCCCCCGATGACATCTTTATGGCGGGGACATCCTGGCGCTGCGCCGAGGGCAAGGTGAAAGGATGTTTTGTGGGCGCAAATCTGCCTTGCGAGGCCAAAGCCGACCTGAGCGAGACGCCCAGCGACGCCGTGACGGCATTCTGCGCGCAAAACCCCGATGCAGAGGTCGTACCCGCGTCGGTGACCGGCCGTGAGACGGTCTATTCATGGCGCTGCGCCGGCGATGTCCCGGAGATCGAGGCGCAGGTCTTCACCCCGGATGCGCAGGGCTTCATCTCGGAAATCTGGTACGATATTGAGCCGGCTGCCGCAGCAACCGGCCCTTATATGCCGGTCCCGGCGGATGTCTGCGAGATACTCCAGGCCGACGCCGAAAACGCCCTGGGCGTCGCCTTTGCCGTGAGCGAAGCGCCCTTCTTCGACTATGTGAACCAGGAAGGCGGCGCCGGCTGCGTGCTGACCGCGGAGGGGACCGGCGTCGACTTTGCCAACCCTGCTGAGGTGGTCGACGCCCTCACCGCCGCTTTCGTGGGTTGGGAAGAGGTTCCCGCCTACCAGAGCGGCGGGCCGACCGGCATGGGGACCGGCATGACCCGCGACGCCGCGCTGCTGCTGATCCTGGCCGAATGGACGCCCGCCCCGGAGGCCGAGTGCCCCGACGATCAGCCCATCTCCGCCTGTGAATTGACGCCTGAGCAGCAACTCTATACCGTCACTGTCCAGACAGCTATGAAGTAAGCCCAAGCTTTGCCGTGCGTGGCGGGCGTCCCTAGCGGGATGCCCGCCACGCACCCTACTTCGAGAACGCGCCGGCTATTTGCGAACTCGGCGCCGTGAATGTAGCGATGGGCAAAGCGGGCAAGCTGCTCCTGGCTTATGCGCAGACCGGGCATTTCGGTGATCGGCATGTAGTCAGCGGGCGACATATGAGTTCAGATCATCCATTATCCAAAAGCGCACAGGGGCGGCATTGTACCGCTGTACAGGCATGCGCGTCTGTTGCCGGGCGCTGCACGCACAGCCATTGAACTGGGTACACACGGAAAGGCGATCCGCGTATGAGCTATGCACTCGTGCTACAGGCGGCGGCCTTCGCAGCGGCGAAACACACAGGCCAGCGCCGAAAGGACGCAAACCGCTCCCCCTACATCAACCACCCGCTGGAAGTAGCCGCCGTGCTGGCGACGGAAGCGGGCATTGAGGACGAGCGCGTGTTGGCCGCGGCGCTGCTGCACGACACGGTGGAAGATACGGAGACGACCCTCGCCGAGCTGGAAGCCGCCTTTGGGCCCGAAATCGCCGGCTTTGTGGCCGAGGTGACGGATGACAAGAGCCTGCCCAAAGCGCAGCGCAAAGACTTGCAGGTGAGCCACGCCCCCGACCTTTCCCGCCAGGCAAAGCTGATCAAACTCGCCGACAAGATCTGCAACGTGCGTGACATCACGTACAGGCCCCCGGCCAATTGGCCGCCGGCGCGACGCATCGAATACGTCGACTGGACAGAACGCGTCATAGCGGGCTGCCGAGGCGCAGACGAGCGGTTGGAGCGCATCTACGACGAGACGCTGGCAGCCGCCCGCCGCACGCTGCAAAGGTGAACGCGTTCAGTTTAGTGTCAAGACGGCGATGGTTGCGTGTTGTCGCCAACCGGCTATAATGTGGATAATGATGTACAGAAGAATGTGGAGGCGAAAGGGGAGGCAAAAAGGGAGAGGGCGGATGAAAACGATTCAAATCACTATCGATGAACAATTGTTGGAAGAAGTCGACAAGGCGGTTACAAAACTTGGCGCCAGCCGGTCGGCGTTCATACGCGATGCCGTCCAGTCAGCCCTACGCCGATCATCGCTGCGCGAGCTAGAGGAAAAGCATGCGGCAGGATATGCCCGCCATCCTGTGGCGACCGGCGAGTTTGACAGTTGGGAAGACGAACAGGTCTGGGGCGCATCGTGAGACGCGGCGAAGTGCGCTGGTATACGTTTCGAGAGCCGGATAAGCGCCGCCCTGTCGTGATTCTGACACGAGACTCGGCCATAGGATTCTTGACTGGCATCACGGTCGCGCCGCTTACGACGACGATCCGCGATATTCCAAGCGAAGCATTGCTTACGCCGGACGATGACGGCGTATCGATCTTGTCTGCCGTCAATTTGGACAACGTTCAGACCGTCCGTAAAGACGGGCTTGGCGCGCTTATCACGACATTATCTCCCCAGCGTATGCACGAGGTGGAGCGCGCCCTCTGTTTTGCCCTCGGCATGGAGCATCTGATCGACCTATGAGCCGCGCCGCCCCGTAGCTGAGCCCGGCCCAACGACGCAGCCTCTTCGCTGCGCGATACTCAATCCATCGCTGTGTTCATCCATAAACCGAAATAAGGAGACGCCATGCACGTATATCCCTGGCGCGAAGCCGAGATTACGCTCACCGCGGGCCGCGACTACCCCAACCCCTACACCGACGTGGATGTGTGGGCTGACTTTACCCACGACAGCGGGCTGACGCTGCGCCGCCCCGCCTTCTGGGACGGAGAACGCACGTGGAAGATCCGCTTCGCCTCGCCGCTCGCCGAGGGCCGGTGGACCTGGCGCAGCGCCGCCACGCTGGAGGATCCCGGCCTGGTTGGGCAGACGGGCGAGTTGGTCTGCGCAGCCGGCCCGGACACGCAAAACCGCTTCTACCGCCACGGCTTCTGGCGCATGTCGCCCGGCGGGCGCAACGTCGTCCATGCCGACGGCCGGGCGACGGTTGTAGCCGGCGATACAGCCTGGGGACTCCCCTGGCGCGCCACCGAGGAGCAGTGCCGCATCTATGCCGCCGACCGGCAGACCAAGGGCTTTAACGCCGCCCTGCTTATGACCGTGCAGCCGGACATGCACGCCCGCGGCCCGCGCGACCGCAGCGCCGACGAAGGCTTCGACGTGGGTTTCGAGGACCTGCCCGACGGCCACATCAACCAGTTGAACCCCGCCTATTTCCAATACCTGGACAAGCTGTTGGGCATCCTCGTCGAACATGAGATCGTGCCCGTCTTGCAGCCGGTCTTCATGGGCTTCGGCTGGAAGGGCCTGAGCGTGGCGGGACCGGTTGTGCCCCCTGTCGAATACGCCCGTTACTGCCGCTACCTCGTCGCCCGCTACGGCGCGCGCCCGGCCATCTACCTGGTCGGCGGCGACGGGTCCGGCTACGAACCGCAGGTGGCGGTCGGCGGCGAGGAGATCGAGGCGTGGGACGCCTACCACCAGCCCGCAGGCATCCACTATCGCCCGCACGCCGACAACCGCGCCCACCAGGACGCTCCTTGGCTCGACTTCCAATGGTGCCAGACCGGCCACAGCGGCGAGCATATGCCGGAACGGGTAGCCGACATGTGGCGCAACGTGCCGCCGAAAGCCGTGGCCAATGGCGAACCGACCTACGAGCACGGCGGCAAGCGCGGCCGCGCCGAGGGCTGGTGGCAGGGTCACGAGGCGTGGTCCAACCTCTGCGCCGGCGGGACGATGGGCGTCGTCTACGGCGCGGGCAGCCTGTGGCAGTGGGCCTTGCGCCATGACGAACCGGGCCAGAGCAAGTTCTTCCTGGCCGAGGGGGCGGGCTGGCGCGAGGCGCTGGACTTTGAAGGCTCGCGCTACGTGGGCATGGTCGCCCGCATCCTCGACGGGCTGCCCCTGGCCGACATGACGCCCAACTGGGAAGTGACGCTGGGCCGCCGCGGGCTGCTCGTGCCGGGCAAGCTCCTCATCTGCTATGCGGAAGAAGGCGGCCCCATGATGACATTCGGCGACGACATCCCGCGCCGCTACCGCGTGATCGACCCGCGCAGCGGCGAAATTGTGAGCGAAGGCTCGCTTGACAAGCCCTGGACTCACCCGGACCTGCCGAGCGAGGGCAGGCGCAATTGGATCGTCGACGAAGGCGGCGGCCCGCGTGTCTATATCTGCTGTGACGAATTCGACTAAATGGCTTGATCGCCAAATACGCATGATGTCATGTTGAGCGGAGCGAAACATCTCTACCGCTGGACCAACAAGATTCTTCAGTTCGCTTACGCTCGCTTCAGAATGACAGACACTTGGCGAACGGACCACTAAACCGGCTTAACGGTTCACTTTACCCCCTACGGGAGGAGGAGAAGATGTCTCTGGACATTGCCGCAACGGTTGCGCAAATGACGCTCGAAGAGAAGGCCGCGCTCTGCACCGGCGCGAGTTCCTGGACCACAACCCCGATTGACCGGCTGGGCGTCCCCGCTCTGCTCGTCACCGACGGCCCGCACGGCATCCGCCGCGTGCCCGACACAGGCTCTCTGGGCGCAACGGCCCTGCCCGCCACCTGTTTCCCCACCGCCTCTGCTATGGCGGCTACGTGGAATGTTGACCTGATCGGCCAGGTGGGGCAGGCGCTGGCCGAAGAAGCCAATTCGATGGGCGTGGGCGTCGTCCTCGGCCCAGGCGTCAACATGAAACGGTCGCCGCGCTGCGGGCGCAACTTCGAGTATTACGCCGAAGACCCGTATCTGGCGGGCGAAATGGCGGTCGCGCTGATCAACGGCGTGCAGAGCAAGGGCGTAGGCACGTCGCTCAAGCACTATGCGGCCAACAACCAAGAGACGCGCCGCTTCACGATCAACGCCGTCATCGACGAACGCACGCTCCACGAAATCTACCTCCCCGCGTTCGAGGCGGCGGTCAAGCGCGCCAAGCCGTGGACCGTCATGTGCGCTTATAACAAGCTCAACGGCACGTACGCCTCCGAACATCGCCAACTGCTGACGGAAATCCTCAAGCAAGATTGGGGCTTCGAGGGCTTCGTCGTCTCCGACTGGGGCGCGGTGCGCGACCGCGTCAAGGCGCTGGCCGGCGGGCTGGACCTGGAGATGCCCGGCCCCAAGCCGAGCCGCGTGCAGGCGGTGATCGACGCCGTGCGCAACGGTGAGCTGGAAGAAGCTGCGCTGGACGAGGCCGTGCGCCGCATTCTGCGCATCGTCGACAAGGCCGCGGCCACGCCCAAAGGCGCCGAGTTCGACGCCGACGCACACCATGCGCTGGCGCGCCGTGTGGCCGCCGAGGCCATCGTGCTGCTCAAGAACGACGGCGTGCTGCCCTTGCAGAAGCCGCAGCGCATCGCCGTGATCGGCCGCTCCGCCAAGGAGCCGCATTTCCAGGGCGGCGGCAGCTCGCACATCAACCCGACGCGGGTCGACAGCCCCTTTGACGAATTGCAGAAGCACAGCGGCGACGCCCAGTTGACCTACAGCGAAGGCTATCCCGCCGGCCTCGAAACGGACCAGACGCTGATCGACGCGGCTGTGCAGGCGGCCCAGGCCGCGGATGTGGCGCTGCTCTACATCGCCTTGCCCGGCTCCATCGAGTCAGAGGGCTACGACCGCGACAACCTGGACCTGACCGAGCAACAAGTTGCCCTGATCAAAGCCGTGTGCGCCGCGCAGCCGCGTTCCGTCGTGATCCTCAACAGCGGCTCCGCCGTTGTCATGAACGAGTGGATCGACGGCGCGGCTGCGGTGTTGCAGGCGTGGATGATGGGACAGGCCGGCGGCGGCGCCATCGCCGACGTGCTCTTCGGCGCCGTCAACCCATCCGGCAAGCTGACCGAGACCTTCCCGCTGCGCCTGGTCGATACGCCGAGCCACCTGAGCTTCCCCGGCGGCCACGGCGAAGTGCGCTACGGCGAAGACATCTTCATCGGCTACCGCTATTACGACGCCAAAGAGGTCCCCGTCCTCTTCCCCTTCGGCTACGGCCTGAGCTACACCCAGTTCGCCTACAGCAACCTGCGCGCCTCCGCCACAACCTTCAAGGACGCGGACGGGCTGACCGTTTCGGTGGACGTGACCAACACCGGCGCGGTCGCCGGGCAGGAAATCGTGCAGATCTATGTGCATGACCACGCGGCGGAACTGGTGCGCCCGCCCAAGGAACTGAAGGGCTTCGCCAAGGTCGCATTGCAGCCGGGCGAGACGAAGACTGTCGCGATCGCGCTGGACTTCCGCGCCTTCGCCTACTATCACCCCGGCTATCACCGCTGGATCACCGAAGACGGCGATTTCGACATCTTGGCCGGGGCATCCGCTGCGGACATCCGCGGCAAAATCACGGTCACGCTCCGGTCGACGCTGGAGCTGCCCAGCCTGCTCAACCGCGAGTCCACCCTGGGCGACTGGATGGCCGACCCCAAAGGCCGCACCGTCATCGAGCCTGTGCGTCAGGAGATCGTAGGGGGCATGATGCGCCGTATGAGCGGCGGCGAAGGCGGTGAGGAGGGCGGCGAGGAGGGCGGCGACATCGGCATGGACATGCTGGGCTTCCTGCGCGA
>CAZYSJ010000139.1:0-9581 GCA_964649875.1 uncultured Caldilineaceae bacterium
GATCAGGCCCTCGCCCTGATCCGCTCTTCACCCTGACTTTTGAGAAGCCCTGTTCTTCCATTCACGTCCCTTGATCACAGCCCCACCCCTCTGGTATAGTATGGTCAGTTCCGCATCTACCCTACAGGCCCAAAAGCGTCTTTCATGACGCCGTCGCTTTTTCCGTTGCCGCGAGCGTTCGCTCGACGCCAAGCGTTCGTTTGGGCTTCGATCCCGAGCTTTGCTTGGGCTCCACTATTGCGCACAGGGAGCATCCATGTACGAGGGATTCGAGATCATCGATTTTCATTCCCATTTCCCTACCGAAGGACCGTGGTTCACCGACATGGGCGACACCATGAAGCACTACGTCGAACGCGTGGGTGAACGACGTCTCAAGATCATCCAAGATAAGGGCAAACCCTACGGCGAACACTGGCGGCGCATGTGGGGCTTCCCCACGCCGGAGAAGAAGGAAGACCATCCCGGCGATCGCGAACAAGCGCAACGCTGGGTGGCCGAACTCGACAAGTATGGCATCCACAGCATCGGCTTCGTCACCGGCGGCGGCAACGAACACCTCGCCGAGATATGCAGTTGGCATCCGGACCGCTTCATCGGCTTCGCCCACCACAGCCCCTTCTTGCCCGATGCCGTCGAGCGGCTCGATCACGCCGTGCGCAACCTGGGACTGCGCGGCTACAAGCTGCTGGCGCCCATGATAGAGGAGCCAATCGAGGACCCAGCCGCCTTTCCCGTCTGGGAAAAATGCGCCGAACTGGGCATCCCCGTCCTGATCCACTTCGGCATCCAGGGCAGTTCCGGCGGCATCGCCTGGCACGAGAACATCAACCCGCTCAAGCTGCACAATGTCGCCAAGTACTTTCCCGAGGTGGACTTCGTTGTGCCGCACTTCGGCTGCGCCTGGGAGCGCGAAACGCTGCAACTCTGCTGGTCCTGCCCCAATGTCAGCGTAGACACCAGCGGCAGCCTGCAATGGATCCGCTGGGTCCCCGGCGAGCTGACCGTCAAATACCTCTTCCGCAAGTTCTACGAAACCATCGGGCCGAGCCGCATCATCTTCGGCACCGACTCAAGCTGGTTCCCGCGCGGGTTCGCCATTCGCTACTTGCAGGACCAAATGCGCGATTGCCTCGACTTGAACATGCCCGACGAGCACATTCAGATGATCTTTGCGGGCAACGCCGCGCGTCTGCTGAAGATAGACCTCTAGACAATACCGATGCCGGCAAATCGTCCGGCCTAGCGTATCGAGTTCACAATCGTAAATTTTGTCGTGAGAGTCGCCGCTAAGTTAACGAGAGGACCAAAGCCATGCACACCACACGAACCGCTACACGAAGCCCAAGTCTAGTTATTGGCCTGCTGCTTATCCTGTCGCTGCTCCTAGGAGCCTGCGCCGCGCCGGCTGCCGCGCCGGCGGACCAGCCGGCGGAAGCGCCCGCCGAGGCCGCGGCGCCGTCCGCCGAGGAGCCAATCGAAATCGAGTATTGGCAATACAACTTCGCCGTGCGCATCGACGCCATGAACCAGCTCATCGAGCAGTTCGAGGCCGAGAACCCGAACATCAAAGTCATCCACAATTCCGACATTCCCTACGATGACTTCCGCAACAAGATTGCAGCCAGCGTGCCCGCGGGCGTCGGCCCCGACGTAGCCACCCTCTTCTACGGCTGGCAGTCCGCCTGGATCGATGCCGGCTATCTCGTCCCGCTGCCGGAAGACGTGTTCCTGCCGGACATGGTCGCAGAACAGTTCAGCCCCTTGGCCCAGGCCGGCTATGTGGAAGGCGAACTCTACTCGCTGCCTACCGCCGTGCGGACCCTCGCCCTCTTCTATAACAAGGACCTGATGGAAGCCGCGGGGCTGGACCCGGAAAACCCGCCCAAGACGCTTCAGGAACTGGAAGAACAGGCCGTAGCCTGCACCGTGCTCAACGACGACGGAACCTATGAGATCATGGGCTTCCCCGTCTCGCCGACCGGACAAGGACACCACTGGTTCCGCGAAGTGTTGCTGCGCCAGTTTGGGCAACAGCCCTACAGCGATGACGGAACCCAGGTGCTCTGGAACGCCAGCGACGGCGGTTACGCGGCCTGGAATGAGTTCCTCAAGTTCGAGACCGAACTGAAGACGGGCGACTGGCGGCTCTGGGACGAGGATCCCAACTTCTTCCTCAACGGTCACGCCTGCTTCCACATCGACGGCTCATTCCGCCTTGGCACCATCGCCTCCAGCGCGCCGGACCTGAACTTCGGCGTGACGGAGCTGCCCGAGCATAACGGCATCAAGAGCACCTTCGGCAGCTACTGGACGCATGGCATCACCAAGAAAGCCGCCGAAGACCCGGCCCGCTTCGACGCCGCAGTCAAGTTCCTCCAGTTCATCACCACGCCGGAAGCCGGTCGCCTCTGGGTAGACGTCACCGGCGAGCTGCCGGCGCAGCTAGAGGCGGCGAACGATCCCGCCTTGCTGGAAGACCCCGAACTGGGCGCTTTCATCGCCGGCCTGCCCTACGCACACGCCACCTTCTTCGTGGATGAGAGCAAGGACCGCCAGGCAATCCTCGACGCCTATGACGCCGTTACATTGACAGACGCGGATCCTGCGGCGGAACTGGATTTCGCGGTAGAGACCGTGCAGGAGTTGCTGGACGAATACTGGGCCAGCCATTAGCACGCACAACACGATATGAATAAATAGGACACAGATGGCACAGACCACACGGATTTACACAGACATCTACAAGAGCTTGTAGCCGTGTTCACCCGTCCATTCCGTGCCATCTGTGTCCTATCGCTTTTGATCCGTGTCCCAAGACACGCCTCTGGGGGCATTGCCATGAAACTGACGCTGCGGCAGCGGCAAATCGTCTGGGCTTACGCCTTCATGGCGGTCAGCCTAGTCTTCTTCATCGTCATACGCTGGTATCCCACCATCCTGGCCTTCAACATCAGTTTCCGCGAGTGGAACGTCTTCGAGGGCAGCGGGCCTTGGGTAGGGCTAGACAACTACGCCGACATCTGGAAGGACCTCTTCAAGCCTCGTTCCGCGGTGCGAACCGCTTTCTGGAACACCATCCGCTATGTGATTTTCGGCGTTCCGACCCAGCTTGCGCTGGCCTTGGGCATCGCATTGCTGCTCAACCAGATCACGCGCCTTTCCGGCTTCTTTCGCGCGGTCTACTTCATCCCCTTTGTCACTTCCTTCGTCGCCGTCGCCTTTGTCTGGAACTGGCTTTACGCCCCGCAGACAGGCCTCATCAACCAGACGCTTGCAGCCCTCGGCCTGCCCACGCAGCCCTTCCTAGACAGCCCGCAGCAGGCGCTGCCATCCATTGCAGCTGTCGCCGTCTGGCGCGGCCTCGGCTTCGCCATTATCATCTTCTTGGCGGGTCTCCAGCAGATCCCGGAGATGTACTACGAAGCGGCCAAGATCGACGGGGCCAACCGCTGGCAAATGTTCTGGCGCATCACGCTGCCGCTGCTCAACTCGGTCATCGTCTACCTCGCCGTATTGGGCGCCATCAGCTTCTTGCGCATGTTCGACCTCGTGCAGAACATGACCTTCCAGGGTCGCGGCGGCCCGCTCAAAAGCACGACGACCGTCGTGCTGGAGGTCTACAACGAAGGTTTCTCCAGCTATAACATGGGGTACGCCGCCGCGCTGACCGTCATCCTTTTCTTTCTGATTCTCGTCATCACGGTCGTTCAACTGCGTCTGCTGTCTCGCCGCGTCGAGTACTGAACGAACAACGCCTGCGATACTCTATTCTGCAGGGCAGCCACAACCGGGTTTCTGGGAGATCCGTCCCATGACGACATCCTCGTTTCCATCGGAAGCAGAACGTGCGTTGCAGTTAGCTGAACAGGTGACGGGCGCGCCGCCGCGCGCTCCCCGCCGCCTTTCGCTATCGGTCCTTCTCGCCTATGTTCTGCTATCTATCGGCGCAGTCTTCATGGTCGTCCCGTTTCTGTGGATGATCCTCACCAGCCTAAAGCCTGCTCCGGAACTGGTGCAGTTCGCCTTTCTGCCGCGCAACCCGACCCTCGACAACTACGTCGCCGTACTGACCACGAGCAGCTTCGGACGCTGGTACTTCAACAGCCTGCTGGTCGCCATCATCAGCACGACCAGCGTCGCCTTCTTCGACTCGCTGGTAGGCTATACGCTGAACAAGTTCGACTTTCCCGGCAAGAACCTGATCTTTCTAGGCATCTTGGCCACGTTAATGGTCCCGACCGAAATGCTGATCATCCCCTGGTACACGATGAGCGTAGATTGGGGCTGGCATGTCGGCACGATGCAGTATTGGGGCATCGTCTTTCCCGGCGTGATCACGGCGGTCGGCATCTTTCTCATGCGCCAGTTCTTCGACGGCGTTCCCAATGAGTTGATCGACGCGGCGCGCATCGACGGCGTCAACGAGTTCGGCATCTGGTGGCGCATTGCCATGCCGCTGGTCAAGCCGGCTGTGGCCGCGCTCTGCATCTTCAACTTCATCGGCAACTGGAACGCCTATTTGTGGCCGCTCATTGTCGCCAGCGGGCGGCAGTACTACACCCTGCCCGTCGGCCTCAGCTTCTTCCGCGGCGAAGCCGTCACCGAGTGGGAGAAGATCATGACCGGCGCCAGCCTGGCGACCGTGCCGCTCCTGCTCGTTTTCATCATCTTCCAGCGCCAGATCATCCGCGGCATCGCCTTGACCGGCATCAAGGGTTAGTCCCGCTTGAAGGCCCTCCCCTCCGCCGTCGTTTACCCGCCTCTGTACAACAGGACATTGCCCATATGAGCAAGCTTGCCTTTCCCCATCCTGCCTACGAAAAGCACGTACTGCAGCCCGCCTACGAAGACGCGCAGACCTATCTCTTTTCTCCAATGCTGGCGGCCCACGAGGCCCATGCCGTCATGCTGGCCGAGACGGGCGTCATCTCGCGGGACAACGCACACGCCCTGCTCCAAGCGATCAGTCAGGTGCGCGCCGAAGGACTGGCCCATCTGGCCTACCGTCCGGGCGTCGAGGACCTCTTCTTCCGCATCGAGGCGCGCATCATCGAGTTGGCCGGGCCGGACTACGGCGGCAATCTCCAGTTGGCGCGCAGCCGCAACGACCTGGGGCAGGCGCTGGCGCGCCTGGCGCTGCGCAATCTGCTGCTCGACCTCTGCGGCGATCTGTTGGCTTTGCGCCGCTCAGTCCTTGGCCTGGCGCGCCAGCACGTCGATACGCTGATGCCCGGCTACACGCACACGCAGCCGGCGCAGCCCGTCACCTTTGCGCACTACCTGGGCGGCGTGCTGACGTTCCTGGCTAAGGACCAAAAGCGGCTCGCCGCCGCTTATGCCAACGTCAACGAGTCGCCGCTAGGCGCGGCGGCCTTCACGGGAACCGGCTTTCCCATCGACCGCGCGCGCGTGGCCGAACTGCTCGGCTTCGACAGCGTGATCGCCAGCACGCACCACAGCATCGGCGCGGGCGATCACCTGACCGACGTCGCCTGTGCCGTACAGTCGCTGGCCGTCGGGCTGGGCCGCATGACGCGCGACTTGCTTTTCCTGGCGACACAGGAATCAGGCGCGCTGCGCATCCACGACAGCTTTATCCAGATCAGCTCCATCATGCCCCAAAAGCGCAATCCGGTTGTGCTGGAGCATCTGCGCGCCCGGCTGAGCCGCGCCTTGGGAGCGGCGCAAAGCATCGTCCTCCAGTGCCATAACATCCCCTACGGTGACACGCAGGACATCGAGGATGAGATTTGGCCGCCGCTGACCGGAACCGTCGACACGATGCGACAGTCCGTCCAACTGTACGCAACGGTGTTTGATACACTAGAATTGAATCGGGAACACCTGCGGAACCGTGCGGCGCGCGGGTTCACGACCGCCACCGAGTTGGCAGACGAGCTGGTGCGCGAAGCAGGCCTCTCATTCCGTCAGGCGCATCAGATCGTGGCAAGGCTTGTGCAGGGAGCAGTCGCAGCGAACTTGGAAGCGCAAGACCTCACGCTGGACATGCTGCAAGAAGCGGCCCGGCACGTCATAGGCCGCGACTTGGCCTTCACCGCAGAGCAGTTGGCTCAGGCGCTGGATCCGGAATGCTTTATCGCGGTCCGCACGCTGCCGGGCGGGGTGGCGCCCGCCGCCACAGCCCGCCTCCTGGACGCAGCGGCGGCGGAGATAGCGGCTGACGAGAAATGGCTGGCCGCGTCTAGGAACCGTATCGAAAAGGCGAACGCCGCCCGTGCTGCGGCGCGCCTATAACTGAAGGAGCCGCAGGGCATGGCGTCGCCACAGACGCAGACAACATCGACCACCACTCGCGAGGCGCCAGCCAAAAGCATTACAAAAAGGACTGCCGCTTCAGTTCAAGTTGCCCGCCCCCTACGCAACGGACGGTGAAGACGCCGACCTCAATCCAATACCCTTCACCCTCAACTAGCCCCCAATTTCGGCGTTTGCCCGGCGACGCGCATTGCTGTATGATAGCCCCCCCAACGGAAAAAGAAATATACGAGCAGGGGAACTCTCATGCCTGAACAACCGCGCATCAAGATTACCCAAGATGGCCCGTACCTCGTCACCGGCAACGTCCCGCTCAGCGTGCAGATCATCGCCACGGATGCGGACGGCGAGCCGAACGAATGGATCGAGGGCGAAGTCGTCGAAGCCCCGGAGCGCTATCTGCTCTGCCGCTGCGGTAACTCCGGCAACAAGCCGTTCTGTGACGGGACGCACGCCAAGGTCCAATTCGACGGGACGGAGACAGCCAGTCGCGCCCCTTACGCCCAGCAAGCCCAGTTGATAGACGGGCCGGCAATGGCCTTGAGCGATGTGCCGCCCTTATGCGCCGCCGCCCGCTTCTGCCATCTCAACGGCACGGTATGGCGGCAAGTGCGCAGGACCGATGATCCGGCGGTGCGCGCGCAGTTCGTGCGCCAGGTAGGCGACTGTCCATCGGGCAGGCTGATAGCTTGGGACAAAGAAACCGGCCGGCCGGTGGAGCCTGTTGCGCCGCCGTCGATAGCCCTGGTACAGGATCCGACCAAGCATGTGAGCGGCCCGCTGTGGGTGCGCGGGGGCATTGCCGTGGAATCGGCCGACGGCGAAACCTACGAGGTTCGCAATCGTCAGACCCTGTGCCGGTGCGGCGCCTCGCGCAACAAGCCGTTCTGTGACGGCAGCCACATCACCACCGGCTTTCGTGACGGCCGGTAACCGCGGCATCTTTGCCGCCGGATGTGCGGCACGCACGCAAGGTTGCCTATCCATCCGCCGAGAAGGAGATCGAATGAACGCGCCTGATAACCATCGCTCTGCCGGGCGCACGGCTGAAGATATTGCGGAGGCCGGCAGGTTCTTCCGCTATATGGCAGACTATGTAGGCTTCACGGCTGCAGACGCCGGCATCATCCGCCGAACGCGGCCGATCATCGCCAAGTATCTGCCCGAGATCGTCAGCGAGTTCTATACCCATCTGCTGCGCTACCCGCTCACGCGCAAGCTCTTCTTGCGACCGGACGGCACAATCGATGAACCCTACCTGATATTGCGCATGCGCCATCTGTCCAATTTCTGGCTGCGGACGGCGCAAGGCGTGTATGACGACGAGTACGCCGCCTATGTCGACTACGTGGGGCGCGCCCATACCTCTCGCGGGGCCGACCCCAACATCTATGTGCCTGAACGCTATGTGATCGGCCAAGTTGGGATGATCCAGCACGCCATCAGCCGGGCGGTCAGCAACGAACTGCGGGCCGTGGATGACGAAACAGAGTTCCGCGCGGTCGAAGCGTGGGACAAACTGATGATGGTGTTGCTGGAGATGCTGGCCCACGCGTATGGGCATGAGCAGGAATCCGAAGCGTACGGCGAGCCCGTGCCGGTCGATAGCCTCTGGGTCCGCGCCCTGGCGGAGCAGGCCGTTGCGACGGAACGCGGCGATAATGGCGCGCGCCCGCTGCGCGGGGTAGCCGTCGCCACGGCGGCGGAGATTCCCGATGGACAACGCAAGATCGTCCAGATCGACGACCTATCCATCGGCGTCTTTCACCATCAGGGCGCATGGTATGCCATCCGCAACAGCTGCATCCATCAGGGCGGCCCCGTCGCGACCGGTGCGCTGGAAGGCGACGTGCTGACCTGTCCCTGGCATGGTTACCAGTACGACCTGCGCTCCGGCCATTGTCTGGCCGACCCGGATGCGGAGTTGGATCGCTATGCAGTGACGGTGACGGGCGAACTCGTCTATGTTGATGTGCCGGACAGCGGACCGCCTGCCGGTCTTCAGGAACAGGCCGGAGAACCTGCCCTTCAGGAGAACGAGTTCCGCATCGCCGATCTGGCTGCCGGCCGGATGCTCACCCTCACCGTGAACGGCCTCGCCGTCCTGGTCTACAACGTGGACGGCAAGTATTACGCCACGGACGAGGCCTGCATCCACGCCCAGGGGCCGTTGAGCGCCGGCAAACTGGAAGGGAAGATCATCACGTGCTTGCTGCACGGTTCGTGCTTCGACGTCGCCAACGGCACGGCGCTATGCGCGCCGGCTACGGCGCCGCTGAAGACGTATCCCGTGATGGTCGACGGCGAGATTGGACGGGTGAGCGTCACATAAGCTGATTTCATCGAGAACTTCCTGATTACAACCACCGTCGCCATCCTCGCCACATCGCCCCCGCGCGAGTCCCCGTTTATAAGCATCACTAGAAGGGATGCCACTTCAGTTCGAGTTGACCGCCGCCTACGCAACGGATGGTGAAGACGACTGCGCCATACCTTGCCATACGGCGACACGATGCGGCAGCCCGAGAAATTGTGCACAGCAGTGTTCGACACGCTAGAATGGAACCAGGAACACCCCTGGCAACGGGCGGCGCGGGGATTCACGACCGCCACCGAGTTGGCCGATGCGCTATCAAAAAACCATATCGAAAAGGCGAACGCCGTCCGTGCTGCGGCGCGTCTGTAACTGAAGGAGCCGCAGAGCATGGCGTCGCTGCCCACGCAGACAACATCGACCACGATTCGCGAGGCGCCGACCGGCGCCTTCGACGCGCTTCGCCATGCGAATTTCGCCTGGTTCCTATCAGGGACGACGCTCTCCAACAGCGCGCAGTGGATCCAGCAGGTCACCCTAAGCTGGCTGGTCTACGAACTGACCGGCTCCGGCGCCATGCTCGGCACGCTTAACCTGGTGCGATCCTTCGCCACGCTGGGCTTGGCCCCCATGGCGGGCGTAGCCATCGACCGCTTGCCGCGCCGCCGGCTTCTCTCCGCCGCCAACGGCTGGCTCTTCGTCATTAGCTTCGCCTTCGGGCTGAACATTCTGATCAACCCGAGCTTGATCTGGCCGCTATTTCTGTTCGCTTTTTTGGGCGGAGTCGGCCAGGCCGTCACCGTACCGCTGACCCAGACCCTTGTCTTTTCGATCGTGCCGCGCGCGCTGGCCCCCAATGCCGTGGCATTGGTGCAAACCGGGTGGGCGGTGATGCGCTCGATTGGGCCGGCGATCGGCGGCTTTCTGATCCTATGGGTTGGCCCGGCGGGGAACTTCTTCGTCCAAGCCGGCGCCTATGCGCTCGTAG
>CAZYSJ010000140.1:0-9277 GCA_964649875.1 uncultured Caldilineaceae bacterium
CCGGAGCGTACATTCACCGTTGCCAGCAAAGTCAACGTCGCCGCCTCAACTTCCTCGACAGCATCCGGCGTAGACGGCGCAGACGTCTCTGTTGGCGTGGCTGTTGGCGACTCAGTGGACGTCACAGCCGCGCCCGCCTTGGCAGCGTCCCCAACATCCTCTGTCGCAGACGCCTCCGCCGCCTCAGGCGAGCTTGTAACCGAACCATCCGTTGCTACAGCAGTCGGTCCCGCGGCCGGCGCCTCCGCCGTCGGAGTCACGGGAGCGTCAACGGCGGCGCTTGTCGCTGTCTCCATCGCCGTGCTTTGCCCCGTCTCGCCAGAGCCTAGAAACGTCGAGATCCACCAGAGACCCGCCACAACCAGCAGCAGGGCAACCGCCGCCACCATCGGTCCGCCCAGACGCCGCGCAGCCTTCGCCGTAGAAGGCGGCGTTGGCTTGACAGGTTCTGGCGGCGGTTGCGGACTCCGGCTCGCCGGCGCAGCACGCTGTGCAACGACGGGCGGCTGCCGGCGAGTCTCCCCTTCCGCCGCTTTGGCGGCGGCGGGACGAGCTGCCGCCGGATCAGCCGAAGCCGTCGAAGCCTGTTGAAGCGGTCGCCCGACGAGACTTTCGGCCGCAGCCGCGCAGACCAATGCCATCCGCCGCGCGTTGCTGTCGAGTTCGTCGTATTTGAGCGCGCCGATCAAGGCCACGACAAGGCCGTAATAATATTCGTTCCAATCCAGGTCGTCGATCAGATACTGCCGCGCCAACCGCCGGAGCGTAACCAACAGCGCATACGGTTCCCGCAACTGCGGCTGAGGCGGCGCGGGCAGCGGCGGGTCGGCATGCAGCCGCGTCATCATCTCCACCACGGCACCGAGCGGTATCTCGCCGCCGGCGGGCAACAACTTGGTTATCGCCTGCACCTCCAGACGCTGCAAGTCTAGCAGCGTCGGTCCGACACGCGTCTCCGCGAAGTCGATCAGCCAGGCGAATCCCGTCGGCCCATCCACCAACACGTTCTGCAAATTCAAATCGCCGTGAATGATCGACATCTTGGTTTCGACCACCCGATACAGCAACTCCGGCAGCTTCAACAGGGGATTGGGCAGCACGATGTCTCCGCCTTCCGCCCCGGAAGAGAGCGTGAATTGGCGGCTGTGCGGATCGAAGCCGCGCAACGCCGCCTGCGCAGCCGCGCCCAGCAACGTCTGTCGCGTCGCGCTGACCCGCGCCGTAATCGAGGACGCCACGTCTCCCGGCCGGTATTCCGTCGGCTGCTCCATCTCCACACGCACCCGAATAGGCGCAGACGCCTCGCTGGGCGGCGACTGCCCCAGCAGCGTGAGCCTGCGTCCCCCGTCGCGCGCCTTGATCACTTGCAACTCGACCAGTTGCACTGTCTGGCCGATGGCGATCTTCTCCACCGCCAAAATGCTGCTCTCGCCCGATTTGACCACATGATCCGGCTCAGCATCCTCATCGATGCGGGAGGCCTGGAGATGCACGGGCAGCAGCCGGTCGTAATGCTCGTCCAGCACATAGGTCTGCGCCCGGTTATTCGCCCACCAATGCCGCCCGTATACGCGGAAGATGCGGTTGAGCACCGCCGAGGTCTCTTCCGCACCGGTCGTCTCGAAATATTCCTGCAGGCTCGTCGTCGGCAAATGCGATTCGCCGCCGGCGAAGGTGTATTGCAGCAGCCCCAACTGCCCGTCGGGGGCGACCATCGGCTCACCCTGCAGGTGCGCGATATTCTGCGGCGATACTTGGCGCACATATTCCTCATACGCCTCATACTCTCGCTGCAAATCGTGCGGGTGCGCCATCTTGACGACTAGCGGGGCGCGTCCCACGCCGACGGAGACCAGCACCACAACCGCGCCGCTGTAGCCGGAGCGAAACTCCTGCTTAACCAATATGGTCTCTTCTTTGGGGAAAGCCTGGCCCAACAGCGCCACCTGATCGGGCGCCAGGTGAATGCCGGGCGCGGATTTCACCTGCACCGTCTTCCCTGTTGTGGGCGAAGTTCTCTTCGATCCGCCTTGTGCCTTATCCATAGTCGCCCTTCTTAAATACCGGTTTCACACGCCGAAACAAACCGAACTGACGCAATTGCATTCGTACGTTATCCACAACAGGCATAAAACCGGCGGGAAGGCTTTGCAGCCAAAGAGTGTCGCCCTACCGAAGGCTCGCCTCACTTACGATGCAGCGGCGCGCGCTTGTCGCATCTCTCGCGCCTTGCCCTCAAGCCCGCGGAAGAAATCGGAGTCGACGATCTTCCGCACCTGGCTCTGGAAACGCTCCTCGTCAATGTTGATATGCACCTCTGCCAGGCGCTCCGCGTCCATTAGGCGGTAACCCGCGCCATCCACCTGCTGCACCAACACGCCTTTTTTCGAGTCCAACTCAATCTTGCTGCGCAGATCGGCGACAACCTGCTCTAGTGCTTCTACAGCATCGCCCGCAGGCGGCCGATCCGGCCACGTCTGCGCCAGCAGGTCTTGCGCGTCGCATGTCTCGCCTTTGTGCTCGACGAGGTAAGCCAACAACCGGTGCTCGGCAGGCGTCAGCTTGGTGCGCAGCACGCGGTCGTTTACCTTCAACGCCCCCGTCTTCGGGTCCAGCGTCACGCCTTCGGCGATATGCAGTTGCTGGCGCAGAACGAACAACTCAAACACGGGCGAGAAAACGCGCAACACCGGCTCGCCTGCGCCCTGCGGCTTGCGCACCGCCAGATTGGAAGCAAGGAGATAGTCCGCCGCTACGGCATCCAGATTTTCTTCCGGGACGCCTGCGGCGATGGCGCTCAATGCGCTTTGCTCATCGGGCGTCAGGTCGTCCCACATCTCCTGGCAATTGCGCAGAGCCGACTGCTGCTCCAAGATCGTATCCAACCAAACCTGGGCGGGCGCGCCCGGCACGAGCATGCCGCTTGCCAACGCACTGCACGCAGCCTTGAGGAACGCAGGCAGGCGTCCGCTCAGTTCGAGCAGCAGATCGACCGCATCGTCGCTGAACGTTACCTGATGTCGCTCGGCCATTTGGGCCGTCATCCAGCGTCCGTCGCGTTCCGTCATCGGCCCCACCCAACACATATTCGGCGCCATAATTTCGTGGAACTCGTCATAGTCGCGCGGGTTGCGCAGACGCGCCAACGGATGCCGCGTGAACACGATGTAGGAGAGCCGGCCCTTTAACTGGGGGCCGTCGCGCAGATTGCGCAGGCTGTTCAGGGTGGTCGCCTCAAGCTGAACGCAGGCTTCATCGAACCGGTCGATCAGCCAGACCACATGTTTGCCGCCGCCGTTGACAAGGATCTCGTGCGCCTGTTGCAGCACGAAGTGCAAGCCCAATGTGTCTTCCAAGCTGATGAGCGTCCCTGCCGCCTGCTGTATCTCCTGCGCCAGCGCCGGGTCAATCTGCCGAGCGGCGTTCTGCAAGCCCAATAACATGCTGCGATAGAAGAAAGGCGTGTTGACCGCCGGCAGGCTGTTCACATCCATATGGATGAAGGCGTAGTCGTCTGGCTCACCCGGCAGATGCTTACACAGAATGTCCGTGCGCGTCGTGATGAAGCCCACCAAGTTGGATTTTCCGGCGCCGCTTCCGCCCACGACCACGCCGCTTTCGCCCACCGCTATCCATTTGGCAATCGCCGCCACATGTTCAGCGCGATAGGTTTCCGGAAACTCCGCCCAATAGCCGCTGCCGCGAGCGCCGCCCCGAGTCGTCATTAGTCTTTTAGCCTCCGTTCATGTGCCAAAACTTTATCTCGACGCGCCATGCGCCTGCGTTCACGAACCAGGCAGGGCGACGCGCAAGCCCAGGTGGGGAATCTGGACATCCGGACTAGCGCCGGTGCGGGCGCTGCAACGCAGCAATTGCGCCGCATAGTAGAACGACCCGCCGCGCATGATGCGCTTGCCCTCGGCTTCCAACTCTTCGCGGCCGTCCGCCGCATCGTACGGGTAAGACGCATCCAGGCTGCTCGTCCACTCCCACACGTTCCCCGCCATGTCCAGGATGCCGAACGGGCTCGCCCCCTCCGCATAGCTCCCCGCCGGCATCGTGTCCCCCACCGTGTCCAGGTAGTTGCTCAACTCCGCCGACGGCGCAGCGTCCCCCCACGGGTACACGTTCGCCTCGGTTCCCCGGCATGCCGCCTCCCACTCCGCTTCCGTCGGCAGCCGCCCGCCAACCCACGCCGCATACGCTCGCGCCTGCTCCCAGTCCACGTCGCTCACCGGGTGTTGCGCATACTCCGCCTCCGACCAGCGCTCGTTGCCCGGCTCCGTGCACGCCCCAGCCGCCACGCAGCGCCCGTACTGCTCGTTCGTCGTCTCCTTCTCCGCCAGCCAGAACCCGCCAATCTCCACCGTGTGCTCAGGCCCTTCTCGCCCTGTCACCCCCGCCCCCGCATCCGCGCCCATCGCGTACTCGCCCGCAGGCACGTACACATACACCCCGCCGTCCGCCGGATTCTCCCACCGCTCGCCAGATGCAGGCAGGGCGATGCGCAAGCCCAGGTGGGGAATCTGGACATCCGGACTAGCGCCGGTGCGGGCGCTGCAACGCAGCAATTGCGCCGCATAGTAGAACGACCCGCCGCGCATGATGCGCTTGCCCTCGGCTTCCAACTCTTCGCGGCCGTCCGCCGCATCGTACGGGTAAGACGCATCCAGGCTGCTCGTCCACTCCCACACGTTCCCCGCCATGTCCAGGATGCCGAACGGGCTCGCCCCCTCCGCATAGCTCCCCGCCGGCATCGTGTCCCCCACCGTGTCCAGGTAGTTGCTCAACTCCGCCGACGGCGCAGCGTCCCCCCACGGGTACACGTTCGCCTCGGTTCCCCGGCATGCCGCCTCCCACTCCGCTTCCGTCGGCAGCCGCCCGCCAACCCACGCCGCATACGCTCGCGCCTGCTCCCAGTCCACGTCGCTCACCGGGTGTTGCGCATACTCCGCCTCCGACCAGCGCTCGTTGCCCGGCTCCGTGCACGCCCCAGCCGCCACGCAGCGCCCGTACTGCTCGTTCGTCGTCTCCTTCTCCGCCAGCCAGAACCCGCCAATCTCCACCGTGTGCTCAGGCCCTTCTCGCCCTGTCACCCCCGCCCCCGCATCCGCGCCCATCGCGTACTCGCCCGCAGGCACGTACACATACACCCCGCCGTCCGCCGGATTCTCCCACCGCTCGCCAGATGCGGCGGCGGGCGGCGGCGGCAGAATGGGCTGTGCCGCAGGGATCACATCCGCTTGGGTTGCGGGCGGTACAACTGGCCCCGGAACCGCGTCCCCGCCCGCCAGTTCGTCGATGGTCTGCCTGACCTGTGCGGGGTCGGCGTAGAACCGGATTGTGGCGAGGGTGAGGGCGGCGTCATAGGCGCCGTCGTGCGTCTCGACCAACTGCGCCAACAGGCTGCCCAGGTCCGCACCCAGCGCACTCGCCTCCTCCGCCGTGTCCGCCGAGAACAACTTCATCGCCTGCTCGCGCGCCGCACTCACCAGCCCCTCGCCGTCCTCCACCAGCGCCAGCGCCTGCAGCAAGCTCGTCCGCTCCTCCGCACTCAGCCCCGTCCCGTCCAACTCCGCCAGCAGGTGCGCCTTCGTCTCACCCAGATACGCACGCACCCCCACGCCGTCCCCAGGATTCTGCTCCTGCCCGTCCCGGTTCAGGTCCCCGAAGAACATCCCTCCGCTTCCGTCCAGGATGTTCACCACATGCTCCGCATGCCGACGCGCCTCCGCCATGTCCTCAGACGCCGCCGAATCGCGCAAGAACTCCCCATGCTGCGCCGCGATCCCGGCCTGCTCGCTCGCCCCGTACAGCGAGCCCTTCCCGTTCAGCCCGTCGTCCCGCAACAGCAGCCCGAACAATTCCTGCCGCTCCGCCGTCCACGCACCGCGCGCCGCCGTCGCCCCAGGCGACTCCGACTCCCCCGCCGTTTCCGACGCCAGACTCACCGCCACCGCATCGTACTGCTCCAGCAGTCCGCCAACGACGCTCCCCTCCAGCCGCAACTCCCCGGACTCCACCTCCAGCACGCCCAGCAGCGCCGCCTCATCCTCCCCAGACAACGCCCACAACTCGTAGCGCAGACCCGCTGGCGCCTCCGGCAGCCCCTCCAGCGCCACAACATACTCGCTCGCCCGCCCCTCAACCCCGCGCAGCACCCCCATCTCCCCCACGACTTCATCCTCGCCCGCTGCGGGGGAGCCCGTAAACAGGAAGAGACCAACCGCCATGACCAGCGCCGGCAGAATCGCCGACATGCCGCCTACGCGCGAGCGAAGTCCGTTGCTAAACATCACTAACCCTCCTCGATTTCGCGCACTGGACAAACAGCTCAATGCCCAGTCCACTGATCTACTTGCCGCCGGCCTCATCTTTGTTCGTCTCTACCCGATACCGTCACGCGCTGCACCAGGCGCTACTTAACCGTCACGCGGATCTCGTCGCGGTACTCCTCGCCCTCCAGCGCGATATGCGCCCCGTCCGCAAACTGCAAGCGCAGCACATGCTCCCCAGGCTCCAGCGCCAACTCCGCGCTCATCTGCCCCTGCCCAAAGTGGATCATCGTCTCCGTCGCCAGGATCACCTCACCAGCCGGCACGAACTCCTCGTCCACCAGGATGTGCATGTGCCCCGTCCCCTCGCGCATCTCCCCCGCAGGAACCACCTCCAGCCCCGTCGCTCCCATCTCCGCCACGAACGGCGAACTCACCTCCGCACCGTCCGCAGGACTCACAAAATACACCGACGGCCCTTCAGCGTCCGTGACGTCGGGCGCGGTCTCAGGCGCCGGTTCGCTTTGCGCCGCGACCGGCACAGGCGTAGCAGGCGCTTGGCCGGGCGGAGGCGCGGCTGCCGGCGGTTGCTGGGGGCGGAAAAAGTCCGATAGCCGCAACTGCTGCAGATCGGGCAGCGGCTGTGAACACGCCGCCAAGATCAGCGCCAACAATCCGCTTACACATACCAGATACAATCCTCGCTTCCCAGCCATCGTGGTCTCCCCTCCTCAATCAATCCTCGAACAGCGCGTTCGCCGCCACAGCAGATCGCCAGCCGAAATCGCCTCCGGCCCCTCGCGCCTACGGTTCAGGCATCACCGCGCGAAAGCCGACGCTATCAAAGTTCGCGTTCTCCAATGCCCTCTCGCGGGCAAAGGTGCGCACGTCCATCCCATTGCTGTAATACGAGCCGCCCCGCACAGTGCGAAAAGGCCCTGCATCCGGACCCTGGGGGTTCGAGCCGGGAGAGACGGCATAATACCCGATATCGTAACGATCCGCCACCCACTCTTCGACGTTCCCCGCCATGTCCAGCGCGCCGAATGGGCTGGCCCCATCCGCATAACTGCCGACGGGCGTCGTGGAACCGACCGTGAAGTTGAAGTTGAGCAGAGTGTCCGATGTCGCTTCATTGCCCCAGGGATACGCTCGCTGATCCGTACCGCGCGCCGCCTTTTCCCACTCCGCTTCTGTCGGCAGGCGACCGCCCGCCCATGCTGTATAGGCGCTCGCCTGCGCCCATGTGACGTGCGTCACGGGGTGATCTGCGAAGTCGGGATCATTCCAAAGGTCATTGCCGGGAGCCGTGCAGGCGCCCGCCTCGACGCAGGCCGCGTATTGGGCATTCGTGGTTTCGGTGCGCATGATCCAAAATCCGTCCAGTTCGACCGTGTGCGCCGGCCCTTCATCGCTGTCGCCGCGGTCCGTTCCCATCGTGAATGCGCCGGCAGGCACATACACGTAGACGGCGCCGTCGATCTCGTTCACGCGCGTCGCGCCTGCGGCGGGAGCCTCGGCGTTCGCCGTCTCCCCGTCCAGCACAGGGGCTGCCAGGATCATCGCCGTCGGGCTAGGCGCCGTTGCAGCCTCCGACACTCGCAGCCCCCCAGGAACGAGGACGGGATTGTCATTCGTCGCGGTGGCGGTCGGCGTCGCATCTACGCCGCCAGGGGCGACGAGGCCGAACGAAGGCGTGTCCGTCGCTTCGGGCGTATCGGTCGAGTCAGGCGTATCAGTTGGCCCGGGCGTGCCTGTAGGTTCAGCCGTATGCGTCGCCTCATGCGTCTCCGTGACGGCAGGCGTTTCTCCATTATTCACAGGCGTAGGCGTATCTGTCGCAGAGGGAGCGCCTTGTGCGCCCGATGCACTCTCACCGCCTTGAGCAGCCGGTTCGACGGTCTCACCGGCGACAGTCGGGCTAGGCGTCTCAGTAACGCCGGCGACTGCGCTTAGTGTTGCGCTTTGCGTTGGCCCCGCCCCTGCCAACATCCCGCGCACGCCAAATTGCCAGCCCGCCCAAACAACCAGCAGGATTGCTGCGACCGCCAGAGCAGTCCCCGCCCAACGCCGGTTCCCGCTCGCCGGCGTCGCAGGCGGCGCGGCAGAGACCGGAGCGTCTGCAGGCGCAGCAACCGGCGCTGCCGCCATCGTCTGTCCCTGTGCAGACGCCCCGTTTGCCAGCGGCGTGTCCATCAACTTGTCCGCCGCGGCCGCACTCACCAAAACCAGCCGCCGCGCACGGGCGTCGAGTTCGTCGTACTTCAGCGCCCCCACCAGAGCCACGACCAGGCCGCGATAGTATTCGCGCCAGTCCATATCGTCGATCAGGTATTGCCGCGCCAGCCGGCGAATGGCGGCCATAACCGCGTAGGGGTCGTGCAGCGCCTGCAACTCCGGCGCGGGCATCGGCGGGTCGGCGTGCAGACGCCGCATGACGTCATACGCTGCCGCCGGCGCGATCTCGCCGCCCAACGGCATCAGCTTGGTAATCACCTGCACCTCAAGGCGCTGCAAGTCTTGCAGCGTCGGACCGATGCGCGTCTCGGCGAAGTCGATCAACCACGAAAAGCCGGTCGGACCGTCGACCAGCACGTTTTGCATGTTCAGGTCGCCGTGGATGATCGACATCTTCGTCTCGACCACCTGATAGAGCAGTTCCGTCAATTTCGGCAGCGGGTTCGGCAATTCGATGACGCCGCCGTCCGCGCCGGGGATGGTGAAGGCCGTCGCCGCCGGGTCGAAGCCGGGCAAGGCCGTCTGCGCTGCGGCGCTGAGCAACGTGTGCCGCGTCGCCGTGATTCGCACCGTCAGCGCATCAACCACGTCGCCAGGACAATACGTCGTCGGCGTCTTCATCTCCACGCGAATGCGCCGCGGCGCCGAGGCCTCGTTCGACGGCGGAGGAGCCAGCAAGGTCATCTTGTGGCCGTCGTCCCCAACCTTAGTGACGCTGAAGCCGTTCAACTGCACGATCTGCCCGATCTCGATCCCCTCCGCCG
>CAZYSJ010000141.1:0-9159 GCA_964649875.1 uncultured Caldilineaceae bacterium
GCTGCGCCAATCGCCGCGTCTAGGCCGCTCTCGCCCGCCTGTAACTGCGGCGCGGCGAGCAGCGGCGTTGGCGCAGCCATCGCCAACAGCAAGGCGACTGTCGTAGCCGCTAAAATCCGCGCGCCGGCAAGCTGTAAAATGCCGGACAAGGTGTTCGTTGCATGCCCTATCAGTTTCATCATTGCCGCTTTCTTCTATGAGAACAAGGTTATGAGAAAAAGGGGTTAACTGCGCCCGATCCCAGGCATGCGCATTGGCTTGAACGCACTGCCGTCGCCACGGAAGAACCTGCCAAAGAACTCGTAGTACTCCAATCGAAGCGCCTGGATGCCTACGATCAGCCCTTCGAAAGCAACGACAAAAACCGTGCCGATGGCGACGATCAGCCAACACTGGCCGCCGCTGAGGTCGGCCATGCGGAGAACGATTTGGCTCATGCCCTCATGGGCGACGGCGAACGCCCCAAGTCGCACGAAGGAGAGGCTGTTGCCGGCAAAGCTCAGCATCGTCTCGAACAGATCAAAAAAGGCCAGAACGCTGTACTCCGTCCATGTCCCCCGCGGCTTTGGCTTTCCCTCTGTCAGCCACAGCAGCAAGGGTTCGCGCAGCAGCAGGATAAGCGCCGGGATTGAGACGACGATAAACCACAAACGCTGCGACAGCATGCCGCGCCACATGGCGTACCCGCCGCCCAACAACGCCCAATACAGGCAAAAACCAGCCAGCCCATTCTTGTCGAGCGCGAGGCGCGGCCAGTTGCGGATGCGCCATTGCGCGACGGCAAACAACGCGAATCCGACATTCAGCAAGGCGATGCCGCCCGCCAACGTAGTCAGCAAGACGGTCAGGATATTATCGGCCGGACGCAGCCACAGCGCGGGCAACAGCGGCATGCCCAACACTGTGCCGTAAAACACGCCGAACAGCGCCGCGCTTAGCCCAGCCGAGATCAGAACGGCGCTTAGCCCCGCCAGACCTCCCTTTCGGGTGGTGAGCCACGCTCCTGCCACTGCCAGCAGGAGGCCGTGCGCCACATCGCCAAACATCAGGCCGTACATCAGGACGAAGCTCAGCGCTACGATCCAGGTCGGATCCAGTTCCTGGTATCCAGGCGTGCCGAAGTTGAGCACCAAAGCCTCGAACCCTTTCAGAATGCGCGGGTTAGTCAGTTGGGTCGGGACATGCGGACGCTCAGCCTCGGGCTCCAGGACTTCGATGATAGCCTGGCCGTTGGTGATCTTCTGCACGGCATCGACCGTCTCGGCTACCCGGGCGGCAGGCGTCCAACCGGCGACAACATAGATGTTCCCTTGCACAGGCAAGCGCTGGATCGTTTCAGCCAGGACGCGGCACGCCTGGACACGATGCAGAGCATTCCTAAGCGACTCGCCCCACCGACCGGCCAACTGGCTGCGCCGCCCCTGAAGTTCCTTCAATCGCGTCTGGGCAGCGCCCCGCTGATGCTCCAACTCCGCCAGCACTTGAGAAGGCGAACCGGTCGCATCGTCGGGCAGCGCGATTGGCTGAAGGAAGGCGCTGTGCAAGGCTCGTTCAAGGATCGCCGCGTAGGATTTGGGGGTGGCGGCAAACACCAGTGTGCGCGTGGCAAAAGTATGGACTGGAATAATCACAAAGGGGATGCGAAAAAGCGCTGTCTGAATGCGCGCCAGGTTGGCGGATGGCATGGCGCCGATAACCAGGTATAGGCTATGCAAATTTGCCAACTGCTCGACAGGCGCATCGAGCGGCGCCAGCAGTCGCATCTGCTCTATCAGAAAATGCAGGCGCTCCAGTTCTTGCAGCACATCATCGCTCTCCCGACGCCAGCCCATGACCACGCGCTCCGCTTCATCCAAGAGCGCGGCGATGCGCTGCTGATCCTGTTCAAGGTCTATGCCATCGGGCGCCGCCGCTTCGTCCGGTGTAATCGCAAGAATTGCCAGCAATTCGCGCAGCCGCCGTTCCAGCGCGCCATACGTGCCGGCGGCTGACACCCAGCGGCCCTGGCGCGCCTCTTCCTGTGCGCCGTCTTCCTCCTCAATCTGGAGCGTTCCCAGCCGCGCCAGTTCCAGGATGACCGGCTGAATGGCGTCCTCATAGATGAAGAGGGTGACTTCTGCCATGCGTTCCGGCGCAAACATCAAAGGCCTCGCTCTGCGATCAAGTATGGCTGGATCTGCGCAGCGGGCCATCCAACCGATTTGCCCTCGATAACGGCCGTCAGGTCGCGCATTTCGCTGTCCAACAAAAACTCATAGGCCAATACAGTCGCCAATCGCAGCGGAGAAATCATAAGCGCGCGCTTGGCAAGACGATAGAAATGACGTTGAAAAACCAGTTCAAGCCGCGGCGCCAACTCTCGTTCGTCAAGTCTTGCAAGCTCTTTAAGATCGGTCAGCCCCGCGCCCCAAACGGACTGAACCACACCCGCCAACGGCGCGCCCATAGCGATAGCGCGCACAACGTCGGCATCCGCCCGCAAGCCATGATGCAAGGTGTAATTGAGGATCTCCTCCGGCGAAAGCTGGGCATAGAAGCGGTAGCGGAAGGCCCATAGGATATTCTGCGCATCCACCCATGCCCGCAGAAAAGCGTCGGCGTCGGCGTGTTCGGCGCCGCGCAGTTGGTTAACGAGGTCGAGCAGCGTGGAGTGGTAGGCCAAATCGAGCGCGACCTCTAGCGGGAACACAGATTGCTGGCGACGGTACTGCGGCAGCGCGTCCCGCAGCGTGCGTTCATACGAGAAGCCGGCAAGGCGATCAACGAGGGCTGGAATAGATGGGCTGACTGCCAGTTCATCCCAGGGAAGCGACGACAACTCGTCCAGCGCAATTAGCGCGCCGTGAGCCTGGCTGGGCGGACTCCCATGATGCACGGCGCGAAGGAGAGTTTTGACGTTATCCAACTCGAAACGCCTCCAAAACCAGTCCAGCAGTTCAAGCTGCCGATTGTGGAGCAGATTCAGGGGCCGACGTGCCGCGACAGCGTAATGGCTTGTCAAGTCGCGTTCTGCCCGGACAACATCGGGCTTTGCCTCCCCAAACAAGACAAGCGCAGGAAGACCGTTAAGGCTGCGTAAAAAGGCGAAGAGGCTTGTGAGGTCCGGAGCATCCAGGAGAACCGCCCACTGGCCGGGCTGGATCAACTGAGGAAGGAGGGCGTGCACACGGGCGCTGGCGGCGCTATAGCGGGCCGCCTGCAAGAACACAGCCACGCTAAGCCTCCGCCTTTACCCAGGCAACCAAAAAGGCGACTGCCTCAGCCTGGCGCTGTTCAGCGCGCTGTTCCATTGCTTCGATCGCTTGCCGAGCATCCTGGCGCATTCGTTCTGCTTCGGCCGCGGCCTGGAGGCGTGCAGACTGCAAGAGCTCGGCGGCTTCGGCTTCCGCCGAGGAGCGTGCAGCATCAACCAGCCGGCGCACTTCCTCCTCGCCGCCAGCCAGGGTTTTCTCGGCGTTGGCGCGGGCCTGCTCTCTTCGCGCTTCAGCAGCAGCATCCGCCTGCAATAAACGCCGCAGCGCTTCCTGTTGAGGAGATTTAGCTCCGCTCTCGATCACTTTGGTCTGCGGGAACGCAGCGGTACGGTCACCAGCGGTGCGGCGGCCGCGCCGCCACGCATCTCGCCCTCCGGCAATGTCCGGCTGCTCGGCGCCGGACAACTCTGGCAAATTCGATGGCCGATCCAATTATACACCCGACCCGCAAGCCATACACGCCTCCAAAGCAGCTCTAGATGCGGATCACTAGGCCCCCTTTGCAAGCTTCATCACGCCTGATGGTCTTCAGCCGCCCGCGGCGCGCTTTCGCGTGGCGCGAAGAAAGAGGGTCTCGGCTTGTTGCCTAGAGCGTTTACGGGATGGTATCCTGGTTTCATACGGACGGCGGCGCTCACCGCACTCGCTGACTGCTTTCTCGCTTGCCGACGCGCTCGCACGCTTGAGCGACACAGACAGAAAGAAGGACCTCATGAAGACACGCCCACTCGGAAATCAAGGCCTCCAGGCCACGGAAGTAGGTCTCGGCTGCTGGCAGATCGGCGGCGGATGGGGAGCCCCTTGGAGCGATGCTACGGCGCAGGAGATCCTGACAGCCGCCTACGACGCAGGAGTGCGCTTCTTCGACACGGCGGACGGGTACGGCGACGGCGAGAGTGAACTCTCTCTCGGCCGCTTCCGCCAGTCACACCCCGACATCGTCATCGCCACCAAGCTGGGACGGTCCGGCGGCCTCTATCCGGACAACTACAGCGAGGAAGGGCTGCGCGCCGCCACTTTAAGCTCGTTGAAGAGCCTGGGCGTCGAGCGCATCGACCTCACCCAACTACACTGCGTGCCGACCGAGGTATTGCGCCAGGGCAGCGTCTTCGACTGGCTGCGCCGGCAGCGTGACGAAGGCCTCATATCCGCCTTTGGCGCCAGCGTAGAATCCGTCGAGGAAGGCTTTATCTGCCTGGAGCAGGAAGGCCTCACCTCTCTGCAAGTCATCTTCAACATCTTTCGGCAGAAGCCGGCTGAAGAATTGCTGCCGGCGGCAAAAGAGAAGGGCGTGGGCGTTATCGTCCGCCTGCCCCTGGCTAGCGGCCTCCTGACCGGCAAGCTAAGCAAGGCGACCGTCTTCAGCGAAGGCGATCACCGCAACTTCAACCGCGACGGGCAGGCCTTCAATGTGGGCGAAACCTTCGCCGGCATCCGCTACGAAAAGGGCGTCGAGCTTTCGGAGGAACTGCGGGAGTACGTGCCGGAGGGCATGAATATGGTGCAGATGGCGCTGCGCTGGATCCTCGACCACGACGCCGTGTCAACTGTGATTCCGGGCGCCAGCTCGCCGCGACAGGCCAATTCAAACGCAGCCGCCGCTGATCTGGCCCCTCTGCCCGAAGCGCTGCACAAGCAGCTGCGCCAGTGGTACGAACAGAAGGTGCGCCAAGAGATTCGCGGCCCGTATTAAAACGATTCGTCCGGCGTTGTCTTGGAGTTGGGCTGCTGACAAGACGTCGCTAAGGGCGTCCAGGAAGGCGGCTTCCTCATGCTAGACGCGCTGGTAATCGGGGCCGGCCCGGCCGGACTGGCTATCTCCGCGGCGTTGTGCGATGCCGGCCTGAATGTGGCCGGCATTTCGCCCTTCGCGCCCGACACGTTGTGGACTAATACCTACGGCATCTGGGCGGATGAACTCGCCCCGCTCGGCCTAACCGGCGCGCTAGCGCGGCGCTGGTCGGGCTGCGCGGTCTACGCCGGCGAACGGCGCATCGCCCTGCAGCGGGAATACGGGCTGATCGACAACGCCAAGCTGCAAGCGCATTTACTGGCGCGCCTCGCCCGTACGGCGACCGTCTGGCACACGGATCGCGTCGTACAGGCGGCCCAGCTGCCCGAACACACGCTGATCACTACCCGGTCAGGCGCACAGATCACCGCTCGCGTCGTCATCGATGCCAGCGGGCACGCGCCGGCGCTCGTCAAACGTCCGCCTTCGCCGCGCCTGGCCTACCAAACCGCCTACGGGATCGTCGGGCGCTTCAGCACGCCGCCGGTCAGCCCTGGGCAGATGGTCTTGATGGACTACCGATCAGGCCACCTGGATGCAGATGAACAGCGCGAGCCGCCGACCTTCCTCTATGCGATGGACCTGGGCGAAGGCCGGTTTTTCGTAGAGGAGACGTCGCTTGCCCATACCCCGCCGGCGCCCCTCAGCGCATTGGCGCGACGGCTGCACCGGCGATTGGCGAGACAGGGCATCCGCGTGGAGGAAGTCGAGCATGTGGAACGCTGCGTCTTTCCCATGAACGCGCCTCTGCCCGCGCTCGATCAACCCGTGCTCGGCTATGGCGGCGCCGCCAGCATGGTCAACCCCATTTCCGGCTATCAGGTGGGGGCTGCCCTGCGCTTCGCCCCGGCAGTGGCGAGGGCGCTCACCGCAGCGCTCGAAGACGGAACGCTTTCGCCGGGCGGTTTGGCGCAGACGGGCTGGCAGACGCTATGGCCGAAGCAACGCTTGCAACGGCGCGCGCTCTACCTCTTCGGACTGGAAAACGTATTGCGTTTCGACGTGCGCCAGACGCAGGACTTCTTCGGCGCCTTCTTCGACCTGCCTCGCCCGCAGTGGTCCGGCTATCTCTCCGATTCGCTTTCTACACCCGAACTGCTGCAGACCATGCTGAACCTGTACAGGCTGGCCCCCGCCCACGTGCGCGGCGCGCTCACAACCTCTGTGTTCTTCGCAGGGGGCGATCTCCTCCGGGCAGCCCGGCGGCAAATATCTTTTTGATCTCGCTTGATTTTGGCTGCAAATGTCCCGAAGTCAGCGCGCCTTGATGCCGACGGTGACGAGCTTGTCCGCGATCTCCATCAGAGCCGTCGTCACCAGCGCAGTCTGGGCGATCATCACCATCGGCTTGCCCCGATTGAGCGCGGCAACGGCCAAGTCCGGCGCCGCCGTAACCGTGCCCAGCAACTCGACGCCCAAAATGCGTGCCAGTTCGACTCCATTCAAGACATCCACGGCCTGGATGCGGTTGACCACAACAAGCTTGATGACAGATTCGGCGATCCCCCAAGCGCGCAGCAGTTCCATCCATGCCTTCGCCGAGTCCAGACAGCCCGCATCCGGTTCTACGGTCAGCACGACGATCTGCGCTGAACGCAGCGCCGCCCGGCTGGCGACCGACGGCATGTGCGGCAGGTCGATGAGCGCAAACGCGGCCAGCCGAACCAACGCGTCGACGATGGCTTCCGCTTGCTCGGCTTGGATTTCCCGGTAATCTAGGAGTTGTTGCGGGCCGAGGAGCAATTGCAGCCCGTTGCCCGCCGGAACCAGCCGTGCACTGACTTGCGCCTCGCTGATAGCCTTAGGCCCCATCTCCAGCAGCGCCTTGATGGTAGCGTCCGGCTTGACGCCGAATTGACGAGCCAACGCGCCGAAAAAGGGCCGCATCTCCGCCGCCACGACTTTGTGCCCGCGCACGGCCATGGCGGCGGATAGATTGGCGACGAGCGTAGTCGCCCCCACGCCGCCCTTGGCGCCGATGACCGCGATCGGGACGCCTTGCAACGAGCGGACGCTTGTCTGCTGCACGGGAGGGGGAGCCGATTGGCGCAGACGTTGGGTGCGGGCCAACAGGGTTTTGACGCGCACGATCATCTCTTTGGGGTCCACCGGCTTGGTCACATAGTCGTCGGCCCCTGCCTCCAAGCCTTCGATCTTCGCTTCCAATTCGGTGCGCCCGCTGAGCAATATGATGGGGAGATCGACCATCTCCAACGCTTGGCGCACGCGATTGCAGACGAGAATGCCGCTGATGTCCGGCAGCATAATGTCCAAAATCACCAGATCGGGCTGCTCGCTCCGGATCTTTTCCAGCGCTTCCGTCCCGGACATGGCCGTGATAACGGAAAATCCTTCGCGTTCCAGCGGATGAAAGAGGAGGCGCAACATCACCGCTTGATCATCGACGATCAAGATCTTTTCGCTCATACGCACTTGCCTTCAGCGTTGTGCACCGGTTAAGGGCGGCCCGCCGGCCAATGGCCGGCCATGCGCGCAACAGAGTTGATTGAAAGGAACAAGCGAAGCGCTAGTAAGGGATTACAGCGTCATCGTACTATACGGCTAGAACATCAGACAAGTTGACCCAGAGGCTTGAAGGGCGGGTCATTGGAGAGAGGACATACAGGCTGCGGCAGCAGCACATAAATGTCAGGGCGAGACAAGCCCCGCCCTGACTGACGACTCATGCAGATAGACTCATGCAGATAGAAGCGTTACTTAAAACGCGCCGTTGCGTCGTCTAGGCCCTTGCGGAAGGCGTTCCAGGCGCTCTCGACGCCCTCTTTCAGGTCTTCCCAGGCGTCCTCGCTGGCGTTCTCGATCTCGGCGATCTTCGAACGGGTCGATTCCCGCTGTTCGCGCAATTCGCTGATCCGGTTTTCCATTTCGATGCGAGCATCGGCCTGGGCCGATCGAGCCTTGGCCTCCAGCTTATCGATTTCCGCGGTCACCACATCGAGCTGAGCTTTGAGCTTTTCGACATAGGCATTCTTTTCGCTCATGTTTAGGTCCTCCTTGAAGGTCTGGACATCTATGTCCGCCAGGGTTCTGCGGCGTTTCGTCGCGACGAAAACGCCGGACGCCTGTCCAGGATAGCATGAACGCGTGCCGTAATCCGTAACGCTTGCTACATATTGTTTGGTAGCAATGCCTTGCCGCAGCCAAAACGCTTGCCGTTTCGGTCGCCCCAATGCCTCAGCCCGACGCCAACGGCAGACGCACCGTGAAGCGCATGCCGGCGCCGCTTTCCGTCTCAATCGTGCAGTCGCCGCCATGCAGTTCTGCAGCCGCGCGAGCAATCGGCAGACCAAGCCCCACGCCTTGCTGCTCGTACTGCCGGCGCTCTATCTGTGTAAACGGCTTCCAGATATGCGCCAGTTGACCGTCGGGAACGCCCGGCCCTTGATCGGCAATGGTTACGGTGACATTGGACACGTTGCGCTGCACCTCTACCACGACGCGCCCGCCGGAGGGAGAAAAAGCAAAAGCGTTGCGCAGCGGCTCCACCACCAACGCCCGCAGAACGTCGTGGATGCCGCGCACCGGAACCGGGCCTGTCGAATCGTCAATCTGCAAATCGACCTGCTTGTCGGCGAGTTCCCAGTCCGCAGCCACGGTCAGACACGCCTCCTGCACGACATCGCGCAGATCGAACACGCGGGCCAGGCTTTCGAAGCGCGGCTTGAGGTTGCCGCTGTTCAACTCGGTGTACAGCAACACGTTATTGAGCAGGTGTTGCAAACGATCCACGCCCACCTGCACCAACTCCATCAACTCCTGGACCGACTCATCGGGCGTGACCGCGATGCTCTCCGCCAGCAGTTCCGTCCCGCCGACGATCGGAGCCAACGGCGTGCGCAGCTCGTGCGAGATCAGGTTGAGGAACTGCTGCCGCGTCTCGTCCAAACGGCGTTCCGCGCTCTGGCGGACCTCGCGCAGCCGCCGCAGCTTGTTCTCCATGGCGACGACTAAGTCATCCACCTCAAAAGGCTTAACCAGATAGTCGTCAACGCCCAGTTCCTTGCCTGTGCGGATCGCCGTCTGCGTGTTATGCGCGGTCAGGAAGAGGAACGGAATATCCTGCCAGTCTTGACTGCGGCGCACCGCTTCCAG